>NZ_CP041387.1:3140833-3466666 GCF_007005445.1 Rhodopseudomonas palustris | reverse complement strand
CGGCCTCGGCTTCAACCTCGCGAGGACAGCTCATGCGCACTTCATTTGATCGTCTTGCTCTCTGCGCCGCCGTCGTGGGGGCGCTGGCGTGGTCCACGCTCGGACCGTCTCGGGCCGCCGAAGAGCCGGTGGTGATTCCGCCGCCGCAGCTCGATGCCAAAGAGGCCGGCGGGATTCAGACCGCTGTATTCGCCGGCGGTTGTTTCTGGGGCGTGCAGGGCGTGTTCCAGCATACGGCCGGCGTGGTGAACGCGTTGTCCGGGTATGCGGGCGGCAGCAAGGCGACTGCAAGCTATCCGCTGGTGTCGACCGGGACCACCAGCCACGCCGAGGCGGTCGAGATCAAATACGACCCGAAGCGTATCTCCTACGGCAAACTGCTGCAGATCTACTTCTCTGTCGCGCACGATCCGACCCAGCTCGACCGCCAGGGCCCGGATGTCGGGCCGCAGTATCGGTCGGCGATCTTCGCCACCAGCGACGAGCAGAAGAAGGTCGCCGAGGCCTATATCGCGCAGCTCGACGCCGCCAAAGTGTTCGGCTCGCCGATCGCCACCAAGGTCGGTCCGCTCGACGGCTTCTATGCGGCGGAGACCTATCACCAAGACTACCTGACGCTGCACCCCAATCAGCCCTATATTGTCTACAACGACCTGCCCAAGATCGAGGCCCTGAAGAAGCTGTTTCCGACGGAGTATCTCGACAAGCCGACGCTGGTGAGCAGCGTCAAGGCCACCAACTGAAGGCGGGGCCCGACGATTTCAGGAGGAACGATGTCCGACACCAAGACCTCTCCCGGCAAGATCGAGAAGAGTGAGGCCGAGTGGCGCAAGGAACTGACGCCGATGCAGTACGCCGTGCTGCGCGAGAAGGCGACCGAGCGGCCGTACACCGGCGAGTATGAATACGAGACCCGGCCCGGCACCTATGTGTGCGCCGGCTGCGGTCAGACGCTGTTCGAGTCCGATGCCAAGTTCGATTCCGGCTGCGGCTGGCCGAGCTTCACGACGCCGGCGCAGGCCGAGGCGATCGACGAAGAACGTGACGTCAGCCACGGCATGATCCGCACCGAGGTGCTGTGCTCGCGCTGCAGCGGCCATCTCGGTCATGTATTTCCCGACGGCCCTGGGCCGACCGGTCTGCGCTACTGCATCAACTCGGCGGCGCTCAAGCTCCAGCCGAAATAGCTGATCCATTCCGTCCGTCAGGATCATGAGCAGAAGCGGGTGCCCTTTGGGACCCGCTTTTCGCATCTTTGGAATCAAAAATATCAGCAGATTCATTCGGATAGCTTTGCAGCCGAGGGCGGCGGGTCGCAAATCCGTGCATCGTGCCTATATAGGGAGGATCGGAATTGAAGCCGCCGGCGCCGATCATGATCGTGTCCCCGTGTGGCGTATCCCCATCTCGAGGAGGCTATTTCGCCATGGCGTTCAGCTACGACACGTCCGCAGAACTGTTTCCCGCAGCGATCCGCAAGAAGCGCCGCACCGGTGTCGCCTATCGCCGCTTTAGCCGTGCGGCGGAAGCGGTGCGCTATGCGATGGAGGAGCTGCCGGCCGATTGTCTGAATGGCGCCTATCTGCAGGTCGACGAGGCCCGCTTCGACCACAAGGGCATCCGGACGCTGTACGAGAGCGAGGAGTATCCGCTCGAGCGCCGCGCTTCGTGATCCCGCGATTTTAAGCGAGTTGGTGCCGACTTCGGCGAACAGACGCGTCCAAACAAGGTTGCAAGTCCGGGTTCGGCCGATCCCGGTTTGACGAGCGCTGGTTCGATCGCGATCTAGAACGCTCTGAAACTCTGCTCGTCGCAGCGGTCGACGATCGCCGCGAACCGATAAGTTTCGAGCTTGCCGGCCTTGTAGAACAGCGCGTAGGTCTGCCGCGTCTGGTCCGGCGCCTTGCTGCGCAGGCAGACGATCCACGGCGTCACCGTGACCGGATCGGCCTCGATCGGCCCTGCGATCTCCCAGGGCTGCGGCAGCTTGGTTTCTTCCCCGACCCGCTTGAGATCGACCGCCGTCACAGTGGCTTTCGGCGCCTTGTCGCCACCATCCGGCAACGCATCGAGAATCGACGAGCAGCCGGTAAGGGCGAAGCCCGCCGCGATGGCTGTTGCGAAACGCAAGATGTAGCCAAGACGTCGAATGGGCCGGTCTCCGTCCGCTGAATCCAGAGCGCTTCCAGGCGGCTCAGGCTGCAGGTGTTCGCACCCTGTAGTCGATATCGGTCGCCAAATCAAAACGCCGGTTCGCAGCCGAGATCGTCAGATCGTCTGATTGTACGCGCCGACTTCGGGATGCTGGCGCAGCACGAGGTTCACGGCTTCGAACATGTCGTGCATCCGCTGCTCGGACACCGGGCTTTCGACCACCACCACCAGCTCGGGCTTGTTCGAGGATGCCCGCACCAGCCCCCAGCTTCCATCGGCGCAGGTGACCCGGACGCCGTTGACGGTGACGAGATCGCGGATCTTCTGCCCGGCGACGAGATCGCCGTTCGCCTGTGCGGCTTCGAAGTGCTTCACGACCTCGTCGATCACCCGATACTTCACCTCGTCGGCGCAATGCGGCGACATCGTCGGCGACGACCAGGTCTTCGGCAGCGCGTCCTTGAGCTGCGACATCGACTTGCCCGGCGCGCGGTCCAGCATCTCGCAGATCGCGATCGCCGAGACGAGGCCGTCGTCATAGCCGCGGCCGAGCGGCGCGTTGAAGAAGAAGTGGCCGGATTTTTCGAAGCCGGCGAGCGCGTTGCTCTCGTTGGTGCGGCGCTTCATGTAGGAGTGGCCGGTCTTCCAATATTCGGTCCTGGCGCCCTGCCGTTGCAGCACCGGATCGGTGGCGAACAGGCCGGTGGATTTGACGTCGACCACGAAGCGCGCGTTGGGGTGGATCGCCGACATGTCGCGCGCCAGCATCACCCCGACCTTGTCGGCGAAGATCTCCTCGCCGGTGTCGTCGACCACGCCGCAGCGGTCGCCGTCGCCGTCGAAGCCGAGGCCGAGATCGGCGTTGTGCTGCAGCACCGCGTCGCGGATCGCGTGCAGCATCTCCATGTCTTCGGGGTTCGGATTGTACTTCGGGAAGGTGTGGTCGAGTTCGGTGTCGAGCGGGATCACCTCGCAGCCGATCGCTTCCATCACCTGCGGCGCGAACGCGCCGGCGGTGCCGTTGCCGCAGGCGACCACCACCTTGAGCTTGCGCTTCAGCCTGGCGTGTTTGGTCAGGTCGGCGATGTAGCGCGCCGGATAGTTCGGGTGAAAGACGTAGGAGCCGCTGCCGGTCTTGAACGCCGCGCCGAGCACGATCTGCTTCAGCCGGTTCATCTCGTCGGGGCCGAAGGTCAGCGGCCGGTTGGCGCCCATCTTGACGCCGGTCCAGCCGTTGTCGTTGTGCGAGGCGGTGACCATCGCGACGCACGGCACGTCGAGATCGAACTGCGCGTAATACGCCATCGGCGTCACCGCCAGCCCGATGTCGTGCACCTTGCAGCCCGACGCCATCAGCCCGGCGATCAGCGCGTATTTGATCGACGCCGAATAGCCGCGGAAGTCGTGCCCGGTGACGATCTCCTGCGGCCGGCCGAGCTCGGCGATCAGCGTGCCGAGCCCCATGCCGAGCGCCTGAACGCCCATCAGGTTGATCTCCTGGCCGAACAGCCAGCGCGCGTCGTATTCGCGGAAGCCGGTGGGCTTGACCATCGGCTCGGATTCGTAGGCGTAGGTATTGGCCGTCAGAAGCGGCTGCGGCGTCGGAAACATCGGCGGACAACTCACACAACGATAGAACAGGGATGCGGGTTTGCGGAAAGCCCGCGCGACGCCGGCCGTCAGGCCCTCCGGTAGTCGTCCTCGATGCGAATGATGTCGTCTTCTCCGAGATAGCTGCCGGTCTGGACCTCGATCAGCTCCAGCGGGATCTTGCCCGGGTTCTCGAGCCGATGGGTCGCCCCGATCGGGATGTAGATCGACTCGTTCTCGTGAACGTTCTTGACCAGATCGTTGACCGTGACCAGCGCCGTGCCGCGCACCACGATCCAGTGCTCGGAACGGTGGTGATGCTTCTGCAGCGACAGCCGGCCGCCGGCCTTCACCACGATGCGCTTGACCTGATGCCGGTCGCCGGTGTCGAGCGACTGGTAGCTGCCCCAGGGACGATGCACCCGCAGATGCTGCTGGGTCACTTCCGGCGCCACCGTCTTGAGTTTGGCGACCAGGCGCTTCAGGCCGTTGGCATCCTTCTGGCGCGACACCAGGATCGCGTCCGTGGTCGCCACCACCACCAGATCGTCGACGCCCTCCAGCGCCACCAGCGCCTTGTCCGAGGTCACGTTGCAATTGCGGCTGTCCTCGAACACCGCCATGCCCTGCGCGGCATTGCCGTGGTCGTCCTTGTCGGACAGCTCCCACACCGCGTGCCACGAGCCGACATCGGACCAGCCGCAATCGACCGGCACCACGGCGGCGCGTGCGGTCTTTTCCATCACCGCGTAGTCGACCGAGATCGCCCTGGCCCGGCCGAACGCCTCCGGCGCGAGCGTCACAAAGCCGAGATCGCGGCCGGCGCCCGTCACCGCCTCGGTAATGCTGGCGATGCTGTCGGGATCATGCTGCCGGTACTCCTCCAGCAGCGAGGCCGCGCGGAACATGAAGTTGCCGCTGTTCCACAGATAGCCTTGCTCGACATAGGTCGCGGCCGTCGCCGCGTCGGGCTTCTCGACGAATGTCCCGACCTTGAACACGCCGTCGGTGATCCGGTCACCCGGGCGAATATAGCCGTAGTCGCTCGCGGGCCGTTCCGGCTTCACCCCGAAGGTCACGATGAAGCCCTCGTCGGCGGCGACCTTGCCGGCGCGGCAGGCCTCGACAAAGCTGCGCGTATCGCGGACCACATGATCCGCCGCCAGCGCCAGAACCACGGCATTCGCATCGCGCTGATCGGCCAGGACCGCACCGGCGGCGATCGCCGGGCCGGAATCCCGGCGCGCCGGCTCCAGCAGGATATCGGCCTCGATGCCCAGCTCGCTGAGCTGCTCCAGGACGATGAAGCGATAGCCCGTATTGGTCATCACGATCGGCCGACCGAACAGCGCAGGATCGGATACCCGCAGCAGCGTCTCCTGAAACGTCGAGCGCTTGCCGAACAGCGGCAGGAACTGCTTCGGACGCACCTCCCGCGACGCAGGCCAAAGCCGCGTCCCCGCGCCGCCGCACATGATCAGGGGAATGATACGGTTGTCCATCGAGTCCTCGTTGATCAAGGTTAGCCTCGGCATCGGGGCAGTGGCAAGAACAGCCGGCTTGCAGACGAGGTGCCCCGGATCGGGGTGGCATCGGCAGGACGGGATGGTCGTGTTACCCGGCCGGTTGCGCGCCGGCAGGGACGTGTCAATACTGAATCCTCATACCCCAGTGGCTGTGGCCGGACTGCCGCCGGGGCGATCGATGATGCGGCACTTGCCTGAACCGTGCATCGCGTTTCCCTTTCAGCCAGTCTGTCCACGCCAGTACTCGAGAACCGAGGCGATGGTGTCTGGCCAGTCGTGGGCCGGGCGCCAATCGAGCCACTCGGCTGCTCGCGCGGCGTTGCCGAAAGCGACCGGCGTATCGTTCGGCCGCAGCCGTTGCGGATCCACCGTCACCTCGATCTTCGACGACGTCAGCGACAGAAGGCTGTCGAGCGCTTCCTGCAGCGGCCGGGCGACGCCGGAGGCGATATTGATTGCCGCGCCGTTCGGCAGGTCGTCGAATCGCAGCAACGCTCGGAGATAGGCGTCGACCACGTCCCGTACATCGAGGAAATCGCGCTGGCTCGACAGGTCGCCGACGCTGATCACCGGCTCCTGCTCGCCGCGTTCGATCCTGGCGATCTGCGAGGCGAAAGCCGGAATGGCGAATTGCGGGGTCTGGCCGGGGCCGGTGTGATTGAACGGACGAAGCCGCAGCACCCGTAGTCCGCTGCGCGCCATCTGGCCCAACATGATGTCGGCGGCCGCTTTCGCTGCGCCATACGGATTGACCGGATCGAGCAAGGCGCTTTCATCGAGCGGCCGGCCAGACTTGAAGCTGGCACCATAGACTTCAGCGCTGCTGCAATAGAGCAGCCGGCAATCCGGCGCGAATGCGGACACCGCGAGCGCGAGATTCTGCGTTCCGCCGAAATTGATCGCCCAGGCGAGCCGTTGATCGGAATTCGCGGCGGTTACCGCAGCCACGGCGGCGAGGTGAACGATATGGGTGGGCTGCTCGGTCCGGATCAGCCGGTCGACCTCATCGGCGTCGCTGACGTCGAGACGCACGAAGCGACGCCGTGAACCGGCGTGGAGCGACGAAGTCTGACGATCGGCGAGCAGGATCTCGCTCTCCGGCAGACGCGCGCCCAATGTGTCGACCAGATGATGACCGACGAACCCCGTGGCGCCGGTGACCAACAGCCGCGCAGGCGTCGACGAGCTCATCGGCGCTAACCGATCTGCTGCCGAACCCGGCGAAGATCGGCTTCGACCATCTCCTGGATCATCTGCTCGAGTGTGATCGTGGGTTCCCAGCCGAGCTTGCTACGCGCCTTGGCCGGATTTCCGAGCAGCACGTCGACCTCCGCAGGCCGGAACAGGTCCGGATCGATCACCAGATGATCGTCGATGTTGAGGTCGACATGCGCGAATGCGATGCGGCACATGTCGCGCACCGTGGTGGTGCGGCCGGTGGCGATGACGTAGTCCTCCGGCTTGTCCTGTTGCAGCATCATCCACATCGCGCGGACGTAGTCCTTGGAGTGGCCCCAGTCACGTTTGGCGTCGATATTGCCGAGTCGCAGCTCGGTCTGCAGACCGAGCTTGATGCGGGCGACGCCGTCGGTGACCTTGCGAGTGACGAACTCGATGCCGCGGACCGGGGACTCGTGATTGAACAGGATGCCGTTGCTAGCGTGCAGACCGAAGCTCTCGCGATAGTTGACCGTCATGCCGTGGGCATAGACCTTGGCGACCGCATAGGGCGAGCGCGGATAGAACGGCGTGGTCTCGCTCTGCACCGGCTCCTGGATCAGGCCGTACATCTCCGAGGACGACGCCTGGTAGAACCGCGCCTGCGGCGCGTCGAGCCGTACCGCCTCGAGCACGTTCACCGCGCCCAGGCCGGTCACCTGGCCGGTCAGAATCGGCTGCATCCAGGACGATTTGACGAACGACTGCGCCGCCAGATTGTAGACTTCGTCCGGCTTGATGTCGCGCATCGCGCGGATCAGGGACGACAGGTCCAGCAGATTGCCGTCGACGAAGCGGACATCGTTGTGAACACCGAGCCAACGCAGCTTGGCGTCGATCACATCGGCCGAGCTCGACCGCCGCACCAGGCCGAAAACCTCGTAGCCTTTTTCCAGCAGCAGTGCGGCCAGATAAGCGCCGTCCTGTCCGGTCACGCCGGTGATCAAAGCCCGCTTCATCTTGCCACTTTCGAACGTTCAGAAAAGACCCGGGATTTCGGGCGCCTGGGCACGGTTAGAAGTCAGACCGGCCCGGAAAGTCAAGAGATGAGCCGGGCCGGGCGTTGCGGACCGGTCCGGATCGAAGCCCGGCGCCGGCCAACTACGTTCCGGCGCGATCACCGAAACGGCGTTTCGATGTCTTGCAGTCGCGGCAGCTTGGCATCCTTGGCCGACAGATGCGGGGCGCCCGGGGGCAGTTTCCACGGAAACCCGATGGTAGGATCGTCCCATCGAACGCCGCCGTCGGATTCCGGCGCATAAAAGCTGGTCACTTTGTAGAGCACTTCGGTATCGGGCTGGAGCGTGATGAAAGCATGCGCGAATCCGACCGGAACGAACAGTTGTTCGCCGTTCTCGGCGGACAGTTCCGCCGCGACCCATTTCGCATAGGTCGGCGAGCCGGCGCGCAGGTCCACCGCGATGTCGACGATGCTGCCACGGACGCAGCGGACCAGCTTGTCCTGGGCATGCGGCGGCGCCTGAAAATGAAACCCGCGGATCGTGCCGGCATGCTTCGAGTAGGAATGATTGTCCTGAACGAACTGCCAATGAATATCGAACTGAGCGAGCGTCTTCTGATTGTAGCTTTCCGAGAACCAGCCGCGATCATCCGAGAATCGTCTCGGCGACAGCAATTTGACGCCGGGGATGTCGAGTTCGCGAATTTGCATGAATAAAGCCTCGAAAATCGGCGCTTTGATGGTTGACCTAGGACGATTCTCACCATGAAAAACAATGTCCGTCTTATGCGCAAACGGCATTGATTGGCAAGGCGCCCTCAGCTTGTGCCAGTGGCTATCTGGTCGGCAACATGCTACGCGGGCGGAATTGTGGATTGGGTACCGTGGGGAGGAATCGCCCGTGAGCACTTATCGAAACCTCGCCGGGCTCGACATTCTCGTAACCGGACACACGGGGTTTACCGGGACTTGGGCTTGTCATTGGCTCCATCGGCTCGGCGCGCGCGTCCACGGGCTTGCTCTTTCCCCGACTACCAAGCCAAATCTTTTCGACGCGACCGATGCGGAAGCCATTCTGGTCAGCCATACGATAGGCGATATTGGCGATCTCGATACCGTACTTGCCTGTGTTGAGGCGTGTCGCCCCAAGCTAATCCTTCACCTTGCAGCTCAACCGCTCGTACTTGCTTCGTATTCGCATCCGGTCGAGACTTACCGGACTAATGTGCTTGGCACGGTTCACGTTCTCGAAGCAGCAAGGCGCAACGATTGTGTCGCGGGTGTTTTGTGTATCACGACCGATAAGGTCTATGAAAACCGCAACTGGATTCATCCCTATCGAGAGAATGATCGAATCGGCGGAGCGGATCCCTATAGCGCGTCGAAGTCGGCAGCCGAGATAGCGATCGCAAGCTATCGCGCTTCACTTCCATCGTGGGGGCGCGCGATGGCGATCGAATGTGCGAGGGGTGGTAACATCATCGGAGGCGGGGACTGGTCGGAGAATCGCCTGGTCCCGGACTATGTCCGAGCGGCAATCGCCGATACGCCGCTTGAAGTCCGAAATCCTTCCGCTACACGCCCTTGGCAGCACGTCCTTTGCCTCGTGGACGGCTATCTTGCTTTGTTGGATCGCATGACCAGTGGCAAGTCCGGGAGTGGCGAAGCTTGGAATTTGGGGCCGGACGTCGCAGATTGTGTGCCGGTGCGTACTCTTCTGGATACCCTTGCTTCGGAATGGAAGGCTGCCAACATCGTCTATGGCAAGGCGGTGCAGCATGAGGCCGAATTGCTCGTGCTCGACAGCACCAAGGCACGCCAAAGGCTGGACTGGCGGCCGCGCTGGGCGCTGGCTGAGACACTGCGCGCGACTGCGGAGTGGTATCGCGAGTTCTATGCAGATCCGAAGATCGCGTCGAAGATCACAATGGAGCAGATCGGTCGCTACTGTGGCGCCTGATCCCTTGTTTTCGACGATTTGGAGCTATGATTAATTCGGTCGAAACTTAGAGGCACGGGCTTGCCTTTGTTGCGTAGGGGCGCTGAACCTGATGAACGTGGTGAACAAAGCCGTCATTCTGGCGGGGGGCATGGGGACTAGGATCGCAGAGGAGACCTCTGTGCGACCAAAGCCGCTGGTCGAAATCGGCGGCCTGCCAATCCTGTGGCACATTATGAAGATATTCCATGCACACGGTATCAAAGAGTTCGTCGTGTGCCTTGGCTACAAGGGGTACCTGATCAAGGAGTATTTCTCGAATTACTTTCTGCATCAATCGGACGTCACATTCAATTTTGCCGACAACTCGATCATATATCAGAAAAAGCGCGCTGAAGACTGGACTATCACGTTGGTGGACACGGGTTCGGAGACGATGACCGGCGGTCGCATCAAACGTGTCGGTGACTATGTCGGCAATGCTCCTTTCTGTATGACCTATGGCGATGGCGTCGCCGACGTCGACATTACGGCATTGCTCAGCTTCCATCGTTCCCATGGCAAGCTCGCGACCATCACCGCGGTCAGCCCGCCGGGCCGATTTGGCGCCCTCAATTTCGACGACAACGACGGTGTCACCAGCTTCCAGGAAAAGCCCGACGGTGAGCTCGGCTGGATCAATGGCGGGTTCTTCGTGCTGTCTCCCGAAGTGTTCAAGTACATCGACGGCGACGCCACGATCTGGGAGCGCGAGCCGCTCGAAGGGTTGGCGCGCGACGGTCAGCTCAGCGCCTACAAGCACCACGGATTCTGGCATCCGATGGATACGCTGCGCGACAAGCAATATCTCGAGCAGCTCTGGACCTCGTCCAAGGCCCCGTGGAAGATCTGGTAGCAGCCGGCCGAGTTCGATCCGGCGGCACACCCCAAGGTATTTTGTTCATGACTGATACGGCAAGCCACGTTTGCAGACATTGCGGGACTCCGCTCCGGATTCTGGTCGCGGATCTCGGCAGCACGCCGATCTCCAACGACTACCTGACCGCATCCAGGGTCGATGGTCCGGAGCCGTTCTATCCGCTGCGCACGTTCGTCTGCGAATCGTGCCGGCTGGTGCAATTGCAGAACTTCTTCCGCTCGGACGACCTGTTCCGTGAGGACTACGCGTATTTCTCCTCGTATTCGACGTCGTGGCTCGCCCACGCCGAACGCTATACCGAGGACATGCGGCGGCGTTTCGCCATCGGCCCGTCCGATCTCGTCGTCGAGATCGCCAGCAACGACGGCTATCTGCTGCAGTACTTCGACAAGGCCGGCGTCCCGGTGCTCGGGATCGAGCCGAGCGCGTCGGTCGCCAAGGTTGCGCAGGAAGAGCGCGGTATTCCGACCATTGTGAAGTTCTTCGGCGCGGCGACCGCGCAGGAACTGGTCGCGAGCGGCAAGCGCGCACGGCTGACCGCCGCCAACAACGTGCTGGCCCACGTTCCGGACATCAACGATTTCGTCAAAGGCTTCTCGATCCTGCTCGCCGCCGAGGGCGTCGCCACCTTCGAATTCCCGCATGTCGCCAACATGCTCGCGCTCAATCAGTTCGACACGATCTATCACGAGCACTTCTCGTATCTGTCGCTGCTGGCTTGCGAGCGCATCTTCGCGGCGCAGGGTCTGCGCGTGTTCGACGTCCAGCAACTGCCGACCCACGGTGGATCACTGCGGCTGTTCGCCTGCCGCAAGGACGCCGGCCACATCGACGGTCCCGGTCTGGCGGAGGTCCGCGAGCTCGAGCGACGGCTCGGCCTCGACACCGACGCGCCGTATCTGGCGTTCGCCGAGAAGGTCCGCGAAACCAAGCGGGCCTTCCTCTCGCTGCTGATCGACCTCAAGCGCCAAGGCAAGACCATCGCCGCCTACGGCGCGCCGGCGAAAGGCAACACGCTGCTGAACTACTGCGGCGTCGGCGCCGACATGATCGACTTCACCGTCGACATGTCGCCGCACAAGCAGGGCATGTTCCTGCCCGGCACGCGTTTGCCGATCCTGGCGCCGCAGGCGATCACCGAGGCCAAGCCGGACTACCTGGTGATTCTACCGTGGAATCTGGAGAAGGAAATCACCGCGCAGATGGCGGCGATCGCCGACTGGGGCGGCAAGTTCATCATCCCGATCCCGACGCCGAAGATCGTCGACGCGGTCCGCGCATGAAGATCGTCCCGACTCCGCTCGACGGCTGCTTCGTGATCGAGCCCGAGCCGTTTCGCGACGAGCGCGGATTCTTCATGCGCACCTTCTGCGCCACGACGTTCCGCGAGCGAGGCCTCAATCCGGAGATCGATCAGTGCAGCTTTTCCTTCAACCAGCGCCGCCATACGCTGCGTGGGATGCATTTCCAGGCGGCGCCGCGGATGGAGGACAAGCTGGTCCGCGTCGTGCAGGGCGCGATCTATGACGTTGCGGTCGATATCCGCCCCGGATCGAAGACGTTCGGGCAATGGTTCGGCCAGGAACTGACCGCGGACAATCATCTGGCGCTGTACATCCCGCAGGGTTTCGCCCACGGCTTTCTGACGCTGAGCGACGAGGCCATGGTGGCGTATCAGATCGCACAGCCTTACCAGGCCGATCTTGCCCGCGGCTTGAACTGGAACGATGCGCAGGTCGGGATCGTCTGGCCGCACCCGCCGGAGGTGATCAGCGCGCGCGACGCGGTTCTGCCTGGCCTGGGCGATCTGGCGCTGACGCCGTAACAGGACGAAGGCTCGACATGCGTGTGCTGGTGACGGGAGCACGGGGGTTCATCGGGCGGCACCTGCTGACCCGTCTCGAGGCCGATGCGGCCGTCACCGAGATTCATGCGACTCATTCACCGGGCGGTGGGGAGCTGCCGCCGACCACTCGGACGAACTGGCACGGCCTCGACCTCACTGCCCCTGGCGCAGCGGGGGCGCTGGTCGCGACGGTGCGGCCCACCCATCTGATCCACGCCGCCTGGATCACCGCTCACAACGATTACTGGGAGAGCCCTGCCAACCTGCGCTGGCTGGCGGCGAGCTGCGATCTGCTCCAGGCCTTTCTGGCCGCGGGCGGCCAGCGTTTCGTCCAGATCGGCACCGCCGCCGAATACGACTGGTCGCACGGATATATGGTCGAAGGTGTCACGCCGGAGCGGCCATCGACGTTGTATGGCGTAGCCAAGAAGTCGTTTCACGACGTGCTTCAGACCGCCGCGGCCAAAGCGGGGTGCTCGGCCGCCACCGGCCGGGTGTTCTTCGGCTATGGGCCCTTCGAAAACGCCGGCCGGTTGATCCCCTATGCGTGCAGGCAACTCGCCTGCGGGGAGCCCGCGGCGTTTTCCTCCGGCTCGGCCTGGCGGGATTTCATGCATATCGACGATCTCGCCGATGCAGCGATCGCCTTGCTGCACGCCTCGTTGCAGGGCGCTGTGAATCTGTCGTCCGGCGTTCCCGTGCGACTCGCCGAGATCGTCACGAAGCTCGGCGAGATCAGCGGCCGCCCGGACCTGGTGCAACTCGGTGCTCGCCCCGATCGCGCCGGAGATCCGCCGCTGCTGGTCGGCGATTCGACGCAGCTCCGCTCCACCGGCTGGCGTCCGGCGCATGATCTGCTGAGCGGTCTGACGTCGACTTATGAATGGTGGGCCGAGCAGCGTGGCTGACGGCGGTCAGGCCGGACTGCCGTCCGGCGGCAGCAGTCGGCTCTGCCAGAACGTGCGGGCATCCTGGAAGCGATACCAGGCGTGACACCCGAACGGGATGCGCCCGCCGGATTGCTGCAGCAGGAAATTCGGATCGTATTCGAACGAGAACCGGTTCGCGACTTCGACCGGCGCGACCCGGAATGACGGGTCGATCAGCGGCGCGAAAACACCCCAATACACGTCTTCAGCCAGCATCTTGTGCTGGACGTAGTTCGACGGCGTCAAATGCTTGCGGTAGCGCAAGAGACGGTTTGCTGCGTCGAGATCGCCTTCCAGCAGCCGGTCGAGCGCGTGACGCAACGTCGGCCGTCGGTTCTCCAGATGGGACATGAAGGCGGATACGCGGCGCAGACTGAAACCGCCATTGCCCGCTCCGATCTTGGCGAATGGCCACGGTTCGCCGATGTATTTCTCGATCAGATGAGGGTACCAGCTTGCGCCGATATAGTCGTAGTCGCTCTCGCACCATTCGGTCAGCTCGTCGCGAAACGCCAGTGCGTCGAGCTGGTAGATCAGGATGTGACTGTGTTGGGCGAAGCGGCGATAGAACGACGGTGAAAGCAGCAGACGATTGTACCCGTGGAGGGATTGAAAGTTCTCATCGGGAAATACTTCGTTGTCCAGCCCTTCGACCGACCAGTCGAGATGTGCAGGTTTTGCCAGCACCAGCCGATAACGGCCGAGAAAGCGTCTCAGATGTCGAAGGGAGGTTCGCGCTTCGGGCTCGTTGTTCTCTTTGTATACGGGAACGACGACGACTGGAGTGACGGCCGGCATCTATTGCTGATTCCACACCGTCTGCATCAGCCAGGCCCGGCCGGTGATACCGGAGGACTTCTCCGACATCAGAAACCCCACCAGTTCGGCGACCTCTTCGGGACTGTTGAAGCGCTTCAGTTCGAGCGGATCGGCGATCTCGGCCTTGAACGCTGCCGCATCGCGTCCCTGCTCGGCGGCGAGGCGATCGATGTCGCTGTTGGTCATTTCGGTGTCGACCCAGCCCGGACATACGGCGTTGACGGTGACGCCGTCGCGGCCGAGCTCCTTGGCCCAGCACTTGGTGAGTCCGATCAGGCCGAATTTCGAGGCGCAATAGGCGCCGTAGCCGGCGCGGCCCTCGACCGAAAGCTGCGACCCGATGGTGACGATTCGGCCGGGCCGCGAAATCCGCGGTAACAGTCCGCGGGTCAGTCGGTAGGGCGCCTCAAGATTGACGGCGAGCACGTCCCGCCAGGGGTCGCGGTCAGAGTCGGCAATGCCCGCCGTTTCGCAGATGCCGGCATTGTGGACAACGCCCCAAAGCGGCTCCCGCCATTCCGCGACGAACGTGCCCAAAGCCGTGGGATCGGCAAGATCGAATGCGACGACGACAGCGTCCGCTTCCGCGACGAAGCGCTCTGCGCGCAGTTTCGAAGCCGAGGCCTCGGTTTTCGTCACCAGCGCCAGTGAAAAACCGTCCCGGGCCAGCACCTGCGCGATCGCGAACCCGATGCCTCGCCCTGCGCCCGTGATGAGAATCCGTCCGGTCAAAGATTTCCCAGCTATCTCAGTTGGATGATGCTGAAAATATATGAGGCAATCGATCCTGCGGCAATCGTCGATTGCGCCCGCGATCCAGACGGTATCCGGTGCGGGGAGCGATCCACCAGGTGAGATCGTCAGCCGGCGGTGTGCGTTCGCCAGATCTCGTCCAGCCGGGTGCGGACCGCCCGCGACGTGGCTTCGCGCGAAAACAGCGCCTCGGCGTGCGCCTTCCCCCGCTGACCGAGCGCACGGGCGGCGTCGGGAGCATCGGCCAGCTCGCGCATCGCGCGGCGGATGTCGGCCACGATCGGATCGGCCCAAACGCAGCCGCGTCGGTAGGGTTCGTCGGTGACCTCGATCTCGGTCAGCCGGTGGGCCAGCGGCCTCGCGACGCCATCGACGACAAAATCAGCCGCCCCGCCGTAAGGCGTGGCGATCACCGGGCAGCCGCTCAGCATCGCCTCGATGATCGTCAGTCCGAGCCCCTCGGAGCGATGCGGCGAAACGTAAGCGAACGTGTGATGCAGCAGGTCGGCCAGTTCCGGGTCTGTCAGCGTGCGGTCCATCAGGAGGATGTTGGTCGCACCGCCGGTGGCACTCGCCACCCGACGCGTGGAGTTGGGATGGCGGTCGGCCATGCCGATTTTCAGCACGAGCTGATAGCGCGGATCGTCGCCGAACTCCTCACGGAAGGCGCGCGCGAGCGCCTCCGGATTCTTGCGATCGATTCGGCTCGACAGATCGCAATTGTAGAAGAACACCAGGCTGTCTTCGTTCAGCCCGAAATGCGATCGGGAGAATTGGCCGGGCGCCACCGGCGGAACCACCGCAGGCCTGAGCAGATTCACCGGTCGCGCCGAGACGACATCGACGGAGCGGGCATTGAACGACGATGCGCACCAGATCTCGTCGAGCAGCGCGACCCACGGCATCCACTCGTGACGGAATGCGGCGAGCTCCCAATACCAGATCCCGATATTGTAGCGGTCGGGGCTGAGAACGCCCGTCTGTCTCAGCCCGTTCGACACCAGATGGAAGATGTCGGCGTTCATATGAATTAGGTTGATCGGCTGAAGCTCAGCGACGCCCTTCAGGCCGCTGTCGACAGTCTCCTGATGTTCGAAACCCTCGGTCCATTCGATCAGATGAACAGGGATATCGGCCGTCTGCAGGGCGTCGACGAAACCGCGTGCGCTGACGCCGAGCCCGGAAATCCGGGACAGCGGCGAGACGAAATTCACTCCCAATGGAACGGAGGTCGGGCGTGTCCATTTGCGCAGCGCCGGCTTCACCGGATCGATGCGGCGCGGCGGCGTGTAGCGCCGCGCCTCCATGTGATCCATCGAGCCGAAGTTCAGAAAATGCCAGAGCGGCGGAACCTTCGCCCCCGAGACCACCGGATAGAGCGTCTGGTAGCGTCGCGGGTCGAACTTCGGATGGGGCTTGAAACCGAGGCGCTCTCCCTCCTGCGCGTAGTGGAGCAGGGGATTCGTCGAGCGGGGGAAGTCGACAAACTGGGAGCGATAGTAGTTCGGATCGAACCATGGGTTGGGTGCGCGCATCTCGCGCGCGCCATACTCGACATAGTGCTGAAGCGGATCGATGCCGGCCGCCTTCACGTCGGAGTAGGCTGCAAGATAGAACTCGCCGTCGAACAGACCGGAACGCGCGATCGCCGACCGCTCGTCGCTGCCTTCTGCACAATTTCGGGTGTGATCGCTCCAGCGCTCCGCGACCTTGGCGATTTCGGCTTGGTCGGAAGCGGCGATATCCGTCTCAGGCATCTCTTTCCACTCTGAAACGCAGCTAGAAGATCAGATCGAGGTTGTCGGAGAGCTTTTCGCGATCGCCAACGAAATTCGGATTCATGTGGGGATCCCGCTGTAGCACCCCCTTCCACCTCGCAACGAAATTGGCGGTGTCGCTGTCATCCGGCGCGTTTCTGGCCGAAGAACTTCGCTCGAAATGGTAGAGCTCGGCATGGGGCGTATAGACGATACGGTATCCCTTCTCGCCGAGTCGAAGGCACAGATCGATATCGTTGTAGTCGATTCTCAGATTCTCGTCGAAACCGCCGACCTCGCGCAGCTTGGACATCGTGGTCGCAAGCACCGCGCCCGTCACGGCAGAGTAGTTTCTGACCAGATGAGTGAAGCCGAGATAGCCCGGCGCGTCGGCGGGACGGTTGTAGAAGATATGACCACAGGGCGAGGTCAATCCGAGCGCGATCCCGGCGTGCTGGATCCGATCGTCGGCGAAGCGCAGACGGCAGCCCACCGCACCGATCTCGGGCTGGCGTGAGAAGCCGAGCAGCGCCTCGATCCAATCCGGGCTGATCACTTCGAGATCGTCGTTCAGAATGATGACGTCCTCGGTCTCGACCTTGTCGATCGAGAAATTGGCCTTGTTGGAGAAGTTGAACGGCGGCTCGAATGCGTAGGAGTGGACACGTACGCCCAGCTTCTCGAACTTGGCGCGGATATCGGCGGGCAGATTGCCGTTGTCGACCACCACGATCTTGAATGCGCGGAAGGTGGATTTTTCGAAGATGCTGTCGATGAAGTGATCGACCATCAGAATGTCGCCGCGGCCAGGAACGTCGCGACGCCGCGAATCCGTCAGGATCAGCAATGTCACCGGATCGGGTCGGCGTCCCGCGCTCCAGTTGAGACGAAACAGTCCGTGCAGTTGGCCGAGGTCGACGGTGGCTTCGGGATCGCGCTGCCGCGCATAGTCCAGCAGCGCCGCCCGCGCGTTGATCAGCGCGGCCGGCTTGGCGTCGACCGCAGCTGCGGCCGAACCGGGGATCTTGCGCCAGTGATACAGAATCTTCGGAATATGCACGATCTTGCGGGCACGACCGCACACCCGAAGCGCGAGATCGTAGTCCTGCGCACCGGCGAATTCGTGCCGCAACATCCCGACGTCGAAGAACAGGCTCTTCCGGACGACGGTGAAATGCAGCACATACATCACCGAAGTCAGATGCTCGGGCGACCAGTCGGGCTTGAAGTAGGGCTCGGTCAGGCTGCCGTCGGGTTCTAGCTTGTCTTCGTCGGTGTAGAGCACGTCAACGTCCGCGTCGCGCTGAAGCACGGCCGCGACTTCCGCGAGCGCGTCAGGCTCCAGGACGTCGTCATGATCGAGGAATCCGACGAACTCGCCGGTCGCTATCTCGGCGCAGAGATTCGTCGCGCGGGAAATGTTGAGATTTGTCGGAGCCCGCACGATCTTGATCCGTCGGTCGGTGCCCTTGTAGCTGTCGAGCACAGACAGGGTTTGCGGGTCCGTCGAGCAGTCGTCGCAAATACAAAGTTCCCAGTCGGAAAAGGTCTGCGCGAGCACCGACTGGATCGTCGCGTCGAGGACGTCCGGTGGCGTGTTGTAGACGGGTACCAGAATGCTGATCAAACAGATGTACGGGTCAGATGCGTCGTGACGAGCGGTTGTCTTCGCGGTGGACATTTCTGACCAATTCAATGCGGCTGAAGGGCCGTCGAGGGGAGAATGAATTTCAACGCAGTGCTTATCACAGCCGGAATCAATGGTCCATCTGTCCTTTAATTAGTTCTAATATCAAGTCCAAAAAACGGGTGCGGATTCAGGGGGGCTCCGGCCAATGCGGTTACGTCGGCGCGTGACCGTCACAGTGCTGACGTAAAGTAGCGCCCGTTGTGACGGACGGCAGTTGACGTGCCGTGCGGGCCCTATGAAGCCGAGGCGCTAGGGCGTCTAGTAGGCGGATCGCAGGCCCGCGCGTCGATTGACTTCGATCGCTTCGAACAGCACCTCACGCGACACCCAGTGCCCGTGCAGTCCGTCCTCGCCGCTGTTGCTCGGAACTCCGACCGTCCGCAGCAGCCCGACATAGGCGCGGTCCCGGAAGAAGTGCTTGTCGTAGCGAACCTTTTCCCAGATGTCGCCGAGCGAGAATTCGTACGGGACCGTGGTCGGCAGGCCGAGCATCGCCAGCGAACGGTAGTGAATGTCGACGGTCTCTTCGTCGGTGACGCCCAGCAGCCGTCCGATCTCCGCCGAAACGCACATTCCGATCGAGATCGCTTCGCCGTGGTAGATTTCGCCTCCCGAGAGGTGTTCGACCGCATGCCCGACCGCATGTCCGTACTGCTTGACCACCTCTTCGCGATCGGAATGCAGGCTCGGCGCCATCATTTCGAGCTTGAGCTTCACCGAACGAACCACCGTCTCCGTCAAGAAGTCGAGTTCGCTCAGATGATTGTGGTGGGACATGATGTAGTTGAGGAAGTCGCTGTCCTGGCACAGCGCGTGCTTCATCGATTCCGCGAGCCCGCACCGGATCAGGCGCGGGTTCAGCGTCCGCAACGCGATCGGATCGATCAGCACGTTGGACGCGGGATAGAAGCTGCCGATCAGGTTCTTGCCGTGACTGAAGTTGAGAGCCTGCTTGAAATCGATCGCGGCGTCGACCTGGGCGAGCAGGCTCGTCGGCAGATGGATCAGTCCGATTCCGCGATACAAGGTCGAGGCGAGAAAGCCTGCGAGATTGTTCACCAATCCTCCGCCCAGGCTGAAGATCACGGAGTACTTGTCGATGCCGTAGTCGAGCGCGGTTTGTACCAGGCGTGCATACACCTCGAAGCTCTTCGACGATTCTTCCGGCGGCACGACGATCGTCCGGACGAGGCGCCCGCTCCGTTCGATGCTTTCCAGAACCGGACGTAGATAGAGCTTTTCGACGTTCTTGTCGGTAATCAGAAGGTGCTTGGAGTCCTTCCGCACATTGTCGAGAACGCCGAGACTATCGAGATTCCAGAGGCCGTTTTGTGCCACCAGAACCCGGGTGTTCATGTGATTGTCCGCACGGAAGCTCGATGCGAGCGAAACGTCGGAAGGCGGATGTTCCATTTTCATCGACTCGAGCTGGATTGAGAGGACGCTCGTGGGCGGCGATGCGGGAGGTTCATGAGCGCCCCCGGCCGCCGGCGAGCACTCGACCGAGAGGCTCCAGGTTCTCCGGAAGCAAATTCCGTAGATTGATGCGGCGCGTGCGGGCCGATGGTGAGTTCCCGCTCAACGCCCGCCTGACGCCCTCCGCAATCGCTTCCTCGGACTTCGGATCGATCGCGATCACCTCGTCGCCGAAATGCTCCGTGGTCCAGTCTCCCTCCGACACCACGATCGGCCGACCGGCCAGATAGGCTTCCATCGCCGACATTCCAGCCGGCTCGAGCGAAGCCTCGAGATAGACGTCGCAATTCTGCAACGCCGATCGCAGCATTTCGGATTTCGGCTGGATGTGCGGGATGAATCTGAAGTGCGACGGAGCGCTGCGCCGGCAGGCCTCGTAATAATGCCGGTCGCGATAGTCTCCGACCAGCACGAGCGGCACCTTGCTGTCACGCAGCGCATGAATGGCCGTCAACTGATTCTTGCGCTCCTCGATGATGCCCAGCCACAGGATGTATCGATCGAGTTGATGATGCGATTTGAACAACCCTGGGTCGGCGGGCTCGGCGTAGCAACGGTCGACGCCCCATGGACAGAGCACGGCCTTGTAATCCGGAAACCCTGCATAGCGGCTGACGTTGTCGCGCTCCGCCGTCGATTTGAAGACGATCTGGTCGGCGAGGCGGAAAAACTCTTCGGCATTCGCCCTGTCGTGGTCGCTCGGTTGCCCGATCCACCACAGGTTGGGGACCAGCACGATGCGCTTTGCGGAACTCTTGAGCGCCCGAAACAGGTTCATTCCGGATTCGACGACCGAGAAATGCAGGACCGTGTCGTAGAACGAGATCGGCTGCGAATTCGGACCGTAGAGATCGACCCTGAAGCCGAGCAGACGGAGATTGTTGGCAAGCTCGACGATTTCGAACTCACCGCCGCCGCGGTGCAGAAACGCCTCGGGATAAGTGGTGATCAATACCCGTGGGTCGCTCATCCGGGGTATCCTCGTGGGGCACTGGCGATGTGGAGGGCCCGTCATACGGATTTCGACCTGCGGGAGCAACCGCAATCGGTGCTTGGAAAGCTCGGTCCTCGTCCCGATCGGAGCGAAAAGTTTCATTTTTCCATATGGATGATCCATAGTGGATGCGAATCGGGGCCCCGGCCCGATCCGACGCCGCGCGCACGCGGCAGACCGGTGCGACGTCACCTCAGATCGCACATCGCCGGTTTGCCAAATACGCTGAACGTCTTTAGCAATGAAGCGCTGATGCTTTCGGATCAACCCGATGAATGTCGACCAACTGTCGGAAGAGCTGTCGCGGCCCGATAGCGCGTATCCGGATTGCTCTCTGGGGTTCGGGCTTCCTAAATCTCTGTTGCTGAAGTGGCAGTCGGCGGGGCCGGATTTTCATCAAAGAGTGCCGATGCGTTCGGCTGCGGACGCCGATGTCCTGCTCGCCTGGTGGTTGACCGCAATCGAGTCGAGTTCGACCGAAGTGGATGCGTTGACCGCCGCCTATCTGCTCGACCGCGGTCCTTTCTGCATCGATCAGGACATCGCAAATGAGGATCGTCTCCCTTACGACTGGCTCGTGCAGTTCTTCGTCTGCGAACGCGAATTCACAGCCGAACGTTTCCGGGTCGCCTTGCCGGCCTCGCTGGCGCTGAGCCGGAAACGTCCCGAGCATTTCCAGTACTGGATCGCGAATATCGAGCGTATCCTGGAAACTCATCCCGCGCTTGCTCCGGGATTGTTCGAACGCATCGCCGCCTACGCAACATCGGTTATTCCGGAATGGCCGCAGGATGGGGCGCTCCCGCCGTTGCGGCTGCTCGGCTTGATTTACGATGCCCGCGCCGAACTGCGGGCAACCTTCGATGTCGGAACAGACGAAGGGTATCTCAATTTCGTCTCCTGGTTCCTCAGATCCGGTTTGCTGGAATATCGTCTGGCATTGCGGATATTCCTGGGCTGGCTGCGGCCGACCGAGCTTGGTTCCGGGACGACCTATTGCGGTGAGAAGACCCTGCATCCGGCTATCGCGCAGGCGGCCATCGGCATCCGTTCGGAACTGGTCCTGATCGAAGACGACGAGGGGCTGCCCGACGCCACGGTGTTCGGCTGGTGGTTGCGGGCCGCGCGAAATTTGGCGGCGCGCCCTGGCTTGCTCGGCGCGAAGCTTCATCTCGTGCGGATAGTTCGAGCGTTCTGGTTCGAGGCGAATTTCGGAGCGCTGTCGGGCGCGGCGCCGGCAGAGATCCCGGGATATCTCGCCCGGCTCCACCGAACTGAGCCCCGGCTGGGCGAAGCCTTCGATCTGGCGACACCGCACGGCCGGTCGGCTTTTCTGTCCTGGTGGGACAAGGGCGGCCGCGTCGAACATGTCGCGTTCGCGATTCTCGAGCGGGAATATCTGTTCGCGCCGACGCTGGCCTATGTGCAGGATGTCGACGTTCCGATCACCAATGCGCTTCTACGGCTGCGCGATGAGCAGCCTGCGTTAGGCTATGACCTGTCTTCGTCTGCCGGGAGGCTGAACTTCTTCGAAAGCCTGTTGGGGCTGTGGTCGTCGGGGCGCCTGACCGGGTTCGAAGAGACCTTCCGCATCCACCGGGGTGAGGTGAAGGAGCTTGATGAAGAGCTGTGCAGGATCGCCCGGCAGATCCAGTCGGACGAGCCGCTCCCGCAATCGTCGTCGGGGCACGTGTCCTGGTGGTGGAGCGAGCAACGCCAGTACATCTACCGGGTCGGATACAAGGCGCAAAACCTGCGCGTGCACCCCGGGATCGAGTCGAGAGCAGCCACAGCCGGGCGTCAGCGGGTCGAGGTTGAAATCGTCGGCTTTCCGCGTGCGGAAAGCGGCCAGGGCGAAGACGCGCGAACTGTGTTCGAGAGTCTGCAGCAGGAAACCTCGCTGAGTCTCAGCCTGTTTCATACCAGGAGGTGGCTTCCGGGCCCGAATAAGGCGGCCGAGAAGTTCGAGCCCTATATTCGGCCCGATCTTCAGGACGCGCAAATCCGGATTTTCGCATTCTCGGCCTTCGACATGCTGGCCGAGCAGCAGTTCGAGGGGCTCGGAGGATTCGCCGCGGACCATGTGATCGGCTACTGGCCTTGGGAACTGCCGCGCTGGCCGCGACGGGTCTCGCTGCCACACCTGATCGTCGATGAAATCTGGTCCTCGACCCGCTTCATCGTCGACAGCCTGTTACCGGTGACCTCGAAGCCCGTCATTCACATGCCGCTCCCGGTGACGGTCGACGCCTCGACGCTGCCTGGGCGTGACGCTGTTCCGGAGCTTCCGCGCGACCGCTTCAACTTCGTCTTCGTGTTCGACGGGTTTTCGTATTTCGCACGAAAGAACCCGCTCGGCACCATACGGGCGTTTCAGCAGGCGTTCCCGAAGGGCGAGCGCCACGATGTCGGTCTGACCATCAAGGCGATGAATGCCGACCGCAACCCGATCCTGCTCGCGCTGAAGATGTTTGCGGCGGAAGATCCCCGGATCAATCTGATCTACGAGACCTGGGATCGGGCCCGGGTGATGCAACTGATCGAGTCCGCCGATGCGCTGGTCTCGTTGCACCGCTCCGAAGGGTTCGGCCGCATCATGGCCGAGGCGATGCTGCTGCGGACGCCGGTGATCGCGTCGAACTACAGCGGCAATCGCGACTTCTGCACCGAGGACACCGCCTTCATCGTTGATGGGCACGTCATCCCGGTGCTCGAAGATCAGTACATCTTCTGGAACGACCAGGAGTGGTTCGAGCCATCGACCGAAATCGCGGCCGCGCACATGAAGGCGCTGTTCGACGATCCGAACATTGCGGCCGCCAAGGTGGAGCGCGCGCGACAGAACATGCTCGATAATTACAGCCTGCAGGCGTGCGGCCGGCGCTATGCACGCCGCATCGACGAAATTCTCAGCCGGAAATAGACTCGGGCGCCGCTTCGCCTGGCCACAAAATGTAAGCTCACCAGATTCTCGATTGTCACCCAAACAAGCTGGCGGCGGCATCGGCGCAGAGCGTCGTGCGACGATTGACAAACGGTCGCCGCGAAAACGGTCGGGCCGCTCGAAAGAACTCAGCGGCCGTCTTTCGACCCGGTGCGCGCACGCCAGCGCTTCCGCGCCTCCGCTATCGCATTGATGATCCGGCGACCGTCGGCGGCCGAACGCAGCTCCTCGAGCTGCCTGGCGCGCCCGCCTGCGAGGTTCGCGCGGACCTGCTCGTCGTTCAGCGCAGCGCCCAGCGCGGCCGCCGTCGCCTCCGGTGTCGGTTCGGCGACGACAATCGCCGCATCGCCCGCCGTTTCGATCATTCCGGGTTCGGCGCGGATCACCAGCGGCTTGCCGAAGAACATCGCGTCGAGCAGCGGAACGCCGAAGCCTTCGTGCCGGCTCATCGAAGCGCACACCGCGGCCTGCTGATACAGCCGCTTCAAATCGTCTTCGCTAATGTCGTGATGGAAGGTGATGCGGCTCGCGATGCCGTGCTCGAGTTCGGCAACGCCGTGCTTCAGTCCCTGTGCGTAGTCCGATTGCGAGGGGCCGCCGACGATAGCGAGGCGGACGTGCTCGTCCGTGCTTGCGAGGCGTGCGAATCCCGCGATCAGATCCTCGATGCCCTTGTGCGGAACCAGCCGTCCGACGAACAGCACCAGGCGCTCGTCGGAGCCGGCGGGCGCATCGGCCGTGGCGATGCTGTCCCAGCGCGCGACGCCGATCACCGGCGGGCAGGGGACGATCTGCGCGAGGTCGATCCCGGCTGCCTGGTCCGCGGGCAGGCCTTCGACCAGCGCTGCCGCCGTCGCGCGCGAATTCGCCATCACGACGTCGAACCGGCTGCACAATCCGCGCTGCGCCAGTCCCTGTTTCACCAGATCGGCGGTGCGGTCGTCGGTCCCGCGAAAGAACCGCTCGGGCGTAATGTTCTGATAGAAGACGATCTTCGGGTTGGGCAGCGCGGCGACCGCCGGGAAGGCCGGATCCTCGGTCGAGAACTGAAAGATCACGATGTCTTCCGGCGCGATCTCCGCCAGCGCCGCCGGCATCGGCCGGATCCGCGCGCGGTCGTCCGGATGGCAGTTATCCGCCGCCAGAACAGCGTCGAAACCGTTGCGCCGAAGCAGCATGCCGACCTGCTCACAGAAGTTTCCGACCGCATCGTTGCGTTGGATGTCACGCGCGATGACGAAAACGCGCTGCGGAGTTGCGCCTGACTGTGATGTGGTGACTTGCATCGGCAACAGATCACATGCCGACCCCGGCATTGCAACCGTTTGGCGGCCGGTGGACCGGACGATGGCTCGCCGGCTTGAAGCGAATCCCGTTTCCAACTAGAACGCCAGCAGTGAAAATGTCGAAGGACGGTTCCTTCGGCGCGTTCAATTTATTGATTTTTTGATTGTTTTCGACGGCGCGCCGGAGCGTGCGAGAGCGAAGCAGGTGCGGGTGGACGCTGAATGACGACGGTTTTCGTGACGGGTGGCGCCGGGTTTATCGGGTCTGCGGTCTGCCGATATCTGATCGAGCGCACCGACGCACAGGTGGTCAATCTCGACAAGCTCACTTATGCCGGCAATCTCCAGTCGCTGAAAACCATCGAAGACAATCCGCGCTATCGCTTCGTTCAGGGCGACATCGGCGATCGTGAACTGGTGAGCGCGCTGCTGCGCGATGCCAGGCCGACGCATGTCATGCATCTGGCCGCCGAGTCCCATGTCGACCGTTCGATCCGCGGCGCCGGAGATTTCATCGATACCAATATCGTAGGCACCTTTCGGCTGCTGGAAGCTGCACGCGCCTATCGCGACGAACTGAGCGGCGAAGCGCGCGACCAGTTCCGGTTTCTGCACGTCTCGACCGACGAGGTCTACGGCACGCTGGGGGACACTGGCTACTTCGTCGAAACGACGCCCTACGCGCCGAATTCCCCCTATTCTGCCTCGAAGGCGGCATCCGATCATCTGGTCCGGGCCTGGTTTCACACCTACGGTTTTCCGGCGTTGATCTCGAACTGCTCGAACAATTACGGGCCGTATCAGTATCCGGAAAAGCTGGTCGGCCGCACCATCACCCGCGCGCTCGCGCGGCAGTCGCTGCCGGTTTTCGGGCAGGGCCTCAATATTCGCGATTGGCTGTATGTCGAGGATCACGCGCAGGCGCTTTGGCTCGTCGTCAGCCGCGGCCGGCTCGGCGAGCAGTACAACATCGGCGGCCGCAACGAGCGTCGGAACATCGATCTGGTCAAGCGCATCTGTACCCTGCTCGATGCCAAAACGTCCGATGCGCCGGCCGGCGGATACGCGTCGCTGATCGAGTTCGTGGTCGATCGTGCCGGCCATGATTTCCGCTATGCGATCGATGCGACCAAGATCGAAACCGAACTGGGGTGGAAAGCCGAACATGATTTCGACTCCGGCATCGAGGCGACCGTCGACTGGTATCTTACCAATGAATGGTGGTGGAAGCCGCTGTTGCACGGCGCGGCCTGAGCGGTCGCAGGCGATGCCGATTGTCTTCAAGCGGTGCACCCGATGACGGTGCTGGTATTCGGCCGCAGCGGTCAGGTCGCCACCGCGCTGGCACGCGAGGCGGCCGCGCGCGGCGTGGCGCTGCAGGCTCTCGGCCGCGCCGATATCGACGTGCTCGACGAGACGGCGCTGGTCGATGCCGTGACCCGGATCGGCGCCACTGCGATTGTCAACGCAGCAGCCTATACGGCGGTCGACAAGGCCGAGACCGACCGCGATGCGGCGTTTGCCCTGAACGCGCAAGCGCCGGGCCTGATGGCCAAGGTTTGCGCCGGACGTGGCCTGCCGTTCGTGCATCTGTCCACCGATTACGTATTCGACGGCACTGCGCATGGTCCCTATGGCGAGCGCGATCCATTGGCGCCGCTCGGCGCCTATGGCGCCTCGAAGGCGGAAGGCGAGCGCCTCGTGATGCAGCAGCATCCGCAGGCGGTCGTGCTGCGCACCGCCTGGGTGTATTACGAGCAGGGGCAGAATTTCGTCCGCACCATGCTGCGGCTCGGTCGCGAGCGCGACGAGGTGCGCGTCGTCGATGATCAGGTCGGCAATCCGACCTATGCGGCCGACATTGCCGAGACCTGTCTGGCGATCGTGGCACAGTTGGGAGCAGGCGCCCGGCACGCGGGGGTATTTCACTATGCCGGCAGCGGGGCCGTGAGCTGGTTCGGCTTCGCGCAGGCGATCTTCGCCGAGGCCGCCCGCGCCGGTCGCCGCGTCCCACGGTCCGTCGTTCCGATCACCACCGCGGAGTATCCGACCCCGGCGAAACGGCCCGCCAACTCGCAACTGTCGTGCGGCCGGCTGAACGACGCTTTCGGCATCGCGCCGAAGCCGTGGGGCGATCGGCTAAAAGTCTGTCTCGAGAGAATCGCCGACTGATTGCGCGGGCTCGCGTGCGATCAGTCGATGGGAGTGCCGGCCGATGCGGGTTCTGTTCAATACCTATCCCTGGGCCTTCGCAACGCCGGGTGGCGGCGAAATCCAGCTCCTCAAATACGCCGAGCATCTTCCGGCGCTCGGCGTCGAGGTGGTGCTGCACGACATCTGGAAGCCCGCCTTCGACCAGGCGTCGTTGGTGCATTTTTTCGGCTGTCTCGGCGGTTCAATCCAGTTTTGTGGCTATGCCAAGAGCCGGGGCATGCCGCTGGTGATCACTTCGTCGCTTTGGATCACCGAGGAGACTGCGCATCGCTATCCGATGGACGAGATCCGCGCGCAGCTCTCGCTCGCCGATCTCGTGATCACCAACTCGAATACTGAATCGGATACGCTAGCGCGGGTGTTCTCGTTGCCGCGCGAACGCTTCACCGCGGTGATGAACGGCGTCGAGCCGCGCTTCGCGGGGCCGCACGATCCGGCGCTGTTCCGCGAGCGTTTCGGGATCGACGGGCCGTTCGTGCTGAATGTCGGCAATGTCGAGGCGCGCAAGAATCAGCTCGGCCTGTTGCGTGCCATGGTGGGGCACGAGTTGCCCGTGGTGGTGATCGGGCATGTACGGGAACCGGACTACGGCAGGCAGATGCTGTCGGAGGGCGGCGACCGGCTGCGCTATCTTGGTCCGCTCGATCACGGCGATCCGCTGCTGGCGTCGGCCTACGCGGCGTGTTCGGCGTTCGTACTGCCGTCGACCTTGGAGACACCGGGCTTGGCCGCGCTCGAGGCCGCCGCCGTCGGCGCGCCGCTGGTCGTCACCTCGGAGGGATCGACCCGCGATTATTTCGGCGCTTATGCGCAATATGTCCGCCACGACGATCCGGCCGATATCCGGCGCGGCATTGATGCGGCCCTGGCAGCCGGGCCGGGGAGCGAACTGCAGTCTCATATTCTGAACAATTTTTCCTGGTCAGCGGTGACCGCAACGCTGGTCGATGTCTATCGCCGGGTAGTCGTCACCTAGCGGAGCGGGGCGCTTGATTGCCTCGCCTCTCCATCGGGTGTAATCAGCAGCGTTGCGGTCGCACCGGCCATTTCGGTTGTTGGGTTCGACGGGGCGCGCACGTTCCCGCCTGCTTGATGTTCGGTCGCAAGACGCGAAATGGGGTCGAGATGCTTCGTCTAGTCGTGAACGGCATGAAGGGGCTGGCTGCCGGTCTGGTCGCCTACCCGATCGCTGAGCGTCTCGAGGGGCGTGATATCAGGTCGAAGCGGCGGCTGTTTGCGGCGGAAATGGCGCTGCCGTTCGCGCAGCGGCGCGCCCACTCGTGGGCGGAGGCGGTCGACATGGTGCGGTTCGCCGCCGCCAACGTTCCGTATTATCGCGACCTGTTCTCCAACATCCGCTTCGATCCCGAGAATCTCCTGCGCGATCCGAAATACTGGATGGATATTCCGCATCTGACCAAGGACATCATTCGGTCGGAGGGCGAGCGGCTGTTGCGCAGCGACCACGCGGGTTTCAAGAAGTTCGACGCCAAGACCGGCGGCTCGACCGGTCCGTCGGCGCACATCTACTACGATCAGGACGGCGCCGACTGGACCTCCGCTGTGGTGCGCTACGCCCGCGCCCGTATCGGCAATCACCACATGCGCTCGGAGCTGCATTTCGCCAGCAAGTTTCCGGACGCGATTCCATGGAAGGCGAAGCTGCGCGAAGACTTCAAGTGCTTCGCGATGAACCGCTACAACATCTTCTTCTCGACCTTCGAGCCGGACGAGCTCGAAACAATCTGGCAGAAGATCCGGTCGATCCGGCCGCATCTGGTCCACGGCCATCCGTCGACGATCTATCAGCTCGCGCTGCACGTGGAGGCGCGGCACGGCGGCGGCAAGGCGTTCAGCATCTTCGAATCCTCTGGCGAGCTACTCGAGAAGAAGCAGCGTGAGACCATCGCGCGCGCGCTCCGCTGCCAGGTGATCGATCGCTACGGCCTCGCCGAAGCCGGCGTGGTCGCGTACCAGACCGACCCGGATCGCTCTGCGCTCGATGTGTTCGATCCCTTGTGCTGGCCTGAAGTGACGCCGGTCGAAGGCGGTGCCGAGCTTGAGGACGTGCCCGGCGCCAGCCGCGGCGAATTGATGATCACCACGCTGAAGAACCGGTTGATGCCGCTGATCCGCTATCGTACCGGCGATCTCGCGGTGCTGAGCGAGACCGCCGACGGTTTCTTCATTCACGAACTGATGGGCCGGGTGCACGACGTCATCCAGATCGCCGGCCGCCAGTTGCCCACCCACTACGTCCAGGACGTGCTCGACCGCGTCGGCGGCATCAAGGAGTTCCAGATCGTGATGCGTGACGGCAAGCCGGTATTCCGCATCGTGCCCGAAGACGGCGCCGACGTCGAAGGCATCCGCGGCCGGCTCAGCGGCTGGTGGGGCGATGCCACCGGCATCGAGTTCATCGCGCCGAGCGAGCTGAAGCTGCAGGGCTGGCGCGGCAAGTTCCGGCACTTCGTGCCGGAAGCGGCCGTATAGCGGCGACGCGCGCATGATCGCCATCATCGATCGATCGGACGACGCTGCCGCGCGCGAGGTCGTGCTCCGCGCCTTCGAGCGTTCGTTCACGCCGGGCCAGGTCCGACTGCTCGACGAGATCGCCGCAGCATCTCGCGCGCAAGCGGTGGTCGTGGTGGTCGCGCCGCGGGAGCAGGATGCGGACTGGATCGAGCCGCTGCTGCGACGGCCGGTGAAGCTGGTGCTCCTCGGCACCATCGGTCCGCGCATCGCCGGTCTCGCCGGCATCACGGTCACCCCCCTCGACGAGCCTGCCGCTGCGTCCGCGGCCTGCGATCCGGCGCCGACCTATGGGCTGACCGAGAGTGCCGCGAGGATCGTCTATGCCGATCAGGGGCTCGGCGCCGCATCGCCGCTGCGGCAGCGCTCGCTGTGCCGGTTCGACTTCACCAACGAATGGAACAATCTCGGCTACGGCCGCATCGGCATCTGCGACGAGGTCTGGTCGATCGCCGTGGCCGCGCGGCCGGTCGATGCCGGCGTAGTCGGCGAACTGCGGATCGGGCCGGACGCGTCCGCCGGCGCGGTGGTCACGCTGCGCGACCTGCCGCACGCATCCGTGCTGTGGTTCGCGCGGCCGGTGGGTCCGGTCGACGGCGCCGATTGGGCGATCGTCGAGCGCTTCGTCGCCGATCATCGCGCGGCGGAGCTGCCGTGCCGGCCGTATCTGCGCGACATCCCACACGGCGTCACCGCGGCGCTGACGATGCGGCTCGACTGCGACGAGGACATCGCCTCGTCGCGGCCGCTGTTCGAACTGTATCGCGGCCGCGGCCTGCCGCTGTCGGTGGCGATCAAGACCGATCAGCCGGACACCGCCGAGCATCTGGCTCTGCTGGCGGATCTCGATCAGGCCGGCGGCTCGATCCTGTCGCATTCGGTGACGCATGCGCCGAACTGGGGCGGCTCCGCCGAGGCCGCCGAGCGCGAGGCCCGTGACTCCAAGGCGTGGCTGGAGAGCCGGGTGCGCGGGCTGAATGTGCGCTATGCGGTGTCGCCGTTTCACCAGAACCCGACCTATGTGCCGGCTGCGCTGGCGCGCGCCGGCTATGACGGCTTCGTCGGCGGCATCATCGCCAACGATCCGGAATATCTGATGGCGCGCGGCGGCGCGGCGCCGTTCGGCCCCGCCGGCTTCGTCTCGCACAGCCAGGCCTGCATGCTGCACGGCGACTGCCTGCTCGCCGGCGACGATCCGACCCGGATCTACAAGCAGGCGTTCCGGCAGGCCAAGGCGTTCGGCCAGTTCTTCGGCTATCTCGATCACCCGTTCTCGCCGCGCTACGCCTATGGCTGGGCCAGCGAAGCCGACCGGGTCGCGATCCACGCCGCCTATCTCGATTTCATCGCCGCCGAATGCGCCGGCGAGGCGACCCTGTTCGTCAACGAGGAGACCTGCCTCGACTTCATGCGCGCCAAATCGACGACGCTGATCGACTACGATTCCACGCGGGACGCCTTCGCGGTGTCTCAGGGCAGTGCTGCCGGCCTGCCGCTGTCGGTCGGCTGGCGTGGACGCATCGAGGCGGCGGCCGACCATGCCTGAACGCGTCATGGTGGTGTTCGGCACCCGGCCGGAATGCATCAAGCTGGCGCCGGTGGTGGCCGAACTGAACCGGCGGCCGGGGGCTTTTTCGACCATCGTCTGCTCGACCGGCCAGCACCGCGAGATGCTGGATCAGGCGCTGGCGAGCTTCGACCTCGTCACCGACCTCGACCTCGGAGTCATGCAGCCCAACCAGACGCTGCCGGGCCTGACCGCCGCGCTGCTGACGGCGTTGTCGGCTGCGATTGCGCAGGCAAAGCCCGACCGCGTGGTGGTGCAGGGCGACACCACAACGGCGTTTGCGGCGGCGCTGGCAGCCTACTATGCGCGGCTCCCCGTCGCTCATGTCGAGGCCGGCCTTCGCTCCGGCGATCGCTACAACCCGTTTCCCGAGGAGATCAACCGCCGCATAGTCGCCTCGCTCGCCGAGCTGCATTTTGCGCCGACCGAGCGCGCCTTTCAGGCGCTGCGCCGCGAAGGCATCGCCGAGGCGACTATTCACCTGACCGGGAATACGATCGTCGATGCGCTGCATCTGCTGAAAGCGCGGCTCGACACGCCGGGCGGGCTCGACCGGATTTCCGCGCCGGTGAAGGCGTTCGGCGCCGACGGCCGCCGCCTGGTGCTCGTCACCTGCCACCGCCGCGAGAATTTCGGCGACGATCTCGCCGCGATCTGTCGCGCCGTGGCGCGGATCGCGAGGGCGCATCCGGACTGCCTGATCGTGTTTCCGGTGCATCTCAACCCGAACGTCCGCGCGCAGGTGATGCCGCTGTTGAGTGGGCTCGGCAACGTCGCGCTGTGCGAGCCGGTCGCCTATGACGATCTGATCTATCTGCTGTCGCGCGCCACGTTGGTTCTGTCGGATTCCGGCGGCATCCAGGAGGAGGCACCGTCGTTCGGCGTGCCGGTGCTGGTGCTGCGGCGGACCACCGAGCGGCCGGAAGGGGTTGACGCGGGCGTCGCCGAACTGGTCGGCGCCGATGAGAACCTGATCGTGGCACGCGCGGCGTTCCGGCTCGGCAGCGAGGCCGGTCTGCTGCCTGTCGGCACCAATCCATATGGCGACGGCCGAGCCGCTGTCGCCATCGCGGACATTCTGGAACGCACCCGATGACGCCTCGCGACGTGGTGATGCTGTCCACGGCTGACTGGAAGGACCGCTACTGGACCAACAAGCAGCACACCGCGAGCCGGCTCGGCGCGCGCGGCTATCGCGTGCTCTATGTCGAGAGCGTCGGCATCCGCCGGCCCGGACTCAACGCGCTCGATCTCGGCCGGATGGCGGCGCGGCTGCGCAGCGGGTTGGCGCCGATCCGCGAGGTGGCCGACAACGTCTGGGTGTTGTCGCCGCTGACGATCCCGCTCGGGCATCGCTACGCGCTGGTCGGCGAGTTCAATCGCTGGCAGTTGCAGAGCCGCATCCAGCGCTGGCTGCGGCGGCGCGGCAGCGCGCGACCGCTGCTGTGGACCTATCATCCCTACATGATGCCGCTGGTCGCCGCGCTCGATCCCGCAGCGCTGGTGTATCATTCCGTCGATGATCTCGGCGCGATTCCCGGCGTCGATCACGACGCCTATGGCCGAGCCGAGGCGCAGTTGCTGGCTCGCGCCGATCATGTGTTCGTCACGAGTCGGGCGCTGTACGATCGCTGCGTGCCGATCAGCGGCGCGCGAACCCACTATTTTGGCAACGTCGCCGACATCGAGCATTTCGCGCAGGCGCGCGGGCCGGGTCCGCTTCCGCCGGATCTGGCGGCGATCCCGTCGCCGCGGATGATCTATGTGGGCGCGCTGTCGGACTTCAAAATCGATTTCGGCCTGATCGGCCGTGTCGCCGCGACGCGGCCGGATTGGCATCTCGTCTTCATCGGCGACGAGCGAGAGGGCCAGCACAGCGAGGAGATCGCCGCGCTGAAGCAGCGGCCGAACGTGCACTTCCTCGGGTGGCGGGCCTATGCGGAGCTGCCTGCATATTTGCGCGGCTGCGAAGTCGCGCTGCTGCCGCAGCTCATCAACGACTACACCCGCTCGATGTTTCCGATGAAGTTCTTCGAGTATCTCGCGGCCGGTCTGAGTGTGGTGGCGACGCCGCTGCCGGCGCTAGCTGAATCCGCCGGCCTGCACCGCATCGCCTCCGGGGCCGATGCGTTCGCGGCGGAAATCCAGGCCGCGCTCGACGCCGGGCGCAGGCCGTTGCCGCTGGATCACCCGGCGCTGCGCGCCAACACCTGGGACGCGCGGCTCGATGCGATGCTGGCCGTGATCGGGACTCAGGCCGCCGGCGGCACCGCGGTCGGCAGCGGTACGTCGGGCTGATATTTCGCCATCACCTCGGCGGGCTTGCCGGAGAACACGATGCGGTGGTTCTCGATGAAGTGGGCCTGGTCGCACAGCGTGGTGACGTCGCCGGCGGAGTGCGACACCAGCACGATGGTGCCGCCGTCGGCGCGGAACCGCTTCATCACCTCGCCGCACTTCGCCTGAAATTTGTAGTCGCCGACCGCGAGCACTTCGTCGACCAGAAGGATCTCCGGATCGAGCTGCGACACCACAGCGAAGCCGAGCCGGGCCAGCATACCGCTCGAATAGAACCGGATCGGCGTGTCGATGTGTTCGGCCAGCTCGGCGAAGTCGATGATGCTGTCGAGCCGCTTGCGGATGTCGCGGCGCGAGAAGCCGAGCACCACGCCGTACAGTTCGATGTTCTCGCGGCCGGACAGATCCGGATGGAAACCGGCGCCGAGCTCGAGCAACGAGGAGACCCGGCCGTTGACCGTCACCTTGCCGCTGTTCGGCTTCATCACCCCGGCGATCAGGCCGAGCAGGGTACTCTTGCCGGCGCCGTTGCGGCCGACGAAGCCGGTGGTCGATCCGCGCTCGACCTCGAACGAGATGTCGTCGAGCACGAGGTGGCTGCGATTGTATTTCGAAGCCTGAAACCCGTTCAGGATGTAATTCTTCAGTCCGCCGGTCAGGAAGGTGTGGTCGGAAAAACTCTTGCTGACGTGTTCGAACTTGATCGCGATGCTCATGGCGCTCGACCTAGATGACTTCGGCGAAACGGTGGACCAGCCGGCGATACACGAACACGCCGATCGCCATCGCGACCGCCCCGTACACATAGGCGAGTCCGATATTGTGCCAGTCGATGATGCCCTTCATGAACAGCGCGCGCCACGCCTCGATCAGGGGCGTCATCGGATTGAGATGCAGCAGCGGCCGATATTGATCCGGCACGCGGTCGATCGGGTAGATCACCGGCGACAGATAGAACATCATGTTCAATCCGATCGCGAGAATCCGCTCCATGTCGCGGAAGAACAGATTCGCCGAGGAGATCGCCAGACCCAGGCCGAGCAGCAGCAGGAACTGCGCGGGAATGATCAGCAGCATTCCCGGTATGATGTCCCATCCGACCGGCAGGCTGTAGGCGAGCAGAAACCCGAGCGTCACGGGCACCGACATCACGTAGTGGAAGGTGTCTTGAAGGTTCAGCGCGATCGGCAGCACGAACCGCGGAAATACCGACTTCTTGATCAGGCTTCCGTTCGCCAGGAAGATGCCGCACGCCCCCATCAGATAGTTGCTGAACCATTGCCAGGCGAACAGCCCGATGGTCAGGAACACGACATAGTTCTCGACATTGGTCCGCATGATCACTTGCAGGGCGAAGTAGAACACCATCGCCGAGGCGAGCGGATTGGCGATCGACCACAGATAGCCGAGCACGTTGTTCTTGTACCGGACCTTCACTTCCTTGTGCGCGAGGGTCAGGATCAGGTCGAGATACTGCTTCAGCGTGAAGCCGCGTTGCAGATGTCTGGTGGGTTTCGGCGCGCCCGGGAGCGGCGCTGCGGCGCTGGAAATGGAATCGGTCATCGGTGCCCGCGCGAGGGATTGGAGCGATGCCGGGACGTGGCCGCTCGGAAAGGCCCGTGCCCGGCGGCATACTGGAGCCTATCGAAATTCAATGTCCGTTTTGGGCGTCGCAAGTCAAGTCTTAGTTTCCCCGCGCGGCGATCGGTTTCGCCTTGATTCGACCGCAAATTCATAGACTTGCCGAACGGAGGATTGGAATACGGATTGCTCGTAGTGGGTCGCGACGCGGCGTCGTCCGGCTTCGCCGAACGCGCCGGCGAGCGCCGGGTCGTCGAGCAGGCGATTGATCGCTGCGGCCAGTCGCGGAGCGTCATGTATTGGCACCGTCAGCCCTTCCTGCCCGTCGCGGGCGATGGTCGGCACGGCGGTCGGCAGCGCGGTATTGACGACGGGAAGCCCGACCGCCATCGCCTCGATCTGAACCAGCCCGAATGCCTCAGCGATAGTGACCGACGGTAGCGTGAACAGCTTGGCGGCGTGGAAGTAAGCCTTGACCTCGTCGCGCGGCAGGAAGCCGGGGAGCTGCAACCGGTCCGAGACGCCGAGCCGGGCGGCGAGACGCTGAAGATTGTCGCGCTCCGCGCCTTCGCCGATGATCACCAGTTCGCCGTCGATCTGCGTCAGGGCCTCCAGAAGGACCGCGAAGCCCTTGTACGGAACCAGACGGCCCATCGCCACGATCAGGCGCGGATGGCGCTGCTTCAACTCCTCGATCCGCCGTTGGAGCGCGGCATCGACATCGGTCCACTCGCTGGTGTCGACGCCGAACGGGATGCTCACGCATTTGGCCGCGAAGGGCTGCAACAGGCTCGAACCGTCGAAGATCGACTGATGCGAGATGATGATCCGATCGGCGCGATCGAGGGTACGGCGGATCAGCGGGGTCAGCAGCGGCATCACAGCGCCGCGGCCGATGATGTCGGCATGCCAGTGCACCACGACGGCGACCTCGTCGGGGATTCCCAAGGCGACGCCGAGGTCGTTGAGCGGAAACGGATAATGCAGCGCCAGCACATCGAACCGCCGTGCAGCGCGACGCAGCGCGAACGGAAAGCCGGGTGCGATCGGCATCGACGAGATCTGGCCGAACGAGCCGACGGCGCGCACCTCGCAGCCGTCGAACACATAGCGGCGTGGCAGACCGCGGTCGCGCGCGACCAGAATCTCGGCCCTGTCACCGCTGGCGTTCGGCCGGGTCAGCTTGGCGATCACCTCTGGGATACCGCCGTCGACGTCCGGGCGATAGACCTTGTAGGCGTGCAGGACGTTCATGGTGGTGCGCTCGGGCAAAGCCGATCGCCTGTCGACCGGCGGTATCGTTTGCGGCTGCTGTGCAGGGCAGGCAGCTCTCAATGCCGAAGCAGATTCAGGATGTATTTGCCGTAGCCGCTGGCGATCAACGGATGCGCCAGTTGCTCCAGTTCCTCGTCGTCAATAAACCCCATCCGCCACGCAATCTCTTCGATGCAGGCGATCTTCTGGCCCTGCCGCTTCTCGATGGTCTGGACGAAATGGCTGGCCTCAAGCAGCGTGTCGTGGGTGCCGGTGTCGAGCCAGGCGTCACCACGGCCGAGCTTCTCGACATTGAGCGCGCCGTTCGCCAGGTAGGTGTTGTTGACGGCGGTGATCTCGAGTTCGCCTCGCTCCGAGGGGCGGACGCCCTTGGCGATTTCGACCACGTCGTTGTCGTAGAAATACAGCCCGGTGACTGCGTAGTTGCTCTTGGGTTTCTCGGGCTTTTCCTCGATCGAGATCGACTTGCCGTTGTCGTCGAACTCGACCACGCCGTAGCGTTCCGGATCGTGAACCCAATAGGCGAATACCGACGCCCCGCGTTCGCGAGCCGAAGCCTTGCGGATGCCGTCGCCGACTCCAGAGCCGTGAAACACGTTGTCGCCGAGCGCCAGGGCCGCATTGGCGCGGCCGATGAATTTTTCGCCGATGATGAAAGCTTCGGCGAGGCCGCGCGCCTCGGCCTGCACAGCATATTCGAATTCCATGCCGATCTGATGACCGTCGCCGAGCAGTTCTTGATACAGCGGCAGCGCGCTCGGCGTGGAGATGATCATCACTTCGCGGATGCCAGCCAGCATCAGCGTCGACAGCGGATAGTAGACCATCGGCTTGTCGTACAGCGGGATGAGCTGCTTGCTGATCGAAATCGTCGCCGGAAACAGTCGAGTTCCCCGTCCACCGGCCAGGATGATACCCTTGTACTTAGGTTTCGCCATGTTCCGTCCGGTTGGTATGCCGCAACTCGCCGAAGAACCGCTTCTCGGTGTCGGCAATTCCGGAGCAGGAAAGCGCTCGGAGGCGACACGAAACTCGCGGGTCACCCGACACCGGCCGCGAACGACGCATGAGCCGGCGACGATGAGGGTGAAGTCGCCGCAACTCTTAGGCTTTTTTGCCGTATATCGTCAATCGGTCTCTTGGCAGTGGGCCGGAAAGCCGTCTAACCTCGACAGGCAGCAACGGAATGAACAGATGCGGTTATTGTTGACCACCTATCATCATGCCTTCCTGGCTCCGGGTGGGGGCGAGACCGAATTTCTGCAGCTCGCCGAGTACATGAACGAGAACGGCGTTCGTGCCGATTTCTACGGCCATGCCTCGCGGCCACTGCGATACTACGATGCCATCGTGCATTTCTCCGCCGTCGGCGGCGGGCAGATCCTGCTGCGCCATGTGCGCGAGCAGGGGAAGCCGATCATTCTGATTCCGAACTACAATTTCTTCAGCCCGTCGGCCGGATCGCTGCCGGTGGTGCAGGAGCATTTCGATCTGGCGGACGTGATCGTGCTGCGCACGCAGGTCGAAGCCGAATTGTGCAAGACTCTGTTTCAAGTCGCGCACGACAAGATCGTGGTGGTGCCGCCGGGGATCAGCGCCGCGTTCGCACGCCCGGTTCCGGATGACCTGTTTCGCTCCGCCTACGGCGTCGGCCGCTTCGTGCTCTGGGTCGGCGTGCTCGACGAGGCCAAGCAGCAATTGCAGGCGATCGAGGCGCTACACGATCTCGACGTCCCGCTGATCTTCATCGGCGGCTATCATGACCGCGCCTACTACGCCAAATGCAAAGCGACGGCGTCGGAAAAGGTGCGTTTCCTGCCCTACCTGCAGCCGGGCTCCGACATCATCCGCTCGGCGATGCAGAGCTGTTCGGTGTATCTCGAACTCGGCGAGGATTTCCCCGGGCATTCGGCGATCGAGGCCGGCCTCGCCGGCGCGCCGCTCGTGCTCCGCGATCATCCCTGGTCGCGCGAGCTGCTCGGCGACGACATCAGCTATGTGGCGTCGTCCGAGCCGGGTGCGATTGTTTCTGCGGTGTCTGCCGCCCTGGATAGCGGCAAGCGCGGCGCTCTGGTCGAGCGCATCAAGCAGCGGCTGGTGCAACCGCAGACGACGGCGCTGCTGATCGAGGACATCGAGCAATACCTCGCTCGCCGGCACGGCGGAGCGTAGCGCCGGCCGTCACAGCCACCGTTTCCGCCGCTTGAAGCTCTTCAGGTTCTTGAAGCTCTTCCTCTGGTTGCCGGCACCGCCGAGGTAGAATTCCTTGACGTCCTCGTTGTCGCGCAGCTCGTCGGCGGTGCCGTCGAGCACGACCTTGCCCTGTTCCATAATGTAGCCGTGGCTGGCGACCGAGAGGGCGGCGCGGGCGTTCTGTTCGACCAGGAGAATGGTGACGCCGAGGTCGCGATTGATCTTCTGAATGATCGAGAACACTTCCTTCACGAGCAGCGGCGACAGGCCCATCGACGGCTCGTCCATCAGGATCATCTTCGGCCGTGCCATCAGGGCGCGGCCGATCGCGAGCATCTGCTGCTCGCCGCCGGACAGGTAGCCGGCCAGCCCGGTTCGCTCCTTCAGCCGTGGGAAATAATCGTAGACCATCTCGATATCGCGACCGACCTCGCGGTCGCTGCGGGTGAAGGCGCCGAGCCGCAGGTTTTCCAGCGACGTCATGTCCGAGACGATGCGACGGCCCTCCATCACCTGGAAGATGCCGCGGCGGACGATCTTGTCGGGATCGACACCGTCGATGCGTTCGCCGTCGAACACGATCTCGCCGCGGGTGACCTCGCCATCCTCGGTCTTCAGCAGGCCGGAGATCGCCTTCAGTGTCGTCGACTTGCCGGCGCCGTTGGCCCCGAGCAACGCCACGATCGCGCCCTGCGGCACCTCGAGGCTGAGGCCGCGCAGCACCAGGATGACGTCGTCATAGACGACCTCGATGTTGCGGACGCTGAGCAGCGGGGCAGCAGCCGGCGACGCGCCGGGGTGCGGACGATGGAGTTCGGCGGTTTCGGTCATGGAGCGTCCTGACGTTGTCGAACCTGCTGCGTCCGGCGTGGGGACAAATCGCCCCGCACCGCCGTCATCACCCGCGTATGCGGGTGATCCAGTATTCCAGTGCACCAGACCTCGATCGCGACGCCGCGGCGTACTGGATCCCCGCCTGCGCGGGGATGACGGTCCTTGGAGCGGAGGCGCCGCGGCTCAAAGCGGATGCGGCGCCTCCAATCGCTCGCGGCTGAGGGCAGCCGTGCGCGGTTTCAGCTCACCAACCGGCCCATTCCGGCTTGCGCGGCAGGTCGACGGTCTTGACCTTTTCGAGCTTGATGGTCCCCTTGGCGATCAGGTCCTTGAGGTCGCCGTCGGTCGGGCCCGATACCTTGGCGCGGTACAGGTCGATCTTCATGGTGCCGCGATGGTCCTTTGCGGTCCAGGTCGACGGGTTGCAGACACCGTCCATGCCGGCCGGCACCCAGTCCTTCTTCTGGTAGAAGCCCTTGGCGACGTTCTCGCCGGTGGCGCCGCCGTTCTTGGCGGCCCAGTCGAGCGCTTCCTTCATGTACATCGCCGAGCACACCGCCGCGACGTAGTGCACCGGCCGATACACGTTGCCGGACGGATCGGACATCTTCGAGATCTCCTCGACCGTCTTCATGCCGGGCGCGTTGCCGCCCCAGGCCACAGCGGTGCGCAGCGGGAAGATCACGCCGTCGGCGGCATCGCCTGCGGTCTTGGCGGCGTTCTCGTCCATGCCCCAGACGTTGCTCATGAACTGCACGTCGACGCCGGCCGCCTTGCAGGCCTTCATCACCGAGATGTTGGAGGCCGCGGTGTTGCCGAGATAGGCGTAGTTGGCGCCCGAGCTCTTCAAGGATAGGCACTGCGCGCTGTAGTCGCCCGGCGCCAGCGCGAACACCAGCGGCGGCAGCACTTCGAAACCGAGCTCCTTGGCCATCGCTTCGCCGGCGGCCTTCGGGGCGTTGGGGTAGGGGTGATTGGCGCCCATATGGACAAATTTCGGTGCGCCCGGCTTACCCTTGGCCTTCCAGTCCTCCGCCGCCCACATCAGCTCGGCGCGCAGCGCGTCGGAGTAGGACGGACCGTAGAAGAAGTTGTAGGGCGCCGGTTTGGCCTTGCCGCTGCTGCCTTCGGGATCAGTCAATGCCGCGGCGTAGGAGCCGGACATATCGGGGATCTTGTCGTTGGCGAGGAAGCCGGTCAGCGCCTCGGTATCGGCCGTGCCCCAGCCCATGATCGCCGCGACCTTGTCGCCGCCGGACCACTTTTTGTAGAGCGCGATCGCGCGCGGCACCTGGTATCCGTAGTCGTTGGTGTCGACATTGAGCTGCTTGCCGCCGATGCCACCGTTCTTGTTGACCCAGGCGAAGGTGTCGGCGACGGCCTGGCCGTAGGGCGTGCCGACGTCCGAAGTGCCGCCGGAATAGTCGGCGAGGTGGCCGATCGCGATCTGCGCCTGGGCGGTCGCAGACGCTCCGGCGAGCATCAGCGCCAGCGAGGCGGTGCCGAGCAGTGTCTTGATGTTCATCTTGGTTGTCCTCCGATCGTTTTGGTCGAGGTCTTGTTGTTGTTCCCCTGCGCCAACCTCAATGCGAGAAGGGGTAGAGTTTCCAGTACGCCTTGATCTGCCGCCAGCGATGCGCCAGCCCATCGGGCTCGAACACCAGGAACGCGATGATGATCAGGCCGATCGCGATCTCGCGCAGGAAGGTCAGGTTGGTGTTGAGCTGCAGCGCGCGGTCGATCGCGCCGCCTTTCAGCGCCTCGCTGAGCCACTCCATCGTCTCCGGCAACAACACCACGAAGGCGGTGCCCATCAGCGTGCCCGAGATCGAGCCGATGCCGCCGATGATGATCATCGCCAGGAACAGAATCGAGCGTTCGATGCCGAAGCCTTCGTTGGACACCACCATCTGATAGTGGCCGTACAGCGCGCCACCGATCCCTGCGAAGAACGCGGCCAGCCCGAACGACAGCGTGCGATATTTGGTGAGATTGATCCCCATGATCTCGGCCGAGAGATAGTGGTCGCGCACCGCCACCAGCGCTCTTCCGTCGCGGCTGCGCATCAGATTGGTCACCAGGATATAGCTGACCAGCAGATACGCCAGCACGACGTAGAAATACTGCTTGTCGCCACGCAGCTCGTAGCCGAACAGCGAGAACGGATTGGCCATCGCCGGCACCGAGCCGCCGGTGAACCATTCGGCGCGGGAGAAGAAGTCGATCAGGATGTATTGCGCCGCCAGCGTCGCGATGACGAGATACAGCCCCTTCAGCCGGGCCGCCGGCAAGCCGAAGACGAGGCCGACCAGCGCGGTGATCACGCCGGCGAGCGGAATCGCGAAGAACACCGGAATCGGAAAGTGGTTGTTGAGATACGCCGAGGTGTAGGCCCCGAGCAGGAAGAACGCGGCGTGGCCGATCGAGATCTGGCCGGTGAATCCGACCAGAATGTTCAGTCCGAGCGCGGCGATGCCGAAGATGCCGATCTGGATCAGAATGCTGAGCCAGTAGCCGGTCAGCACGAACGGCGCGAAACACACCAGCACGATGCCGAGGATCGCGGCGTTGCGACTGGTGCGGGTCGGGAAGATCGTGGTGTCGGCCGCGTAGCTGGTGCGGAAATCGCCGGCGGGGATCAGTGACGGGCTTGCCATGTCAAATGCGCTCGATGTCCTTGGTGCCGAACAGGCCGTAGGGCTTGATCATCAGGATGATGATCAGCACGTAGAACGGCGCGATTTCGTAGAGATTGCCCCAGTGCAGATATTCGCTGTCGATGTACTGGGCGATGTTTTCCAGAAGGCCGATGATGATGCCGCCGAGCACGGCGCCGCCGATCGAATCGAGCCCGCCGAGGATCGCCGCCGGAAACACCTTGATGCCGTAGGCGGACAGGCCCGAGGACACGCCGTTGACCACGGCGACCACCACGCCGGCGACGGCCGAGACCGTCGCCGAGATCGCCCAGGCCATCGCGAACACGCTCTTGACCGAGATGCCGAGCGATTGCGCGACCTGCTGGTTGAACGCGGTGGCGCGCATCGCCAGGCCGTATTTCGACACTTTGAAGAACCACGCCATGCCGATCATCATCGCGACCGACACCACCAGGCTCATCACATAAACGGTCTGCAACTGGAAGCCGGCGAACGACACCGACTGGGTGGTGAACACTTGCGGGAACGGCTGCGGGCTGGTGCCGAAGATCCATTTCAGCGCCGCCTGGAACACGGTCGACAGCGCGATCGTCACCATGATCACCGAGATGATCGGCTCGCCGATCATCGGCCGCAGCACCACGATCTGGATCGCGATGCCGAACACGAACATGAATACCAGCGTCAGCGGCATGCCGAGCCAGAACGGGATCTGATACTTGGCGAGCAGCGCCCAGCACACCCAGGCGCCGATCAGCAGGAGTTCGCCCTGCGCGAAATTGACCACCTGTGTAGCCTTGTAGATCAGCACGAAGCTCATTGCGACGACGCCGTACAGCGTGCCGACGACGAGACCGTTGACGAGAAGCTGGATGAGGAGGTGAGAGTTCATGCGGCGTTACCACCAGCGAGGAATGCTATCTTTCCCTGTCCCCTTGTGGGAGAGGGTGCCCGAGCGCGGCGAGGGCGGGTGAGGGGATACTGCGCTCGATCCCTCACCCGGCTGATCGTGTGGCGGGCGCCTGCGCTGCCCTCTCCCACAAGGGGAGAGGGCGCAGTTATGGGCGCCTCAGCCCGCAATGAAGCGATGATCGCGCTGCGAGAGCGCGCGCTGGCTTTTTGGTCTGGCCTCACCCCGTCATGCCCGGGCTTGTCCCGGGTATCCACGTTTTGCTGCGCGGCCCAGGCGTGGATGGCCGGGACAAGCCCGGCCATGACGGCGGTGGGGGCGCGTGTCATTCCGCCGCCTCCGCATGCACAGTTGCGTGGCCCAGATCCACCACCTTCAGCGACGTCCGGATGCGCTGCGTCGTGCCGTCCTGGAACTGGATGGTGGTGTCGACCGGAATGTCGCTCCTGCCGCCGTAGATGCCGTCGATGATGTCGGCGTATTTGTCGTTGATCACGCTGCGGCGGACCTTGCGGGTGCGGGTCAGTTCGCCGTCGTCGGCGTCGAGCTCCTTGTAGAGCAGCAGGAACCGGGCGATCCGCTGCGCCGGCGGCAGCGTGGCGTTGACGGTTTCGACCTCGCGGCGCAGCAGCTCGTACACCTCGGGGCGGGAGGCGAGGTCGGAATAGGTGGTGAAGGCGATCCGCTTCTTCTCCGCCCATTTCGAGATGATCGAGTAGCGGATGCAGATCATCGCCGCCAGCATGTCGCGGCCGGCACCGAGGATCACCGCCTCGGCGACGTAGGGTGAGAACTTCAGCTTGTTCTCGATGTATTGCGGCGAGAACCTCTCGCCATGCGACAGTTCGGCGAGGTCCTTGATGCGGTCGATGATGACGAGCTGGCCGCTCGCGTTGAAATAGCCGGCGTCGCCGGACTGCATCCATCCGTTCTTGATGTCGGCGGTCGAGGCCTCCGGGTTCTTGTAGTAGCCGAGGAACATGTTGGGGTGGCGGACCACGACTTCGCCGATGCCCTGGACGTCCGGGTTCTCGATCTTGATCTCGATTTCCGCGCCCATCGGGACGCCGGTGGTGTCGGGATCGACCGCATCCGGCCTGTGCAGCGTGTAGGCGCCGAGCAGCTCGGTCTGGCCGTACAGCGTGCGCAGCGGCACGCCCATGGCGCGGAAGAACCGGAACGTGTCCGGTCCCAGCGCGGCGCCGCCGGTCGCGGCCGAGCGCAGCCGCGTGAAGCCGAGCCGGTCGCGCAGCGCGCGGAACAGCACGGCGTCGGCGAACGCCGAGTGCCGGCCGTTCTCCAGCGCCGCGAGGCCGGCTTTCATCCCGGCCTCGTAGAGCTTCTGCTTCAGCGGCGAGGCGTCCATCACCCGCGCCCGCACATCCGCCGCAATGCCTTCCCACACCCGCGGCGCGAACAGCACGAAGGTCGGCGCGATTTCGCGGAAATCGTTCATCATGGTGTCGGGCTCTTCGACGAAGTTGACCTTCATCCGGCACAGCAGCCCTTTGCCGAGCGCGTAGACCTGCTCCATGATCCACGGCAGCGGCAGCACCGAAACGTATTCGTCGTCCGGCCCCTTGGGGTCGAACGACAGATAGGTCGCGCAGTGCTTCAGCACCCGGCCCGCCGCCAGCATCGCCAGCTTGGGATGCGCGGTGGTGCCCGAAGTGGTGCACAGGATCGCGACGTCCTCGCCCTCGGTGGAGTCGACCAGCCGGTCGTACAGCCCGGGCTCGCGCCCGGCCCGGTCGCGGCCCAGCTCGGCGAGCTTGTCGGCCGACAGCAGTCGCGGATCGTCGTATTTCCGCATTCCCCGCGGATCGGAATAGACGATGTGCTTCAGATGCGGCGCGCGGTCGGCGAGGCCGAGCAGTTTGTCGACCTGCTCCTCGTCCTCGGCGAACACCAGCTTGGCCTCGCCGTAGTTGAGCAGGTATTCTGCCTCTTCATCGAGCACGTCGCGATACAGGCCGAGGCTCATCGCGCCGATCGCGTGGCTGGCGATTTCGGCGGCGACCCAGTCGGGCCGGTTGTCGCCGATGATGCCGATCACGTCGCCGCGGCCGAGCCCGAGCTCGACCATCCCGAGCGCGAAGTCGTGGACGCGTGACTGATAGTCGGACCAGGTGACCACCCGCCACAGCCCGAGATCCTTCTCGCGAAGCGCGATGTCGTCCCCGAACTGGCGGGCGTTGAGGCGGAGCAGTTTCGGAAAGGTGTCGGCGGAAGCGACGCGGCCGGCATAGTCCATCATGCCACGCGCTCCTTGGCAGGCGGATGGTCCGGGGCGTCGTCGGGATCGACCAGCACCTCGTCTTCTTCGCCGAGATAGGCGCGCCTGACGTGCGGATCGGCCAGCACCTCGGCGGGGTCGCCCTCGGCGATCTTGCGGCCGAAATCCAGCACAACGACGCGGTTGGAGATGTCCATCACCACGCCCATGTCGTGTTCGATCATCACCACCGTCATGCCGAACTCTTCGTTGAGGTCGACGATGTAGCGGGCCATGTCCTCCTTCTCTTCGAAGTTCATGCCGGCCATCGGCTCGTCGAGCAGGATCAGCTTCGGCTCCAGCGCCATCGCGCGGGCCAGCTCGACGCGCTTGCGCAGGCCATAAGAGAGCGTGCCGGCGGTCGCCTTGCGCACCGACTGCAGGTCGAGAAAGTCGATGATCTCCTCGACCTTTTCGCGGTGCGCGAGCTCCTCGCGGCGGGCGCCGAACCAGTACAGCGCGCCGGTGAGGAAGTTGTTCTTCAGAAGGTGGTGGCGCCCGACCATGATGTTGTCGAGCACGCTCATGTGGTGAAACAGCGCGAGATTCTGGAAGGTGCGCCCGATCCCGAGCGACGCGCGGGCGTTCGGCTTCAGGCCGGTTATGTCGCGGCCGTGATAGAAGAGCTGGCCTTCGCTCGGCTGATAGCGGCCCGAGATGCAATTGACCACGGAGGTCTTGCCGGCGCCGTTCGGTCCGATGATGGAGAACAGTTCGCCGTGATTGACCGCAAAGCTCACCTCGCTCAGCGCGCGGACGCCGCCGAAGCGCAAGGAGACATTGCGCACTTCTAATGCGTGTTCCAAGCCAGGTTTCCTCCCCGGCATCGGCCGGCGCGTTGCTCGCGCCTATTCCAGATACCGTAGCGTTCCTCGAGGCACGCCTTGTTGTCAGGCGTTGCTGCCGCTGGCCAAAGCCTAGCTTGGCCGGCACAGCGACGATATTCGACTATTTGAGTTTGGCAAGAGGGACTTGACGCAAGCCTGCGGACAAAACCGCCTATTGTTACCGTGCGAGCCCGATAACTGATCGGATCCGTCGCCCGAGACGGCTGTGAGACGATCCTTGTCGCACCGCAGCAATCCGGCGATGGCTCAGCGGCGGCGCCAGATCGTCGCCGTGGCTTCGCCGATCGGCAGTGCGTAGCTGTTGCCGCGGAGGTAGCGGGTCTGGTCGGCCATCGCGTCGACGATGCCGACCATCTTGGCGTGGACCCAGCCGAACGACGGGCTTTCGTCGCGGCTGCGGGGCGCATCGATGATCACGACGACATCGGCGGTCGACTGTGCGATCCGTTCGGCCATCGCGTCGCGGGCGGCTTCGTGCGAGGCGACGCCGGCCAGGAAAGGATCCGGCACCAGCATGTGGCAGCGGCAGCGCTCGCGCAGCACCCAGGCGAACAGCTTGCTCATTCCAAAAGTGGTGAACACCGCCACCTCATGGGCGCCGTCGAGTTCGGCCAGGTAGGGGCGGATCAGCTCGAGATCGCTGGGGCCGACGGCGTCCTGCAGCGCGTAGGCCGCGCCGGCCTTCGGCACCGGGGTCAGCAGATGCACGGTCAGCAGCCCGATCGTCAGCACGGCCGCAATTGCACCGCGCCGCAGCGGCGACAGCCAGCGGCCGGTCAGCGACAGCAGCACGCCCGCGCCGACGCCGGCACAGATCCACACTGCGAAAACCCAGGTCGACATGAACCGTCCCTGGTGCTGCGGATGGATGATGACGCCGATCCAGGCCAGCAGCGCGAACAGGAACACTGCACGGGTGCCGGGCGTCAGCCTCGGAATCGCGATCGTGCCGACCAGCGCCAGCACGACGGCCACGGCCGCGAGCCAGTGCGCTTGATGGAAGCCGTCGGCGAACACCGTCGCGTAGAATTGCAGACCCTGCCAGGGTCCGGAATTGGGATCGGTGTTGTTGGCGGGGCCGACGAACCACAGAAATTTCGACAGCCTGTGCGGCAGCAGGAACGAGATCGCGACCGGTGTCAGGTGCCAGTACAGCACCGCCCGCCCTGCCACACCGAGTGTCCGGTCGATCGCGGCGCGATGCCGCCACCAGGTGAGCGACCACCATAGGAACACCAGCGCATAGGCGGCGGTGAGGAGATTCTCCGGCGGATACAGCGACACCGAGCGGCCGAACAGCTCCAGCGTGGTCGGCCCGCGGGCGTACAGGAAAGCCACCAGGCCGGCGACCGCCGCGGCGAGGATCAGCAGCGGCGAGCCGGCAGTCGCCTTCAGCACCGCCCGGCCGCGGGTGGCCGCCCAGACCGGCCGCGCCGCAGCGACGATCCGCGACCAATGCTCGCTGGCATAGGCGATCGCCAGCGGTGCGATCAGCAGTCCCCAGTAATTGCCCTTGTGAAAGAACAGCAGAGTCAGGATCAGCGCCAGCAGCCGCCAGCGCCCGCGCGAATCCGGCTTCGCCTCGGCGCGCAGATACGCCCAAAGCCCGGCAGCAGACAGTCCGGCGCCCAGCCCCTCCAGCATGACGTCGGCACTGATCAGGCGGAACGTCGGGCTGGCGGCGGTGAAGATCGCCGCGATCATGGCGGCGAACAAGCCGCTGGTGCGGTCGGTGAACAGCCGCCGCGCGATCAGCCAGACGAAGGCGATCGTCATGACCCAGCCGATCAGGCTCGGCACGATGCCGAGCCTGTGGTCGATGCCGCCGATCAGCAGGACGGCGCTGAGCACCAGGCCGTGAAGCGGTGGCCACACCTTGGCCTTTTCGAGCTCGCCGAAGAACCAAGCCGGGTCGAAGCTGCGGACCGCCAGCGCCAGATCGAGCCCAAAGCTGTAGTGCGAATTGCGGTCGTGGTGGAAGCCGCGCCACAACAGGTCGGGTGCCGAATAGTACTGCGCGAACATCAGAGCGGCGATCCCGGCCGCCGCTGCCAGCACGATCAGGAACGTCGCGATATCCAGCCAGTCGCGCCCGGCGCGTGGGGCGTTGCCGGGCGCAGGGGGCTGCGCGTTGTCCGGACCCGGCATTGCCGCCGGGCGATCGGCTGTCCGTTTCTGCCCTACGGCATCGATCATCGAGACCTCCAGCGAGGTCTGGTGGTCATCCGAGCGAGTCCCGACCGCCTCGGTCACCCGATAGCATGGCCGCACCGGCAGCGATAAGGCAAAACGTCCCTCCGGTCTCCTCGACCGATCGAGCGACGTCAAACGTCGGATGGCGAGGTGGCCGGTTCTCTGAACAGTCGCGCGAACACCATGCCGATGAAAATCGAGATCATCGCGGCGCTGAACGCGTTCATCGAAAACAGCCCGGCGTATTCTGCGGCCTGATAGATGTGCGGTGGAGGGCCGTAGCGGTCGTGCAGCAGCAGGTAGGCTGCGACGGGAAGCCCGGCCAGCGGCAGCATGATCAGCCGCTCGTTGGGACGAAACAGTACGCTGGCGAGCATGGCGCACGGCAATAGAAACAGTTCGACGCCGGACGGAGCGCCGAGCAGCCAGGTGCAGAACACCGTGTTCCCGGTCGCGATCAGCGACAAGGTGATCCGACCGAGCTGCGAGTGGATGCGGGCGAGCGCCGGCACCGCCAGGAAGCACGGAAACGACAGCAGCGTCAGCAACAGCCACGGCATCCCGCGGCTGCCGGCGACGAGGGCGACGTAGAGCGGATAGAATGGCCCGTTGCTGGCCAGAACCAGCGCCACCAGATTGCCGGTAGCGGCGAGCGGATCGGGATTGTCGGCATAGGCGCGAAACCAGCCGGTGTTTCGCGTCAAAGGTGCGGGCAGCATTCAGGCTCACGGTCGGTGGATGGCGTAGCTTGCCTTCCATGATCGTAGTCCGGAAAGGATCGTTTTGGAAAGCGGATGACGCCCCTGCGCAGCCGTCCCTCGGGCAGGGCCGATTGCGAGCTCGCACCGCCAGCTCGCGGCGAGTCGCCGCTACTGCGAGCGGGCGGCGAACACTTCCTTGGCGGCGAACAGGCCGTTCAGCGCGGCCGGAAAGCCGGCATAGACCGCCATCTGCATGATGATCTCGGTGACCTCGTCGCGGCTCAGCCCGACATTCAGGCCGGCCTCGATGTGGACTTTGAGTTGTGGCACGGCATTGCCCATGGCGGTCAGCGCCGCGATGGTTGCGATCTCTCGGGCGCGCAGGTCGAGGCCGGGGCGGCTGTAGATGTCGCCGAACGGAAACTCGATCAGGTACCTGGCGAAGTCCGGTGCGATGTCGGCCAAAGCGTCGACCACCTTGTGGCCGGCCTCGCCGTCAATTGCCGCGAGCGCGCGCAGGCCGCGTTCGAACCGTTCGCGCGGGTCGGATAGCTGTTGCGTCATCGTCGATCTCCACCTTGCTGGCGCCGGCCGCATAGCCGGCGATCTTGGTGTCGAGGACGGTCAGGCAGGCCTGAAGTTCGGCGATATGCGCCTGCACCTTTTCGCGGTGCTGCTGTAACAGGACGCGACGCGCGTCTTCGGTGGCAGCCCCGCGGGAGCGGAGTTTGGCGTAGCGCAGCATATCCCGGATCGGCATCCCGGTGGTCTTCAGGCGACCGAGAAACGCGATCCATGTCAGGATCGAGGCGTCGTAGTCACGCTGCCCCGAGGTATCGCGCAATGCGCGCGGCAACAGCCCGATGCGCTCGTAATAGCGCAGCGTGTGAGCCGTCAGTCCGGTCCGCTTGGCGAGATCCCCGATCTTCATGGCCTGCTCTGTCCGTCACGACGCCCTGTTGCTACAGGTTAGAGCGCGCTCGAAGTCAAGCGCGATCTCGTGAGCAGATTCAGCGCCTCGGGGGTGGTCGGCGGCTCACACCTCCAGCCATTCCTTGCGGACGGCGGCGTTGCTCTTGAGGTCGTCGGGAGTGCCTTCGAATACGATCTTGCCGTGGCCCATCACATAGACCCGGTGCGAGATCCGCATTGCGATCGACAGCTTCTGCTCGACCAGCAGGATGGCGACGCCGCGGCGGGCGATTTCGGCGATCAGATCGCCGACCTGCTGCACGATCAGCGGCGCCAGCCCTTCGGTCGGCTCGTCGATCATCACCAGCTCGGGATCGCCCATCAGTGTGCGGCAGATCGTCAGCATCTGCTTCTCGCCGCCGGACAGCACGCCGGCCGGCGTGTCGGCGCGTTCCTTCAGGTTGGAGAACATGTCGAGCATGTCCTCGAGCCGCCATTTGCCCGGGTTGCGCGGGTTCTTGACGCCGAGCATCAAGTTCTGCCGGACGGTCAGGCCGGGGAAGATATCGCGATGCTCGGGCACGTAGCCGAGTCCGAGATGCGCGATCTTGTAGCTCGGCAGGCCGGCGATGTTCTTGCCTTTGAACAGGATGGTGCCGTGCGGCGGCACCTCGCCCATGATCGCCTTGACGGTAGTGGAGCGGCCGACGCCGTTGCGGCCGAGCAGGCTGACCACCTCGCCGGCGCCGATCTGCATCTCGACGCCTTGCAGGATGTGGCTCTTGCCGTAATAGGCGTGCAGATCCTTGACCTCGAGCATCAGGCCGCCTCCTCGCCGAGATAGGCTTCCTTGACCTTCGGATTACCGCGGATTTCGTCCGGCGTGCCCGAGGCGATCACCTGGCCGTACACCAGCACCGAAATGCGGTCGGCGAGGCCGAACACCACGCTCATGTCGTGTTCGACGATCAGCAACGTCCGGCCCTCGGTGAGGCGGCGGATCAGCATCACGGCGCGCTCGGTCTCGGCGTGGCTCATGCCTGCGGTCGGCTCGTCGAGCAGGATCACGTCGGCCCCTCCGGCGATGGTGATGCCGATCTCCAGCGCCCGCTGCTCGGCGTAGGTGAGAAGCCCCGCCGGCACGTCGCGGCGCGAGGTGAGGTGGATGTCCTCGAGGATCTGCGCGGTGCGCTCGCGCACCTCGGGCAGGTTGTCGACGTTCTTCCAGAACGCGTAGCGGTGCCCGGTCGCCCACAGCACCGCGCAGCGCAGATTCTCCCACACCGTCATGTTGGCGAACACGTTGGTGACCTGGAACGAGCGCGAAAGCCCGCGGCGATTGATCTGGAACGGCTTCATGCCGGCGATTTCCTCGCCGCGCAGCAGGATGCTGCCGGTGGTCGGGCGCATATAGCCGCTGATCAGGTTGAACGTGGTCGACTTGCCGGCGCCGTTAGGGCCGATCAGCGCGTGGCGTTCGCCCTGGGCGATGGTCAGGTTGATGTTCTGGATCACCTTGGTGACGCCGAAGCTCTTTTCGACGCCGCGGAGTTCGATCGCGGTGCTCATAGGGCGTGGACCTTGGCGCGGGCAGCGGTCAGCGTGGCGTCCCAGGTCTGCGCGACCCGGCTCCAAGCCATCCGTGCGAGAATGAAGCCGACGACGACCAGCACCGCCGAGGCGGCCCAGGTCAGCGGGCTGGCGGCATTGAACGGGATACCGAACGCAACCCGATTCGGATCCTCGTGCGGGTTGACGGTGTAGTGCACGGTGGTTTCGATCATCAGCATCAGGCCGATCAAAAGCGCCAGCGTGGGCAGTGCCGCAATCAGATAGCTCGGCAGCATCCGCATCAGCATTCCGGCGCGCAGCAGCGGCCGATGCATCATCAGCACCCCGGTGATCCCGCCGGGCGCGAACAGCACGACGATGATGAAGAACAGGCCGAAATACAGTTGCCAGACCTGGGTCAGGTCGCTCAGCGCCAGCGACAGCACGGTGACGAAGATCGCCCCCACGATCGGCCCGATGAAGAAGCCGATGCCGCCGATATAGGCCGCGAACAGCACCGTGCCGGACTGCACCGCGCCGAGATAAGCGGAGTTGGCGATCTCGAAATTGATCGCGGCGAGCGCACCCGCAATACCGGCGAAGAAGCCGGAGAAACAGAACGCCAGGTAGCGAACCACGTGCGGATCGTAACCGACGAACTGCACCCGCTCCGGATTGTCGCGCACCGCGTTGCACATCCGGCCCAGCGGGGTACGGGTGAGCGCGTACATCGCGATGATCGCGATCAGGGTCCAGGCGGCCACCAGATAATAGATTTGGATCTGCGGGCCGAACGACAGGTCAAACACCCTGAACAGCTTGGTGCGGTTGGCCGAGATGCCGGCTTCGCCCCCGAAGAAGCTGCGCAGGATCAGCGCCGAGGATGCGACCAGCTCGGCCAGACCCAGCGAGATCATCGCGAACGCGGTGCCGGAGCGCTGCGTCATCACCCAGCCGATCAGGGCTGCGAAGAACAACCCGGCGACGCCGCCGATCAGCGGCACCAGCGGCAGCGGGATCGGGAATTTGTTCCCGGCCAGGATGTTGATGATGTGGATCGCGAGGAAGCCGCCGAGACCGTAATACACCGCATGACCGAACGACAGCATGCCGGTCTGGCCGAGCAGGATGTTGTAGGACAACGCGAAGATGATCGAGATGCCGACCAGGCTGAACGTCGTCAGCGAGCCGCCGGAGGCAAACACCTTCGGCAACAGCAGCAACGCCAGCGCGGTGGCGATCCAGATGGCGTAAAATTTGGCACGGTCGGACAGCGTCGGCCGGGGCGGCGCGGCGCTGGAGGCGAGGTCGGTCATGTTTCTCGGGTTCCCAACAGCCCCATCGGCCGGAAGATCAGGATCAGCACCAGCAGCAGGTACGGCATGATCGGCGCGATCTGCGCGATCGTGACGTTCCAAATGTCGCTGAGCCAGGTTTGCGCCAGGTCGGGACCGAGCGGGCCGAACACCGAGGCGAGCGAGCCGTTCACCGACACCGCGAAAGTCTGCAGCAGGCCGATCAACAGCGAGGCGATGAACGCACCGGGGAGCGAGCCGAGGCCGCCGACCACGACGACGACGAACAGGATCGGGCCGAGCAGCGCAGCCATGTTGGATTGCGTGACCAGCGACGGTCCGGCGATCACGCCGGCGACGGCGGCGAGTGCGGTACCGACACCGAACACCAGCATGAAGATGCGTTCGACGTTATGGCCGAGATGCGCGACCATATGCGGGTGCGTGAGCGCCGCCTGCACGATCAGGCCGATCCGGGTCTTTTTCAGCACGACCAGGAGGCCGACGAAGATCACGATCGACACCGCCAGCATGAACATCTTGTAGGCGGGATAGTTGGTCGAGAAGATCGTGAAGGCCGGGAAGTCGAGCAGTGCCGGGACGCGGTAGTCGACCGGAACCTTGCCCCAGATGATCGACACTACCTCTTCGATCGCGAAGGCGAGGCCGAAGGTGAACAGTAGTTCGGCGACGTGGCCGTTGCGGTGGACGCGGCGCAGGCCGAAGCGTTCGACGGCGGCGCCGATCGCGCCGGCAAGCAGCGGTGCGACGATCAACGCCGGCCAGAATCCGGTCCAGCGGCTGATCTGATAGCCGAAGAACGCGCCGAGCATATAGAAGCTGGCATGGGCGAAATTCAGAACGCCGAGCATGCTGAAGATGACGGTCAGACCGCTCGCCATCAGAAACAGCAGCATTCCGTACAGAACACCATTGAGGGTGGAGATGACGATCAGTTCGAGCACTGTGACTGCCTGCGACTGAGGGGGAGGGCGTCTCGTCACCTCTCCCCGCTTGCGGGGAGAGGTCGGATTGCGCAACAATCCGGGTGAGGGGGCGTCTCGGCGGAACCGCGGATTCCACGTCTTGTGGAAGGCGCCCCCTTACCCCATCCCCTCTCCCCGCAGGCGGGAAGAGGGAGAAGTCGGCAGCGCGGCTTACGGCCGGTCCATCTTGCAGGTGGTCGGCAGCATGGTCTGGGCGGTTTCGATCTTGGCGACCTGCTTCCAGCCCCAGCCGGTCTTCTCTTCGTCGAACTGACCCGCAGCGATGTCGCCGAACGAGGAGATGTAGATCGGCTGGAAGAACTGGTGATCGTCCTTCCGCATTTCGCCTTCGCCGCCGCTGAACACCTCGAACTTCATGCCTTCGAGCGCCTGGGCGACCTTCACCGGATCGAGCGACTTGGCCTTCTCGGCGGCGGCCGCGAACATCCGCATCTCGTTCACGGCGCGCGGGTACCACAGACCGAGATCGACCTTGGCGCGGAACGCCTTTTCGAAGTCCTGGGACTGCTTGTGGTCGACGTTGGCGAAGCCCTCGGTGACCTGGAACACCTGGTGGTTCAGCCCGGTCTGCTTGATCGCGGTCGGGCCGCCGGCGCCGCCGGCATAATAAGTGTACCAGCTCACCTTGAGGCCGGCGTCGGCAGCGGCCTTCAGCAGCAGGGCGATGTCCTGGCCCCAGTTGCCGGTGACGACGGTGTCGGCGCCCGACGCCTTGATCTTAGCGACGTAGGGGGCGAAATCGCTGATCTTCAGCAGCGGATGCAGCTCGTCACCGACGATCTCGACGTCCGGACGCTTCTTGGACAGCATCGCCCGGGCCTGGGTGCGGACCGACTGGCCGAAGGAGTAGTCCTGGTTGATCAGATAGACCTTTTTGATCGCAGGCGTATCCTTCATGTAGTTGGTCAGCGCCTCCATCTTGATGTCGGAGTTCGCATCCCATCGGAAATGCCAGAAGCTGCACTTTTCGTTGGTCAGCACCGGATCGACCGCGGCGTAATTGAAGTACAGCACTTCCTTGCCGGGGTTGCGCTCGTTGTATTTGGTGAGGAAGTCCGACAGCGCGCCGGCGACCGAGGAGCCGTTGCCCTGGGTGACGTAGCGCACGCCGGAGTCGATCGCCTTCTGCGCCTGGATCAGACTCTCTTGCGGATTGGTCTTGTTGTCGAGCGGAACGATCTCGACCTTCTTGCCGAGGATGCCGCCCTTGGCGTTGAGCTCGTCGGCGAGATACTGGAAGGTCTTGAGTCCGCCTTCGCCGACACTGGCGCCGCCGCCCGACAACGGGTCGATGTAGCCGATCTTGACGGTCTCCTGCGCGATCGCTGTGGAACCGAACATCGGCAGCACGAGTGCGGCCGCTAGAAGTGCTTTACGCATATATCAGTCCTCCCTGAATCCTTGACCGGATCGTTTGTTGCTATGGTGTTAGCGCAGATCAGATGCGCGTTTCAACCGCCGTGTGATGATTACTTCGGATGTGGTGAACTTCTTTGCAGTCTGATCGTCTGTCGTGCGGACGTCGCGTCCGCATGTCGGACGTCGACAGATCGCAATTCCGTCAAATGGAATGATCTGCGGGTGTTTGCTTCGGTGCGTTGGGCTCGGAGGTCGTCCGCGCATCGAGCAGGTTCCGCATCACCGGACTCAAACGCCGCCGGAGTCGCATCGCGCCTGGCGTCGTCGTTCGAACGCACCGATCATCGCGACGATCAGGGGCTTCATGAAGAACGCATCGTTCGCCGGCATGATCGTCGGGGCGAAGCCGTGTGCGGCGAGTTCGTCGGTGACCACCGGGCCCACCGATGCGATCGGGGTCGCGCGCAGAGCGTCGCGCAGCCGCTGCTCGCAGCCGTGGGCGCGCGCCACGTCGAACAGCCGGCGCACCTGTCCGGAACTGGTGAGCGCCAGCGCATCGACGCGGCCTTGCGCCATCTCGTCGATCGCGTTGACCACGGTCTGTTCGGCCGCGCCGGCGTCGTAGGTGTAGGGCAGTACCGCATCGACCGTCGCGCCGCGCGACGTGATGGCGTCGATCAGCGCCGCGTGATCGCGCTCGGGATAGAGCTGCAGGCCGACGCGGCGACCGGCGAGATCGTAGCGTCGCAGCGTCGCGGCGATGCCGTCCGAGGTCGGTGCGTCGGCGGTCACGGCCGGCTCGAGTCCGATCTCGCGCAGCGCGCGGCCGGGCTTGGGACCGCGAATGAAGGTGCGCGCCTCACCGACCGCGGCGACGAAGGCCTGCTCGCACCCGGTGGCGCGGGCGAGCCTGGTCAGCCGGCGCAGCCCTTCCCCGGTCAGCAGCACCAGATCGTCGAACGGCGCAGCGATCAGCCGGTCGATCCAGGCCGAGACAGGTGCGGGATCCGGCGCGTCGCGGATCTCGAACATCGGACATTGCAGGACGTCCGCCCCCTGTTCGGCGAGCAGCCTGGCGAACTGGGCCTCCTCGCGGGTCTCCAAAATCAGAATCCGCGTGCCATCGAGCCGACCGGGCATCACCATGTTCCGCTATTCGTCCTTCGTCGGGGCATCTTGCGCCGGTGGGCGGGATTGGCGCAAGCGACCCGGCGGTGCTAGAGCAGGGCACCGCAACGAGTTCCAGCGCTCGGCGCTGCTATCAAGAACGCCATGCCCCATCATCAATACGTCCTGACCCTGTCCTGTCCGGATCGCGCCGGCATCGTCTCCGCCGTCAGCACGTTCCTGTACGAGAATGGTCAGAACATTCTCGACGCCCAGCAATACAACGATACCGAGAGCGGTCACTTCTTCATGCGGGTGGTGTTCAACGCCGCCGCAAAGGTGATTCCGCTGGCGTCGCTGCGCACCGGCTTCGGCGTCATCGCCGCCAAGTTCACGATGGGCTGGCACATGCGGGACCGCGAGACCCGGCGCAAGGTGATGCTGCTGGTGTCGCAGTCCGACCATTGCCTCGCCGATATCCTGTATCGCTGGCGGGTCGGCGACCTGCACATGATCCCGACCGCGATCGTCTCCAATCACCCGCGCGAGACCTTCAGCGGCTTCGATTTCGGCGACATCCCGTTCTTCCATTTCCCGGTGAACAAGGACACGCGGCGGCAGCAGGAGGCGGCGATCACCGCGCTGATCGCCCAGACCCACACCGATCTGGTGGTGCTGGCGCGCTATATGCAGATCCTGTCGGACGAGATGTCGGCGCGGCTGGCGGGGCGCTGCATCAATATTCACCACTCGTTCCTGCCCGGCTTCAAGGGTGCGAAACCTTACCACCAGGCGTTCGACCGCGGCGTCAAGCTGATCGGCGCTACTGCGCATTACGTCACCAGTGCGCTGGACGAAGGTCCGATCATCGATCAGGACGTCGAACGCATCAGCCATCGCGACACCCCGGCCGATCTGGTGCGCAAGGGGCGCGATATCGAGCGCCGCGTGCTGTCCCGGGCGCTGCATTATCACCTCGACGATCGGGTGATCCTCAACGGTCGCAAAACGGTGGTGTTCACCGACTGACCGCGCTCACAGCGCTCCGTCCGGCGGCCGCAGCGCTTCAGGTTCGTCCGGCTCCCGCCTAACGCGCCGGCCCGCCAGGGGCCGGCTGCCCGGTCTCCGCCGCCCGCGCCGCTTCGAGCTTCTGCCGCTCGGCTGCCGGCATCTTCCGCAGCCGTTCCTGCTCCTGCATGTAGGCGTCGTACCGGGCGGTACCGGGGCGCGGCGGGGCGTCCGCCGGCAGGCCGCCTGCCCATTGCGGCACATAGTCGGCCATGCCTGTGGTCAATGCGCTGTTGATGCTGCCGCAGCCCGTCAGCGCGCCCAACATCCCCACCGCGCCCGCCACCCGCAGCCCCCGAACCAACCAAACTCGCATCGACAGATCTCGCTTCGTCGCCACCGGCAGAAGACGCCGGAGCGGGTGTTTACCGCATCCGGGCGACCGCACCAAACCCGCGACGCTATCGGATAACAGCATACCTGATATCGCACCATCATTTCAGTTTCCGTGGCAATGATATGGTCGAGCCTGCCACGGAACCGAGGTCGGTGCGTCGGATCGTCGGCGAAGATCGCCGCCGTCGCCCGGGAATCTTGCCGAACCTTTGTTCGTTCCGCGCCTGTCGTGAGACAGCGCGGCGCCGCCCCGCTAACGTAGGACGGGCCATAAGCCTCGACCAAGAGGCAAGGGAAAAGGAAACGTTCATGCGGATACGCAGAAGAATGCTGATCCAGGCCGCCTGCATCGCTGTGGCGGTCGCGGCGCCGATGACGGTGGCGGGCGCCCAGGAGACCGTGAAGATCGGCCTGATCTTGCCGATGACCAGCGGGCAGGCCTCGACCGGCAAGCAGATCGACAACGCCATCAAGCTGTACATCAAGCAGAACGGCGACACCGTCGCCGGCAAGAAGATCGAAGTGATCCTGAAAGACGACGCCGCGGTCCCCGACAACACCAAGCGGTTCGCGCAGGAACTGATCGTCAACGACAAGGTGAGCGTGATTGCCGGCTTCGGCATCACCCCGGCGGCGTTGGCCGCGGCGCCGCTGGCGACCCAGGCGAAGGTGCCCGAAGTGGTGATGGCGGCCGGCACCTCGATCATTACCGAGCGTTCGCCCTACATCGTGCGCACCTCGTTCACTCTGCCGCAGTCCTCCACCGTGATCGGCGACTGGGCGGCGAAGAACGGCATCAAGAAAGTGGTGACGCTGACCTCCGACTACGCGCCCGGCAACGACGCGCTGGCGGCGTTCAAGCAGCACTTCACCGCCGGCGGCGGCCAGATCGTCGAGGAGGTCAAGGTGCCGCTGGCGAACCCGGACTTCGCCCCGTTCCTGCAGCGCGCCAAGGACTCCAAGCCGGATGCGATGTTCGTGTTCGTGCCGGCCGGGCAGGGCGGCAACTTCATGAAGCAGTTCGCCGAGCGCGGCCTCGACAAATCCGGCATCAAGGTGATCGGTCCCGGCGACGTGATGGATGACGACCTGTTGAACAGCATGGGCGATGCCGCGATCGGCGTGGTCACCGCGCACATCTATTCGGCGGCGCATCCGTCCGAGAAGAACAAGGCGTTCGTCGCCGCCTACAAGAAGGAATTCGGCCAGCGTCCCGGCTTCATGGCGGTCGGCGGCTATGACGGCATCCACCTGATCTACGAAGCGCTGAAGAAGACCGGCGGCAAGGCCGACGGCGATTCGCTTGTAGCCGCGATGAAGGGTATGGCCTGGGAGAGCCCGCGCGGCCCGATCTCGATCGATCCCGACACCCGTGACATCGTCCAGAACGTCTACATCCGCAAGGTCGAGAAGGTCGACGGCGAGCTCTACAACGTCGAGTTCGACAAGGTCGACGCGGTGAAGGATCCGGGCAAGACGAAGAAGTAAGCGACTGCGCGCTCCGATTTGGCTTTCGTCATTCCGGGGCGCGCGCAGCGCGAGCCCGGAATCTCGCTCAACAACCTCTGGATTTCGGGTTCGCTCGCTGGCGCGAGCGCCCCGGAATGATGACAGCGAAGTGATGCGAGCCCATGACCCTGCTCACCATTCTTTTCGACGGTGTCGCCTACGGCATGTTGCTGTTCGTGCTCGCGTGCGGGCTTGCGGTGACGCTCGGGCTGATGAATTTCGTCAATCTCGCGCACGGCGCATTCGCGATGGCCGGCGGCTATGTCTGCGCCGTGCTGGTCAATCAGGCCGGCTGGCCGTTCCTCGCCGCGCTGCCGCTCGCCTTCCTCGCCAGCGCAGCGATCGGCGCGGTGCTGGAGCGGCTGCTGTACCGGCACCTCTACGCCCGGTCGCATCTCGACCAGGTGCTGTTCAGCGTCGGGCTGGTGTTCATGTCGGTCGCCGCGGTCGATTACATCATGGGCTCGTCGCGGGTGTTCATGCAGTTGCCGGAAGCGCTGCAGGGCCAGATCGACCTGTTCGGCGTCGGCATCGGCCGCTACCGACTGATGATCATCGTGATCTGCGGTCTCCTGACCGTCGGCCTGCAACTGACCCTGGCGAAGACGCGGTTCGGCAGCCGGCTGCGCGCCGCGGTCGATGATCCGCGCGTCGCATCCGGCCTCGGCATCAACGTGCCGCAGGTATTCGCGCTGACCTTCGCGTTCGGCTGCGGGCTGGCCGGCTTCGGCGGCGCGCTGAGCGCCGAGATCCTCGGGCTCGATCCGTACTTTCCGCTGAAGTTCATGATCTACTTCCTGATCGTGGTCACGGTCGGCGGCTCGTCGTCGATCACCGGGCCATTCCTCGCCTCGCTGCTGCTCGGCATCGGCGACGTCGCCGGCAAATACTATCTGCCCAAGCTCGGTCCGTTCGTGATCTACACCATCATGATCGTGATCCTGATCTGGCGACCCAACGGCCTGTTCGGCCGCACCGCGGCGCGCTGATGACCATGTCGACTCCTCCCGAAATCGTCGGCTTCCACGCCCGCCGCACCGCACGCTGGCACTGGGCCGAATTCGTGTTCTGGGCCGTTCTGATCGGCTGCGGCCTGCTGTTTCCGTCGCGCTATCTGATCATGACCGAGATCGTCCGGCTCGGCCTGTTCGCGCTGTCGCTCGATCTGATCCTCGGCTATGCCGGCATCGTCTCGCTCGGCCACGCCGCGTTCTTCGGCGTCGGCGCTTATTGTGCCGGCCTGCTGGCGCTGCATGGCATCGTCGGCGAGCCAGTGCTGGCGCTGCTGGTCGCCGGTCTCGTCGCTGCGGTGCTCGGCTTCGCCACCAGCTTCCTCGTGATCCGCGGCGTTGACCTCACCCGGCTGATGGTGACGCTCGGCATCGCGCTGCTGCTCGAAGCGCTGGCGGAGCGGTTCTCCGACATCACCGGCGGCACCGACGGCCTGCAGGGCATCGTGATGCAACCGCTGCTCGGCATCTTCGAGTTCGACATCTTCGGCAAGGTCGGGTTCTGGTACACCGTCGCGGTACTGTTCGTGCTGTTCCTGCTGGCGCGCCGGGTGGTGCATTCGCCGTTCGGCCTGTCGTTGCGCGCAATCCGCAACAATCCACTGCGGGCCTCGGCGGTGGGCATCCCGGTCAACACCCGTCTGGTCGCGATCTACACCTTCGCGGCGTTCTACGCCGGCATCGCCGGCGCGCTGTTTACCCAGACCACCCAGCTCGCCTCGCTGGACGTGTTTTCGTTCGAACGCTCGGCCGATCTGATCCTGGTGCTGGTGCTGGGCGGCACCGGCTATCTGTACGGCGGGCTGATCGGCGCGGTGGTGTTCAAGTTGCTTCAGGAGACGTTCTCGATCCTCACGCCGCAATATTGGCTGTTCTGGATCGGCCTGGTGCTGGTAGTGATCGTGATGATCGGCCGCGAGCGGCTGCATCGCTGGGTGCTTTTCCTGCCGCGTGCGGTGATGCGCGCGCTGCGGGGGCGCAACACCAATGCGGGGGCCGCCGAATGACGTTTGCGCTGCAGACCATCGGTCTGGAAAAGCACTTCGGCGGGCTCAATGTCACCCGCAATCTCTCGCTGAGCGTCGAAGCCGGCGCACGCCACGCGTTGATCGGTCCGAACGGCGCCGGCAAGACCACGGTGATCAACCAGCTCACCGGTGTGCTCAAGCCGAACGGCGGCCGCATCCTGCTCGAAGGCAACGACATCACCCACATGCCGGTCCACAAGCGGGTGCTGCGCGGGTTGTCGCGTACTTTCCAGATCAATCAGCTCTATGCCGACCTGACGCCGCTCGAGACCATCGGTCTTGCGGTGTCGGAACGCTCCGGTCATGGCGGCGACTGGTGGCGGCGGATGGGCACCCGCGCCGACATCAATGCCGAGATCGCCGATAACCTCGAGCGCTTCAAGCTGCTCGACGTGATGAACGAGCCGACCGGCACGCTGCCCTATGGCAAGCAGCGCCTCTTGGAGATCGCGGTGGCGATCGCCACCAAGCCGCGCGTGCTGCTGCTCGACGAGCCGGCCGCCGGCGTGCCGGAGAGCGAGCGCCATGACATTCTCGCCGCGGTCGCCGGCCTGCCGCGCGAGGTGACGGTGCTGCTGATCGAGCACGACATGGACCTGGTGTTTTCGTTCGCCGACCGCATCTCGGTGCTGGTCTCCGGTGCGCTGCTGACAGAAGGTACGCCGGAAGAGGTGGCGCGCGACCCGCAGGTCAAGGCGGTGTATCTCGGCGAGGATGCCCATGTTTGAGCGTGTCAATGTCTGACTTGCTGACGATCGACAAGCTCCGCGCCGGCTACGGCGAGGCGGTGGTGATCCCCCAGATGTCGCTGCGCCTCACCGAAGGCGAGGTGCTGGCGCTGCTCGGCCGCAACGGCACCGGCAAGACCACGCTGATCAACTCGATCGTCGGCGTTACCCGCCGGTTCTCCGGCACGATCGCGGTCGGCGGCGTCGATGTCACCGCACTGCGGCCTGATCAGCGGGCGCGTGCCGGTATCGGCTGGGTGCCGCAGGAGCGCAACATCTTCAAGTCGCTCACCGTCGAGGAGAACTTGACTGCGGTAGCGCAGCCGGGACCGTGGACGGTGGCGCGGGTGTACGAGATGTTTCCGCGGCTCGAGGAGCGGCGCAGCAATTTCGGCAACCAGCTCTCCGGCGGCGAACAGCAGATGCTGGCGATCGGCCGCGCGCTGACCCTCAATCCCAAGGTGCTGCTGCTCGACGAGCCGACCGAGGGGCTGGCGCCGATCATCGTTGACGAATTGCTAACCGCGCTCGGCACCATCACCCGCTCCGGCGGCATCTGCTCGATCATCGTCGAGCAGAACGCGCGAAAAATCCTCCAGCTCGCCGATCGGGTTGTGATATTGGAACGCGGCGCGATCGTGCATGATGCGGCGAGCGCGGCGCTGAAGGACGATGCCGCGACGTTGGAGCGCTATCTGGGCGTCTCCGGCGGAGCCAAGAGCTGACCCTGGGGAGTTGAAATGACGCAAAGGACAAAGCCACCGTTCCGCGCCGACGAGGTCGGCAGCCTGCTGCGGCCTCAGAAGATCAAGGAAGCCCGCGCCAAGCTGGAGAAGGGCGAGATCACCGCGGCCAACTTACGCGAAATCGAGGACATGGAGATCGAGAAGGTCGTCCATAAGCAGTCGGCGATCGGCCTGAAGCTCGCCACCGACGGCGAGTTCCGTCGCTCGTGGTGGCACTTCGACTTCCTGAGCCATCTCACCGGCTGCGAGCTCTACCATCCCGACACCGGCATTCAGTTCGCCGGCGTGCAGACCCGCAACGATTCGATCCGGGTGATCGGCAAGCTCGACTTCCCCGACGATCATCCGATGCTCGATCACTTCCGCTTCCTGAAGAAGCACGCCGATATTGCACATGTGACGCCGAAGATGACGATTCCGTCGCCGGCCGTGCTGCACTTCCGCGGCGGCCGCAAGGCTATCTCCAGCGAGGTCTATCCGGATCTCGACGGCTTCTTCCAGGATCTCGCCAAGACTTATCGCAAGGCGGTGAAGGCATTCTACGACGCCGGCTGCCGCTATCTGCAGTTCGACGACACCGTGTGGGCGTATCTGTGCTCGCAGGACGAATTACAGAAGGCGCGCGACCGCGGCGACAATCCGGACAATCTGCAGCAGATCTATGCGCGAGTGATCAATTACGCGATCGCCGATCGTCCGGCCGACATGGTGATCACCACCCACGTCTGCCGCGGCAACTTCCGTTCGACCTGGATTTCGTCCGGCGGCTACGAGCCGGTCGCCGAGACGCTGCTCGGCGGCATCAATTACGACGGCTATTTCCTGGAATACGATTCCGAGCGCGCCGGTGGCTTTGAGCCGCTGCGGTTCCTGCCCAAGGGCAACAAGGTTGTGGTGGTCGGGGTCATCACCTCGAAGTTCGGCGAACTGGAGAGCAAGGACGCGATCAAGCGCCGGCTCGAAGAGGCGTCGAAATTCGTGCCGCTCGACCAGCTCGCGCTGTCGCCGCAGTGCGGCTTCGCCTCGACCGAAGAGGGCAACATCCTGTCCGAGCAGGAGCAGTGGGACAAGCTGCGCCTCGCGGTGGAAGTGGCGCAGGAAGTCTGGGGAAAGTAAGCGCCTCGCTCGAGCTTGTTGGATCTGCGTGATGGCCGGGCTCGTCCCGGCCATTTGCATATCAAAAGAGCCCCCGTCATTCCGGGGCGCTCGCGAAGCGAGCGAACCCGGAATCTGGAGATATTGAAGCGAACCGGGTGCACCACAACCGCGGGATCGTAAGTCTCGGGTGACCTCGGGATAGTCTAAGAGGTCATCGGGGCGGGCGTAACGAGTTCTCGGGAAGGTCGTTGGCGACCGTCGGAATCTCGTTCCCCGCCTCGTTTGGTCGAAAAGGCCGGACACCCGGACGGTAGTAAGTGCTGGCCGCACGATAGACGATCCAGGCGCCGGCCTTGCCTCGTGGAACAAGGCAGGGACATCATGACAGCCTCCTCTTCGTCGGACAACATCTTCATCGGCATCGACGTCGGCGGCGCGAGCCTCGACGTGGCATGGCATCGAGGCGGTCGCGCTCATTACGCGAACCGCCCGGACGCGATCTCAGAGCTGGTTCAGCGTCTTGGCGCCGGGCCGCAGTTGACGCGGATCGCGGTCGAACCGACCGGCGGCTATGAGAAGCCGCTGGTCAAGGCGCTGCGCCAAGCGGGTCTGCCGGTCGAGATCGTGCACACGTCGCGGTTCGCAGCCTATCGCACGCTGATCGGCCAGAACGCCAAATCGGATACGTCGGACGCGCGCCTGCTCGCGGCATATGCGGCGAGCCCCGACGAAATCCGAGGCCGCAAGCCCGATCACGTCGAACTCGAGGAAAATCCGGTCCGGGAGGCGCTTCATGAATGCGCCAGCCGCCGCGACCAGCTCAAACAGATGATCCACGCCGAGAGTTGCCGGCTGGCGACGACGCGGCTCGCCGAGATCCGGCAGGCGATCGAGCAGCACCTCGACATGCTTCGGGCCGAAGACAAATCACTCCAGCAGAGGATGCAGACCCTGCTCCGCCAGAGCGCCGACCTGGTCGCGGCCCAACGCCTGCTCACCACCATCAAAGGCATCGGCGTCACCTCGGCGATGACCCTGATCGCCATGGTGCCCGAGCTCGGCCGCGTCGACAACAAGGCCGCCGCAGCGCTGGTCGGCGTGGCGCCGTTCGTTCGCCAAAGCGGTACGATGACCGCTCCGGCCCGCATCCGCGGCGGCCGTGCGGCCGTCCGACACATCCTCTACATGGCGGCCGTCGCCGCCAGCCGGCACAATAAAATCCTGCGACCGTTCTACGAACGCCTGATCGCCGACGGCAAGCCAGTGAAGGTTGCACTCATCGCTGTGCTCCGCCGGCTCGTCGTGTTCGCCAATGCTGTTCTGAGGTCCGGACAGCCCTGGAAAGGCGCATCACTGACTTGACAGGAGACACGGTAGATTCCGGGTTCACGAGCTGGCGCTCGCGCCCCGGAATGACGGTGTAGGGTGGAATGAGGCGTCCCTGATCGATCGCCTTCAGTCGATCCCCAAATAAGCCGCCTTCACCTTCGGATCGGTGAGCAGCTCCGCCGCGGGCCCGGTGTGGACGATGCGGCCGGTTTCGATCACGTAGCCGCGGTCGGCGATTTCGAGTGCGGCAACGGCGTTCTGTTCGACCAGCAGGATGGTGATGCCGCTCTTCCGCATCGCCGTCACGGCGTCGAGGATCTGGTCGACCAGGATCGGCGACAGTCCGAGCGACGGCTCGTCGAGCAGCAGCAGCTTCGGTTTGCCCATCAGCGCGCGGCCGATCGCCAGCATCTGCTGCTGGCCGCCGGACAGGCCGCTGGCCTGCTGGTCGCGCTTGTCCTTCAGGATCGGGAACATCGCATAGACCCGCTCGCGGTCGACTTCGATGCCGTCGTCCTTGCGCAAATAGGCGCCGAGCCGCAGATTGTCGGCGACGCTGAGCGGCCCGAAAATCTGCCGGCCCTCCGGCGACTGGGTGATGCCGAGGCCGACGCGCTTGTGCGGCGGCAGCTTGTCGATCCGCTGGCCTAGGAAGCGTATTTCGCCGCCGGAGACCGGCTGCACGCCGGACAGCGCGCGCAGCAGCGTGGTCTTGCCGGCGCCGTTGGAGCCGATCAGCGCCACCACCTCGCCTTCGCGCACTTCAAGGCCGATGCCTTTCAGCACGTCGATCCGGCCGTAGCCGCTGTGCAGATCCTTGACCTCAAGCACGCGCCGCCTCCCGCGCGCCGTGACGGCCCAGATAGGCTTCCGCCACCAGCGGATTGTGCCGCACCTCGTCGGGCGTGCCTTCGACCAGCATCCGGCCCTGATTGAGCACCAGGATGCGATGCGAGATCTTCATCACCAGCTTCATGTCGTGTTCGACCAGCACCACCGCGATGCCCTGGTCGGCGACGCGGCAGATCAGCCGGTCGATCTCTTCGGTCTCGACCGAATTGCACCCGGCGGCCGGCTCGTCGAGCAGCAGCACCCGCGGCTCGGCGGCGAGCGCGCGGGCGATCTCCAGCCGCTTGCTTGCGCCGTAGGACAGCGATCCGGCGGCGACGTCGGCGACGTCGCGGAGGCCGACCTGATCGAGCAGCGTCAGCGCGGCCGCGCGGGTGGCACGGTTCTGGCGCGTCACCGAGGGCAGGCGCAGCAGGTCGGCGAACAGGCTGCAGCGCTCCTGCAGGTGCCGACCGACCATGACGTTTTCGGCAGCGGTCATGCGGTGGAAGATCTGCAGGTTCTGGAAGGTCCGCGACAGCCCGCGCGCAGCGAGCTCGTCGGGCGGCAGGCCGGTGACGTCGTTGCCGTCGAGTTCGATCCGGCCGTGGTCGGCGGCGTACATCCCGGAGACGACGTTGAACAGCGTTGTCTTGCCGGCGCCGTTGGGGCCGATGATCGATAGGATTTCGCTCGGCGCTACCGAGAACCCGACGCCGTCGATCGCCTTGACGCCGCCGAACGAGATGCCGACATCGCTGACCTTCAGAAGCGTCATCGCCGCGCCCTCATGGTCAGCTTTGCCAGCATCGGCACCATGCCGTCGCGCATGAAGATCATCGACACGATGATGATCAGACCGAGCAGAAAATGCTCGTAGTCCTGAAACACCGTCAGCAATTGCGGCAGCACCACCAGCACTGCGGCGCCGACGATACTGCCGACGATCGAGCCGAGGCCGCCGAGCACCACCATCGTCACCAGTTCGACCGAATGCAGGAATCCGGCCTGATCCGGATTGACGAAGCCGTTCATCATCGCCAGCGCCGAGCCGGCGATCGAGGCGTACACCGCGGCGATGACGAACGCCTGCAGCTTGAAGCGCTCGACATGCACGCCCGCGGTGCGCGCGGCGATCTCGCTGTCGTGCAGCGCCCGGAAGGCGCGTCCGGTGGGCGTGTCGTCGAGGTTGAGCGCGAACCAGGTGCCGATCAGCAGCAGTCCCGCCGTGATCCAGTACCAGGTGGTCGAGCCGGAGACGCGCCAGCCGAACAGGCTGAGCTTCGGCACCGGCATGCCGTCCGGGCCGCCGGTCCAGCCGCTCTCGGTGGTGATCACCATTGCCACCAGCACGCCGAGCCCGAGGGTGGCGATCGCCAGATAGTGTCCCTTCAGCCGCAGAATCGGCCGGCCGACCAGAAAGGCGAGCATAGCGGAGAGAAGGGCGCCGACCAGCACCGCGAGCAGGGCATGCAGCCCGAAATGCGCCGGCCCGATCGCCACTGCATAAGCGCCGATGCCGAAGAAGCCGGCATGGCCGAGGCTGACCTGGCCGGCCTTGCCCATCAGGATGTTCAGCCCGATCGCCGCCAGCGCCGAGACCCACACCAGGGCCGCGACGCGGAAGTAGTAGCTCGATGGAAACAGCAGCGGCAGCACCGCCATCACCACGGCGAGCGCGATCAGAATGGCGGACCGTCGGCCGAGCAGGTTCAGCATCACTCAGACCCGCTCGACGGTGCGACGGCCGACCAGCCCCTGCGGCGCGACGAACAGCACGGCGAGGATGACGATGAAGGCGATGGCGTCCTTGTAGGTCGACGACACATAGCCGGCGCCGAACGACTCCAGCAGGCCGAGCAGCAGCCCGCCGATCACTGCGCCGAGCGGATTGCCCATGCCGCCGAGCATCGCGGCCGCAAAGCCTTTCAGCGCCAGCAGCGTGCCGACGTCGTAGCTGGTCAGGGTGATCGGGGTGATCAGAATGCCGGCGATCGCGCCGATCGCCGCCGAGCCGCCGAATGCCAGCGCCATCACGGTGGTGACGTTGACGCCGACCAGCCGCGCCGCCAGGCGATTGGCGGCGGTCGCGACCACCGCTTTGCCGATCAGGGTGCGCTCCATCACATAGTACAGCGTCAGCACCACCAGTGCGGCGCCGCCGAGTACCCACAGGCTCTGCGGCTGGATCACCGCGCCGAGCAGGTGGATCGGCGTATCGCCGGAGAACGCCGGCAGCTTGTGGAATTGCTTGTCGAACACGATCTGCGCCGCGCCGCGCAGCAGGATCGAAGCGCCGATGGTGATGATGATCAGCGACACCGCCGAGGCGCCGCGGGCCGGCGCGATGGCCAGCCAATACAGCAACAATCCGACCACGACCGCGACGATCACCGCCAGCAAGGCCGCCAGCGGCAGCGGCACGCCGGCCGCATAGGCGAACACCGTGACCATGCCGCCGAGCATGACGAATTCGCCCTGGGCGAAATTGACGACGTCGGCAGCGTGATAGACCAGCGTGAAGCCGAGCGCGACCAGCGCATACACCGCCCCGACCGTCAGCCCCGAGATCAAGAATTGCAGCAGTTCGGACATGGTGCCGGAGTGACTTTCAGATCGATTGAACGCGCGGCAGACCGCTCAGGACACTCGTCATTCCGGGGCGCGCGTGAAACGCGCGAACCCGGAATCTAGAAGTTGTCAGGTCTAGATTCCGGGTTCGCGGGCTGGTGCCCGCGCCCCGGAATGACTCCCGACTTGCTCAGCTTCCCGGCTGCACCAGCGTCCAGTCGCCGTTCTTGACTTCCAGCATCTTGAACGCCGACAGGTCGAGGCCGAGGTGATCGGTCGGTGACATCGTGACGATGCCGCCGGTGCCGACGAAGCCCTTGGTCTTTTCGATCTCGTCGCGGACCTTCTTCGGATCGGTCGACTTCGCCCGCTGCATCGCCTCGACCAGGATGGTGAGGCCGTCATAGGCGTGGCCGCCGAAGGTCGAGACCGGCTGCTTGGTGGTGTCCTCGTAGGTCTTCTTGTACTCGGTCACGACCTTCTTCTGCGGATCGTTGTCGGGCAGCTTGTCGGCGACGAGCAATGCCGCGGCCGGCAGCCGCACGCCTTCCGCCGCCGGGCCGGCGAGCTCGATGAAGCTCTTCGAGGCGACGCCGTGGCTCTGGTACAGCGGCGTCGACGACATGCCGAGCTGGGCGTAGTTGCGGGTGACGATCGCCGGGCCCTGGCCGAAGCCGGGATTGACCACCGCTTCGACGCCGGGGGCGGCCTTGATCTTGGTGAGCTGGGCGGTCATGTCGCTGTCGCGCGGCCCGTAGGTTTCCTCGGCCACGATGCTGACGCCGTAGGCCGGGGCGACCTTCAGGCACTGCGCCCGCATCGACGAGCCGAAGCCGTCGGTGCCGGAGATCATCGCCACCTTGGTGAATTTGCGCGCCTTGATGTTCTCGAAGATCTTTTCGCACGCCATCTTGTCGGTGTGCGGGGTCTTGAACACGTATTTGCGCACCGGCTCGATGATCTCGACCGCGCCTGCGAAGGAGATGAACGGGATCTGCGCTTCCTCGAACACCGGGATCATCGCCATCGTGGTGCCGGTGGTGGAGCCGCCGATCATCGCCACCACCTTGTCGTCTTCGACCAGGCGGGTGGCGAAGGTGCGTGCCTTGTTGGCGTCGCCGCCGTCGTCATAGACGACGAGCTCGATCTTCTTGCCGTCGACGCCGCCCGCGGCGTTGAGCTTGTCGACGTACATTTTCAGCGTCTTGTCCTCGGGATCGCCGAGAAACGACGCCGGGCCGGTGATCGACAACACCGAACCGAGCTTGATGGTCGAGGCGGCCAAAGCGGTGTGCATCAGCGAAAAGCTGGACAGCGCCAGGGCCGTCGCACCGACGGCGACGCTGCGCAGGACATGCGTATAGTGAGCCATGAATCCGTTTCCTCCGTTGCAGGCCGCGCGCTTCTTCCGAGCGTCTTCGGCCTGATCCAATCCCGGTGCCTTATACGACGCCGACCGCGCCGATCGCACCTTATGCTTTCTGCTGATCGTAATGCTTAACCGAACGGTCGGTCAATAGTGTTGCGCAGGCGCGCGATCGCGGCCGCTGGTGCGGCGCGATCGGCAAGCAGGATAGAGATCGGAGAGCGGGGCCTTGCGGCGGCGACCGGCGCTACGAAATCAGCAGCGCCGGCGGGCAACTACGCGTCGCCGCGGCCGACGCTGTGATAGCTGAAGCCATGCTCGGCCATTTCGGCGGGGCGGTAGATGTTGCGCAGGTCGACCACGATCGGCTGCGCCATCGCGGCCTTCAGCCGCGGCAGGTCGAGCGCGCGGAATTGCACCCATTCGGTGACGATCACCAGCGCGTCCGCGCCCTTGGCGCAGTCGTAAGCATCTTCGCAATAGGTGATGTCCGGAAGTTCGGACTTGGCGTGGTCCATGCCGGCGGGATCGAATGCTTTCACCTTGGCGCCCATGTCGGTGAGGCTGGTCACCAGCGGGATCGACGGCGCCTCGCGCATGTCGTCGGTGTCCGGCTTGAAGGTGAGGCCGAGCACCGCGACGGTCTTGCCGCGCATGTTGCCGCCGAGCGCCGCCGATACCTTGCGGGCCATCGCGCGCTTGCGGTTGTCGTTGACCGCCATCACCGCCTCGACGATACGCAGCGGCGCCTCGTAATCGAGGCCGATCTTCACCAGGGCGCGGGTGTCCTTGGGGAAGCACGAGCCGCCGAAGCCCGGGCCGGCGTGCAGGAATTTGGCGCCGATCCGGTTGTCCATTCCGATGCCGCGGGCGACGTCCTGGACGTCGGCGCCAACCTTTTCGGCGAGGTCCGCCATCTCGTTGATGAAGGTGATCTTGGTCGCCAGGAACGCGTTGGCGGCGTATTTGATCAGCTCGGCGGTGCGCCGCGCGGTGTACATCAGCGGGCCCTGATTCAGCGACAGCGGGCGGTAGATCTCGCCCATCACCTTGCGGGCGCGCTCGTCGGCCGTGCCGATCACGATCCGGTCGGGGAACTTGAAATCGCGGATTGCCGCGCCCTCGCGCAGGAACTCCGGATTCGAGGCGACCGCCGCATCGGCCGCCGGATTGGTCTCGCGGATCAGCCGCTCGACCTCGTCGCCGGTGCCGACCGGCACCGTCGACTTGGTCACCACGACCGTGAAGCCCTTTAGGGCAGCGGCGATTTCCTTCGCGGCCGCATACACATAGGACAGGTCCGCATGGCCGTCGCCGCGCCGCGACGGGGTCCCGACCGCGATGAACACCGCATCCGCTTCGCCCACCGGGGCGGTCAGGTCGGTGGTGAAGTCGAGCCGTCCGGCCTTGACGTTGGCCGCGACCAGTTCGTCAAGCCCCGGTTCGTAAATCGGAATTTCGCCCCGATGCAGGGCCGCAATCTTGGCCTCGTCCTTGTCGACGCAGGTCACCTGATGGCCGAAGTCCGCAAAGCACGCCCCGGACACCAGCCCCACATAACCCGTCCCGATCATCGTGATACGCATCGCTCGACCGTCCTGTAAGCCGCCCGGACTCGCCGGACTCGCGCGCCTCTTAGCAGATCGAGTGCTGTTTCCCAATGACAGTTACGTGGCTGCGCACTGGAGTTTGTAGCCATTTATCTGTGGTATTCGTCCGATCGTTGCGCTTCCGGAGGTGGGAAATCCGTGTTATGGGGCTTCATCAATCCGGAATTGCCCACCCGCCCGCATGAATAACGACCAGCTTCTCAACCGGATATCGGACTATTGCCGTCAGGCCGGGATGGCCGAGACGACGTTCGGCCGGCGGGCGGTGAACGACGGCAAGTTGGTGTACCGGCTGCGCGAGGGGAAGCGGATCACGCTGGATACGCTGGAGCGGATCGAGGCGTTTGTTGCTGCTGGGCTGGGCGTTGCGCCGCCGCCGCGGGGGCTGGTGGTGCCGCTGGAGCGGCGGGACCCGCGCAGCAACTTCCGGTTCTTCGAGAACCGCCAGAAATATCTATTGTTCGTCCACACTTGCGGGGAAAAGCGGGTGGTGGCGGACCGCGTCGCGCTGGAGCTCGCCAACATCCACCCGCGCCCGCCCGCGCTGCGCGTGTTCGATGCGGGGTGCGGGGACGGTACGGTTTTGGCGCGCGTGTTGCGCGCGATGCATGGGCGGTTCCCCCAGATACCGTTCTACGTCTCCGGCAAGGAGCTCAGCGTCGAGGATCTGCGGCTGACGCTCGACAAGGTGCCGGACCGGCTGTTCGAGCACCCGGCCTCGGTGTTCGTGTTCACCAACATGAACTACGCCGAGGCGCCGTGGCTGACGCCGGCCTCGTCGGCCGCCGCCGCCGGGATGATCTGGCACGAGGTGGCGCTGCGCGGCGGCTCTTCGGGCGAATTCGAAACCCAGATCGCCGAGCTGGCGCCGTTCCTGCAGGACAATTGGCGCGCCAATGTCAGCCCGCGTACCGGGATGCCGGTGTACGAGCGCCCGGTCGCGATCGTGCTGTACCGCGAGGACCACCGCTTCCTGCTCGACGCGGTGATCCCGCGCGCCGGCCGCACTGAGGCCAATTTCGACCTGATCATCGCCTCGCAGCCCTACCGCGCGAAATCATCCGTCAACTTCCGGGCCAAGCGGATCATCGCGCCGCTGGCCCGGGCGCTGCGCCCCGGCGGCCGGCTGATCGGCATCCACTCGCACGGCGACGATCCCGGATTGGAAATCGTCCAATCGATCTGGCCGGACGAGAACCCGTTCTCGGTCAGCCGCCACGAATTGTTGCGCGCGGTCAAATACGAGCTCGGCTCGGCTGGTAGAGACCTGAACTTCAATGCCTACGCCGATAACCGCTCGATCTTTCGCTACGATATGGAGGCTTTGCCCAATGAGGTCACCGGACCGATCGGCAATTCGACGGCCTTTGCAGCATGGAATGCCGCGGTGTATGTCGCGCAGATCGAGGACGACCGGCTCACGGAAGTGACCCGGGACGGCCAGTACTTGGAAGCCACCAGAGAAGTTCTGCGCAAGCACAGCGGTCTCTGGTTCAACGACGAATCCTACGTCATCTCGCGCAGGCGCGACTGACATCTCTCAGGATAGGTATCTTTCACGAAAACACCGCCGGGGTCCGGCGGACAAGGGGTTGGTGATGCGCGCGTCTTATATGTTCACGAGTGAGTCCGTGTCCGAAGGCCATCCGGACAAGGTCTGCGACCGGATTTCCGACGAGATCGTCGATCTGTTCTACCGCGAAGGGCCGAAGGCCGGGATCGATCCGTGGGCGATCCGTGCCGCCTGCGAAACGCTCGCGACCACCAACAAGGTGGTGATCGCCGGTGAGACCCGCGGCCCGGCCTCGGTCACCAACGAGCAGATCGAGCACGTCGTCCGCGAAGCCATCAAGGACATCGGCTACGAGCAGGACGGCTTCCACTGGAAGACCTGCGATATCGAAATCCTGCTGCATCCGCAGTCGGCCGACATCGCGCAGGGCGTCGACGCGCTGCAGCCCGGCACCAACAAGGAAGAGGGCGCCGGCGACCAGGGCATCATGTTCGGCTACGCCACCAACGAGACCCCCGACCTGATGCCGGCGCCGATCTTCTACGCCCACAAGATCCTGCGGCTGATCTCGGAAGCCCGTCACTCCGGCAAGGAGAAGGTGCTCGGCCCGGACAGCAAGAGCCAGGTGACGATCCAGTACGAGAACGGCAAGCCGCAATACGTCCGCGAGATCGTGGTGTCGCATCAGCACCTGATCGAGGACCTGAGCTCCAACCAGATCCGCGACTGCGTCGAGCCCTATGTGCGCCAGGCGCTGCCCGCCGGCTGGATCACCGACAAGACGATCTGGCACATCAACCCGACCGGTAAGTTCTACATCGGCGGTCCGGACGGCGACACCGGTCTCACCGGCCGCAAGATCATCGTCGATACTTACGGCGGCGCGGCCCCGCATGGCGGCGGTGCGTTCTCCGGCAAGGATCCGACCAAGGTCGACCGCTCGGCGGCTTACGCGGCGCGCTACCTCGCCAAGAACGTCGTCGCCGCCGGCCTCGCCGACAAGTGCACCCTGCAGCTCGCCTACGCGATCGGCGTGGCGCGCCCGCTGTCGATCTACATCGACACCCACGGCACCGGAAAGGTCGCCGAGGACAAGCTCGAGACCATCGTGGCCGAGGTGATGGACCTGACCCCGCGCGGCATCCGCACCCATCTCGATCTCAACAAGCCGATCTACGCCCGGACCTCGTCCTACGGCCATTTCGGCCGCACCCCGGACGCCGATGGCGGCTTCTCCTGGGAGAAGACCGATCTTGCCGACGCCATGAAGCGTGCGGTGTAAGTGAGAAAGTAAGCCCACAGCCGGCGCCTTCACCTCTCCCCGCACGCGGGGAGAGGTCGGCCCGGCGAAGCGCAGCGAAGTCGGGCCGGGTGAGGGGGCGCTTCAGCGCAGCCGAGCCTCCCGGCCTCGCGGCGACGCCCCCTCACCCCGGCCCTCTCCCCGCGAGCGGGGAGAGGGAGCGCCGATGCACTGCCTCAAACTGCCCGATTCAGTTCGTAGTGCTCAGTTCGACTGACACAGACATCAGGAAACCCATCCGCATGACCGCCAAGTTCACCGATTACATCGTCAAGGACATCGGCCTCGCCGAGTTCGGCCGCAAGGAGATCTCGCTGGCCGAGACCGAAATGCCCGGCCTGATGGCGACCCGCGAGGAATACGGCCCCAAGCAGCCGCTGAAGGGCGCGCGGATCGCCGGCTCGCTGCACATGACGATCCAGACCGCGGTGCTGATCGAGACGCTGGTGGCGCTCGGGGCCGATGTGCGCTGGGTGTCGTGCAACATCTACTCGACCCAGGACCACGCCGCCGCCGCGATCGCCGCTGCCGGCATTCCGGTGTTCGCCGTCAAGGGCGAGAGCCTGAAGGACTACTGGGACTACACCGCCAAGCTGTTCGACTGGTCGGACGGCGGCACCCCGAACATGATCCTCGACGACGGCGGCGACGCCACCATGTTCGTGCATCAGGGCCTGCGCGCCGAGAACGGCGACACCATGTTCCTCGATCAGCACAATTCGGAAGAAGAAGAGATCTTCTTCGCGCTGATCAAGCGCATCCTGAAAGAGAAGCCGAAGGGCTACTTCGCCACGCTCGCCAAGAACATCAAGGGCGTGTCGGAAGAGACCACCACGGGCGTGCATCGTCTGTACGACATGGAGAAGGCCGGCAAGCTGCTGTTCCCGGCAATCAACGTCAACGACTCGGTGACCAAGTCGAAGTTCGACAACCTCTATGGCTGCCGTGAATCGCTGGTCGACGGCATCCGCCGCGGCACCGACGTGATGCTGTCGGGCAAGGTCGCGATGGTCGCCGGCTTCGGCGACGTCGGCAAGGGTTCGGCCGCTTCGCTGCGCCAGGCCGGCTGCCGCGTGATGGTGTCGGAAGTCGATCCGATCTGCGCGCTGCAGGCGGCGATGGAAGGCTATCAGGTGGTGACCATGGAAGACGCGGCGCCGATCGCCGACATCTTCGTCACCGCCACCGGCAACAAGGACATCATCACCATCGACCACATGCGCGCGATGAAGGATCGCGCCATCGTCTGCAACATCGGCCACTTCGACAACGAGATTCAGGTCGCCACCCTGAAGAACATGAAGTGGGACAACATCAAGCCGCAGGTCGACGAGATCACCTTCCCGGACGGCAAGCGGATGATCCTGCTGTCGGAAGGGCGCCTGGTGAACCTCGGCAACGCGATGGGGCACCCGAGCTTCGTGATGTCGGCGTCGTTCACCAACCAGACGCTGGCGCAGATCGAGCTGTTCCAGAACCAGGGCAAGTACGACAAGAAGGTCTACGTGCTGCCGAAGACGCTGGACGAAAAGGTCGCCCGCCTGCACCTCGCCAAGATCGGCGTCAAGCTCACCGAGCTGCGCAAGGACCAGGCCGACTACATCGGCGTCAAGGTCGAGGGGCCGTTCAAGGCGGATCATTATCGGTATTGATGGGAGGAGGCGGCGGTCGCGTTATGCGGCCGCTGCTATCTGCTCAGGCTGTCATGGCCGGGCTTGACCCGGCCATCCATCGGAACAACGAAGCCCCGGAGCGACGCTCCGGGGCCTCGCTTTATGTGGCGATATTCCGCCACTCCCTCAGTCCGAAGTGTCCCGACTTACGGGGGCAGCTCGTAGGGCGGATTAGCGCAGCGTAATCCGCCGCTACACAAAGACAAGCCGGCGGCTGTTAGACCGGAGAATGTCCCGCGCCTCGTCCTCCACCGAGCGGCCATTGACGGCTGCGCGGAGGCGAAGCCGCCTTTCCATGGCGTCGTCGATGTTGCGGATCGGCAGCACCGCCATGGTCGCCTCCATCGTCGATGGGTGCAGGTTAGTCTTTGACGGAAGGACATCAAGTTCGTTCGTCCGCTCACCCAAACTGCGCCACGCCCCCTCCCACCGACCAATTCACCCCCGGCGCATCATACACATTGATGAACACATCCTCCGGCCGCAGTCCCGGGCTCTCCGCGAGTAGCTCCGCGATCCGCCGATACAGCGCCTTTTTCTGCTCGGGCGTGCGGGTGTCGAAGACGGTGATCTGGATGTAGACGAGATCGGCGCTGCGGGCGACGCCATAGGCGTTGCCGAAGCGGAAGTTTGCGGGGGCGTGTTCGGTCAGGGTGATGAACTGATCGTCGTCGGGCACGCCCAGCGTCTCGCGTAGTGCGCGGTAGAGATTGTCCAGGATGGCGGTGCGATAGGCGTCGGGCTTTCCGGCGAGCATCGAGACGGTGAGGCGCGGCATGGCGGGCTCCGGGGGCGAGGGCTGTGGCGGGCTTGACGCTATCCGGCGCCGATCTATTCTGGAAAGCAGTTGTCGGACATTTCAGCGATAACGGTTTGAAATGATGAGCGCGGCTCTCGATCTCGATGCCGTCCGGGCGTTCGTGCTCATCGTCGAGCACGGCAGCTTCACGCGCGCCGCCGAGGCGCTGGAGACCACGCAGGCCGCTGTCAGCCTGAAGCTGAAGCGCCTCGAAACGCGGCTCGGCCGACGGCTGGTGGAGCGGACGCCGCGCTCGGTGCAGCTGTCCGCGCACGGTGCCGATTTTCTCGGCCACGCCCGCGCGCTCTTGGAGGCGCACGACCGGGCGATGCAGGCCTTCGGCGCGGCGCCGCAGCGCCTCGCACTTGGGATCAGCGATCATGTCGCCGGGCCGGAGCTGCCCGGCCTGATCGCCCGGATGAACGCGCGCGATCCGGCGCAGGCGATCGCCGTGCGCGTCGGCTCGTCGGGCGAGCTGCTGCAGAGCTTCGACCGGCGCGAGCTCGACGCCGTGCTGCTGCGCCTGCACAGCGAGCGCCGCGACGGCAAGGTGGTGGCGCGCGAGCGGTTCGGCTGGTTCGCCGCGCCCGCCTGGCAGCCCCGCGCCAGCGCGCCGCTGCCGATCGTGACGATGGGCGAGCCCTGCGGTGTGCGGGCGCTGGCGGTGCAGCTGCTCGAGCGCCACGGCGCGGCCTATGCCGAAGTCTTCGTTGGCGGCGGCGTGCTGGCGGTGGCGGCTGCGGCGATGGCCGGCCTCGGTATCGCGGCGCTGTCGCCGCGCATGCTGCCGATGGACGCGGTCGATGTCGGGCCAAAGCTCGGGCTGCCCGAGCTGCCGCTTTTGCCGATCGTGCTGCACAGCCGCGTCAAGACCAGTCCCGGCCGCGACGCTGTCGCGGCGCTCGCCGCTGCCTACAAGCAGGCCGTGCGCGGTTGATTGACAAGCGGGCACCTCGACAAGTTGTCGAAAAGGATTCTAGTCCTGCGGGCTGCGATGCGATCGCCGTGTGTGACGACCGCCCATCGTGAGACCGCAATTCAGCCATCGGCGCCGGTCGTTATGGATTCCGGGTTCGCGCTGTGCGCGCCCCGGAATGACAAAGGGGGGGCGGGGCGCGATGCGGCCAAGCCGTCGCCAATCTCACCGCCACCTGTTCACCACCCAGATCGCCCCCCATGCTCCCGCCAGCGTGACGATCATCGTCCCCGCGAGCGCTATGGCCATCACCGGGCCGCCGGCGGCGGCGAGGGACGACGAGCCCTGCACGAACGGGGCGAGCAGCATGGCCACGGCCATGCCGCCGAGCGGGGCGGAGAGGAAGGCGCCGGTGAGGGCGACCGCGATGCTGACGATCCAGCCGAGCGGGCCGCGTTGCCTAGTTTTGGCGTCGTGGATGCCGACCGCCAAGGCGCCGAGCAGGAAGGCCAGTGCGATCGTCATCGGCCCGCCGACGCTGCTCGGCGGAATCGCGCCGGTCGCTTGCAGAAACAGGATGCCGATCACGGCAATCAGCATGATGGTGGGCATGCGGCGCGTCCCGGCTGCTGGGCAGCGCCGCGCAGCTCGCGGCGGCCCATCGGCATGATCAGAATGGGGGCGGAGCCGGTTACGGCGGCGTCCGTCAGCTTCCCACTTTGTCCAGCACGGGGGCACCGGAGTTCAACGCGGCGCGCGCGCGACGCGGAGCGCGGGCGAGTGGCGTGGCAGCCAGGTCTCAGGGGCAGGGTCCGCCGGCCCGGACGTCGCCGCGGCCATTCAGGTCACGGATCGCTGCAGGGAAGCGGCGTTGCGATCTCGGTCTTGATCGTGGCGGTAATGGCTTTCCGGGTTCGTGTCGCTATCCGACGCGAACCGGAATGACGAACGAGCGGCACGGTTCGCGGCCGCGGTGGTTGCGGCCGGCGTTACTTCTTCTTGCCGGTCCCGCCTTGGGTCGGCTGCCAATTGCCGGTCTTCTGGCTCGGCGCGGCGGCGATGGTCTTGACCTTTTCCTTCTTGGGTTTCTTGGCTTCGCGATTACTCTTCTGTTCGCCTTTGGCCATCGTGGTCTCCTGCTGGATGGGGATACGGAAGTGACTTGGTGGCCAGCGCGGAGGCGCGGCATCGCGTGGGCGACTCAAAGCAGCACGCCCGGCGCCGGTCGCTGCACCGTGCGCCTGTTAGGCCCGCCAATCCATCGATTTCGTGCATCAGGCACGATGAGCGCGCAGCCGGTCGTGCCAATCGGCAAAGCTTGAGCCGCCACTACCCATGGAGTCCTGTCATGGCGGTGATGACGATGCGGCCTCCGATGATGCCATCAAGAAGCCGCTCCGCGTCGTCACATTGCAGCTCTCGGCAGGGGGCAGGGCCGCGCAGCGATACCTTGGCTTTTGGCGAAACCGATCCCGACGCGGCCCTGCCACGGCGCCGGCGGTCCGGCGGCCCGCGAATCTACGACCGGAGAAACTGCGCGAACGCCTTCAGCGTGGTTTCCGAGCAGTGGTGCTCCATGCCCTCGGCGTCGGCTTCCGCAGCTTCGGGCGGGACGCCGACGGCGCGCAAGAGATCGACCACCAGCCGATGGCGGGCGTGGGACCGTTCCGCCAGCGCCTGGCCCTGCTCGGTGAGAAACACGCCGCGATAGGGGCGCGAGGTCGCCAGCCCGGCCTTCTTCAATCGCGAAATGGTCTTGATCGCGGTGGCGTGCGAGACGCCGAGGCGGCGTGCAATGTCGGTCGGCCGCGCTTCGCCGGTGCCGGCCAACAGGTCGGCGATCAGTTCGACATAGTCCTCAAGGATCGCGGTCGACTGCGCCGACCGGGCCTTGCCGAAGCGGCGGGCCTGCACCAGTTCGGTCGGCAGATCGGCCGGGGGAGCGTCGTTGCGCTGGGCTTTCCGCGGGACGGCAGGGCTCATTGATTCACGCTCGCGATTGCTGCGATCCGGAAAGCACGAATTCTCGTCGGCGTCAAAATGTAGCCGAGGCAACAATCGGGCATTGACAGTTGCGACTCGTTCTCTACGATGTAGCCAAGGCTACAATATCGGGATTGTGCACCACCGTCGCAAGGCCGGCCGGTGCAGGATGAAACTGCGCGCCGCTCGGCCGCGCTCGGAAGTAAAGGAACGCAGGTGAGACTTCGGATCGACACGGCGAAGCGGTCGCCGGCTCGGACATCGTCATGGGGGCGGATGGTCGTGGCGACCGCATTCGCGGCCGGTGCCGCCGCGGAGATCTCACCGGCCGCCGCGGAGGACGCGCCGTCCTGGCTGTCGTTGCCCGCATCGTCGCTCTTGAGCTTCGCGATGCAGCGCCCCGCGACGGTGCCGGGCACGCACCACGCCGAAGGCGTCGACACCGAGCACATCTTCGGCTTTTCGATGGGCTCCGATATCGGCCAGAAGGGCGAGATCGAGGTCGAGATGGAGAACGTCGGCGGCTTCGGCAAGCGCGACGGCCGCTACGCCACGCTGGGGACGCTGGCCCAGGTCAAGTACACACTCACCGATCGGATTCGCATCGCACCGGGGCTGTCGTTCGGCGGGCAGCGGATCGACGGCGTGTTCGGCCACGACGACCGCCATCACTTCACCTTCAACGGTGCCGCGCTCGAGTTCCGCTACAAGCTGGTCGATCGCAAGGCGGCGCCGTTCGGGCTGACGCTGCACGCGCAGCCGAACTGGTCCCGCGTCGACGAGGCGACAGGCGGCCGGATCGAGCAGTACGGCGGCGAGTTCGCGGCGCTGTTCGACCGCGAGCTGATCGCCGAGCGGCTGTTCGCCGTCTTCAACGTCTGGTACGGCACCGGCGCCACCCGCGAGCGCGCGACCAATCTCTGGGGGCACGACTCCGAACTGCAACTGCACGGCGGCCTGTCCTACGCGTTCGTGCCCGGATTCCTCGCCGGTCTCAATGTCCGCTACCTGCGCGCCTATGACGGCGGCGGGCTCGACCGTTTCGTCGGCGATGCCGTCTATCTCGGGCCGACCTTCTCCTACAACGTCTCGCCGGCATTCGGCATCTCCGGCACCTGGCAGTTTCAGGTCGCGGGCGGCGCCCTGGGCGACCGGCGGCCGCTGAACCTCGATCAGTTCGAGCGCCAGCAGGCGATGCTCCGGCTCAACTGGCACTTCTAGCGACGGGCCCCGCGACGAACACCCGAGCCGCGGCGCGCGACTGCATCAGGATGGACACGGATGAAACTGAAACAGATCGGCAGCGGCTGGGTGCGCAGCGTGGTCGCGGCCGCAGTCGCGGGCGTGCTGCTCGCCGGCCCGTGCCAGGCGCAGGCCCGCAAGCCGTTTCGCGTGGTGACGACCTTCACGGTGATCCAGGACATCGCCCAGAACGTCGCCGGCGACAAGGCGGTTGTGGAATCGATCACCAAGCCCGGCGCCGAGATCCACGACTACCAGCCGACCCCGCTCGACATCGTGCGGGCGCAGGCGGCCGATCTCGTGCTGTGGAACGGCTTCAATCTCGAACGCTGGTTCGAGCGGTTCTTCGAGAATGTGAAGGATGTTCCGAGCGTCGTGGTCACCGAAGGCATCGCCCCGATGGGGATCGCGCAGGGGCCGTACAGCGGCAAGCCCAATCCGCACGCCTGGATGTCGCCGTCCAACGCGCTGATCTATGTCGAGAACATCCGCAAGGCGCTGGTGAAATACGACCCCGCCAACGCGGCCGCCTACGATCAGAACGCCGCCGACTACGCGGCCAGGATCAAGGCGCTCGACGAGCCGCTGCGGCGCCGGCTCGCCGCGATCCCCGAGGACCAGCGCTGGCTGGTGTCGAGCGAAGGCGCGTTCAGCTACCTGACGCGCGATTACCAGATGAAGGAGGCGTTCCTCTGGCCGATCAATGCCGACGAGCAGGGCACGCCGCAGCAGGTGCGCAAGGTGATCGACCTGATGCGCAAGAACAAGATTCCGGTGGTGTTCAGCGAGAGCACGATCTCGGACCGCGCCGCCAAGCAGGTCGCCCGCGAGAGCGGCGCGCGCTACGGCGGCGTGCTCTATGTCGATTCGCTCAGCGCGGCGGGCGGTCCGGTGCCGACCTATCTGGACCTCCTGAAGGTGACCGTCGAAACCATCGCCAAGGGGTTCGGGACATGATCCGGTTCGACCCGGCCGAGGCCCGCGGAGCGGGCGACGCGGTCCCCGGCATCGCGGTGCGCGGTCTCGACGTGACCTATCCGAACGGCTACACGGCCGTGCGCGACGCCTCGTTCACGCTCGGCGCCGGGACGATCTGCGCGCTGGTCGGCGTCAACGGCAGCGGCAAGTCGACGATCTTCAAGGCGATCATGGGGTTCGTGCGGCCGTCGGCCGGCAGCGTGGAGCTGTGCGGGATGCCGGTCGCGCGGGCGCTGAAGCGCAACATCGTCGCCTACGTCCCGCAGAGCGAGGACATCGACTGGAATTTTCCGGTGCTGGTCGAGACCGTGGTGATGATGGGCCGCTACGGCCACATGAACTTCCTGCGGATTCCGTCGCAGGCCGACCGCCGCGCGGTCGACCAGGCCCTGGAACGCGTCGGCATGACGGCCTATCGCGACCGCCAGATCGGCGAGCTCAGCGGCGGCCAGAAGAAGCGTGTGTTTCTCGCCCGCGCGCTGGCGCAGGGCGGCCGGATCGTGCTGCTCGACGAGCCGTTCACCGGCGTCGACGTCAAGACCGAAACCGCGATCATCGATCTGCTGCGCGAGCTGCGCGACGCCGGCCAACTGATCCTGGTCTCGACCCACGATCTCGGCAGCGTTCCGCAGTTCTGCGACCAGGTCGTGCTCGTCAACCGCACCGTGCTGGCGGCCGGGCCGACCGCCGAGACCTTCACCCAGCGCAATCTCGAGCTCGCCTTCGGCGGCGTGCTGCGCAACTTCCAGCTCGGCGGCGCCGACCTGCACAGCGACGACGATCAGCGCCGGCTGACGGTGATCACCGACGACGAACGGCCGCTGGTGTTCTACGACGCCCGGCCCAACCAGCGGCAGGATCAGGAGAGCTGAGATGGCCGAGGGTTCGCTGCTCGCCGAACTGCTGGTGCCGTTCGCCTACGGCTACATGCTGAAGGCGATGTGGGTGAGCGCCCTGGTCGGCGGCGTGTGCGCCTTTCTGTCGGCCTATCTGATGCTGAAGGGCTGGTCGCTGATGGGCGACGCCCTCGGGCACGCGATCGTTCCGGGCGTCGCCGCCGCCTATATCCTCGGCGCGCCCTTCGCGCTCGGCGCGTTCTTCGCCGGCATCCTGGCGGCGGCCGGCATGCAGTTCGTCAAGCTGAAGTCGCGGCTGCGCGAGGACGCGGTGATCGGGCTGGTGTTCACCACGTTGTTCGCGCTCGGTCTGCTGATGGCCTCGATCTGGCCGATGTCGGTGAGCGTGCAGACCATCGTGCTCGGCAACATCCTGGCGATCTCCGATGCCGACGTCGTCCAGGTGGCGATCATCTCCGCAGTGTCGCTGGCGATTCTGGCGCTGAAGTGGAAGGATCTGATGGTGACGTTCTTCGACGAGAGCCACGCCCGCAGCATCGGGCTCGATCCGCGGCGGCTCAAGATCGTGTTCTTCACCCTGCTCAGCGCCTGCACGGTCGCCGCGCTGCAGACGGTCGGCGCCTGTCTGGTGATCGCGCTGGTGGTGACGCCCGGCGCCACCGCCTATCTGCTCACCGATCGGTTCGGCCGGTTGATCCTGATCAGCGTCGCGCTCGGCGCCGTCACCAGCTTCGTCGGCGCCTATCTCAGCTATTTTCTCGACGGTGCCACCGGCGGCGTGATCGTCACGCTGCAGACCCTGCTGTTTCTGGCGGCGTTCTACTTCGCGCCGAAGCACGGGGTGATCGCGGCGCGCCGGCGGCGGCATGCGGCGGCGGGGGTGACGCCGTGAGCGAGGTCGCCGACTGGATCACCGGGCCGCTGGCCTACCCGTTCATGCAGCGCGCGCTGATCGCGTCCGTGATGGTGGCTGCGGTCTGCGCGGTGCTGTCCTGCTATCTGGTGCTGAAGGGCTGGTCGCTGATGGGCGACGCCGTCTCTCACGCGGTGCTGCCCGGCATCGTGGTCGCCTATGTGCTCAACCTGCCGCTGGCGGCCGGGGCGTTCGTGGCCGGCCTGTCCTGCGCGGTGGTCACCGGCTATCTGAAGGAAAACAGCCGCGTCAAGGAAGACACGGTGATGGGCATCGTGTTCTCCGGGATGTTCGGCTTCGGCCTGGTGCTGTTCACCAGGATCGAGACCGACCAGCACCTCAACCACATCCTGTTCGGCAACGTGCTCGGCGTCACGCCGCGCGACCTGATCGAAATCGCGATCGTCGCCGGTGGGACGCTGCTGGCGGTGCTGCTCAAACGCCGCGACCTCTTGCTGTATTGCTTCGACCCCCACCACGCCCGATCCATCGGCCTGCCGGTGAGGGCGCTGTACTACGGACTGCTGGTGCTGCTGGCGTTGACGATCGTCGCGTCGCTGAAGGCGGTCGGCATCATCCTGGTGGTCGCGATGCTGATCGCGCCCGGCGCCACCGCCCATCTGCTCACCGACAGCTTCGAGCGGATGCTGCTGATCGCCGCTGCGGTCGCGACCGGCTCGGCCGCGGTCGGCACGCTCGTCAGCTTCCACATCGACGGCGCCACGGGCGCCTGCATCGTGCTGACGCAGGCGCTGGTGTTCTGCGCGGCGTTCCTGTTCGCACCGAAGCGCGGAATGCTGCGCACCAACCGGGCCGAGGGAGCAAGCCGGTCTGGGCCGGCGGGGTGAGATGCGCGATCATCCGGCCGCCGGCGCTACAGCGCTTCGTATTGCTGATAGATCGCGCGGGCGATGCCGAGCAGGTGGTCGCGGTCGGTCTGCGCCACCACGGCGTAGGACAGCTGGGCGTCGATCCAGGAGAACGCCGCCAATTCTCCGGCGCGTTCGAACCGGAACGAACTCGGCTCGGCGTCGCCGCCCGGCCGCACATACACCGTGACCCGGCGGCCCTGCGCGTCCTCGTACATGAACTGCGCCGCCGGTCCGTTGGTGGCCGGCAGCAGCCGGCCGCCGATCAGCTTCAGCCCGAGCGCGTCGAGCTTCGGCGCGGTCAGTTTTCGGCCGAGCCGGCGCGACAGCCATTGCACCAGATGGGCTTCCTGGTCGGCCGCGACCTCGACCGGATGCGCGACCTCGACCGCATAGGTCCGCCACGCCACCATCGCGGCGTCGGCGACGGGGGCGGCCGCGACGACCGTGGGCACGCGGTGCCAGCGCTCGGACGCCAGCCAGCCGCCGGCGCCGCCGATCACCAGGCACGCCAACGCTGCCGCCACCGCGCCGAACCGCTGGCCGATCCAGGCGCGGCGCTCGCCGCGCAGATGCGCGATGCGGAGCCGTGCCGGGATCGGCTCGGAGGCCACCGCCGACAGCCGGGCGCGCAGATCGTCGCGATCGGCGATCTGGCCGGCGATGCGGCGGGCGGCCTCGGCGTCGGACTCCAGATAGGCTTCGACCTCGGCGCGCCGCGCGGCATCGAGCCGGCCGTCGACATAGGCCTGCAGATCGTCCTCGCTGAGAGGGCGACGGACGGTCATTTCACTCTCCTCAACATGGTGGTGCGGCCCGCCTCGACGCTGTGGCGCAGCGCCTCGCGGGCGCGGCTGAGCCGCGACATGATGGTGCCGACCGGCACGTCGAACACCCGCGCGGCCTGCTCGTAGCTCAATTCCTCGACGCCGATCAGCAGCAGCAGCGAGCGCTGATCTTCCGGCAGATCGTCGAGCCGCGCCAGCGCATCGCGCGCGATCAGGCTGCGCTCCGGGCCGGCGGCGCCGTCGGGAATCGGGCTGCGCGAGTCGAGATCGACCGCGCTTCCGCGCCGGATCGCGCGGCGGCGCTGGTCGAGATAGAGATTGCGTTCGATCGCAAACAGCCAGGCGCGCAGGTCGCCGCCCTGCCGCCGCAAGCGCCAGCGCGTCAGCGCCCGCTCCAGCGTGCTCTGGACGAGATCGTCCGCGGCGTCGCGATCGTGCAGCAGCGCCCGTGCGTAGCGGCGCAGGCTCGGTATCAGCGGCTCGATCTCGGCGGCGATCTCGTCCAAAGCGGTCTCGTGGGATCAGGGCTTGGCGATGTGCCAGGCGCCGTTGAGGAAGCCGTCGCCGGTGGTGTCGCCCGGCTTGGTGTCCTTGGTCCAGGCATACAGCGGCTTGCCCTTGTAGGCCCACTGCTTGGCGCCGTCGTCGCGGGTGATCACGGTCCAGTCGCCGGAGGCCTGCGCGCTCGCCGCAGCCATCAGCGGCGGCCAGTTGGTGGCGCACGGGCCGTTGCAGGCCGACTTGCCGCCGGCGTCCTTGTCGAAGGTGTAGAGTGTCATGCCCTTGTCGTCGACCAGCGCCTTGCCTTTGGCGGTGTCGGCGACCTTGGCAGGTGCGGGCGCTTGCGCGAATGCGGCGGCGGCAAGCACGAGAGCGGATACCAGCGTGAACGTGCGGATCATGTTTCCTCCTTCGGGGTGGGTGGATCCGCAAGCAGAGACGCCACCGCGCGGCGGTTATTCCCGAAGTCTCGGTCACGAGCGCGTGAGGACGAGGCAGCCTGCTATCGTCGGCTCACCGCCACCGGCCGACCAGCGCCAGCGCGCCGATGAACAATGTCTGGCTCGAGCGGCGCTCAGGCGGCGCGACTTCGCGGCGCCGCGGGGGCGCGATCGATCCGGCTGCGATGTTGCAGCCACAGCAGCGCCGCGCCGAACAACGGGATGATGATGTCGGTGTAGAACACAACGCCGGCGTTGCCCGGGGCGAAGTTGTGGTGCGTCACCATCTGATTGATATGACCAACGGCGGCGCCGAGCGTGAACAGGCTGGGGCCGACGATCGCAGCGAGGCGGAGGTCGAAGCTGCGGAAGGCGGCGAGGAAGCCGACGGCGGAGAACCCGAGACTCGCGGTGGCGACTTCGAACTGAAACGGACTGTCGGCCCATCCGATGAACGCCGCCGACATCTTGCCGAAGAAACCGTGCATCACGAAGTTGTAGAAGTAGCAGACGCCGATCGACCAGAACAGGTGCCAGGCCAGCAGCCGGTCGATCACGTCCGGGAATCGCAGCGGCTTCGGCGCGCGCGCGATCGCGACCAGGGCGAACAGCAGGCCGATGACGAGGAAGCTCAGGGAAAAATTCGACAACACGAAGACGATGCTCGCCTTGATCAAGTCCGCCATGCCTCGTTCTCCGTTTGGTGATGAGCGCCGCCGCGTAGCTGACGCGGTTGGATCGGAGCGATGGTAGCACTCATTCGGACAGCAGCCATCAAGCGCGACGACCCGCCGGACGATCACGGGGCGAGTGCGCGTTGCTACGCGGGGAACCGTTCGACGTGGAGTTCGGCGGATCGTTATGATTGCCTCGTCAACTATCGCGCGTGGCGTACGGCGGAGATGATTTTTCGCAATGCGGGATTAGGTTCGCGTTCTGTTTTAAACGCAGTTCGATCAAGACAACCCGGCGGGTTCGTGTCTATAACCCTTGCGCGGCCGTCCGCCCGGGACGGCTGCCAACGACGCCAAGAAACGCAACCAAGAAAAGCCACGAGGAGCACGCCCGCATGCAGACGGCCTACGTCCCCCGCCAGACCCCTTACACGCTCACGCCCGAAGACGCGCTCAACGATCTGCGGATGAGCGAGGCCGTCCGGCCGCTGTACGACCATGTGAAGAAGTTCATCGCCGAGACCGTCGAGCCGATGCAGCACGAGTTCGATATCGCGGAAGCGAAGAATCCGAACCGCTGGTCGTTCAGCCAGGAGCAGCTCGATCTGCTCGGCAAGGCCAAGGCCAAGGCCAAGGAAGAGGGGCTGTGGAACTTCTTCCTGCCCGACGCCGAAACCGGCGAAGGCCTCAGCAATCTCGACTACGCCTATATTGCGGTCGAACTCGGCAAGGCGCCGCTCGCCTCCGAAGTGATGAACTGCTCGGCGCCCGACACCGGCAACATGGAAGTGCTGGAGCGCGTCGGCACCCCTGAGCAGAAAGAGAAGTGGCTCAAGCCATTGTTGAACGGCGAGATCCGCTCCGCCTATGTGATGACCGAGCCGAACGTCGCCTCATCCGACGCCAAGAACGTCTCGACCTCGGCCGTGCTCGACGGCAACGAGTGGGTGATCAACGGCGAGAAGTACTACATCTCCGGTCTCGGCGATCCGCGCTGCAAGATCATGATCGTGATGGTCAAGACCGATCCGACCGCCGCGCCGAGCAAGCAGCAGTCGCAGATCCTGGTGCCGGTCGACACCCCCGGCGTCGAAGTGCTCGGCCCGATGCACGTGTTCGGCCACGACCACGCGCCGCGCGGCCACATGCATATGCGCTTCAACAATGTCCGGGTGCCGAAGGAGAACATCCTGCTCGGCGAAGGCCGCGGCTTCGAGATCTCGCAGCTTCGGCTCGGCCCCGGCCGCATCCATCACTGCATGCGCACCATCGGCAAGGCCGAGAAGGCGCTCGACCTGATGGTGGCGCGCGGCCTGACCCGCGAGGCGTTCGGCAAGAAGCTGGCGCATCTCGGCGGCAACATGCAGATCATCGCGCAGGCGCGCTGCGAGATCGAGGCGATGCGCCTGATGGTGCTGAAGGCCGCCAAGGCGATGGACGTGCTCGGCAACAAGGAAGCGCGCGTCTGGGTCAGCATGGTCAAGGCGATGGTGCCTGAGCGCGCCTGTAAGATCATCGACCAGGCGATCCAGATGCACGGCGCCACCGGCATCTCGCAGTGGACCCCGCTCGCCGAGATGTACACCGACGTCCGCCACCTCCGCTTCGCCGACGGTCCGGACGAAGTGCACTGGATGGTGGTCGGCCGCCACGAGCTGACGCTGTAAGCCACTGCTATCAGCTGAACGACATCAGGGCCGCGGCATTGTCCCCGGCCTTGTTATTTGTGGGATGCGCGGCGCGAGGCCGGCGTCACGACGAACTCACGCCTCAGCGAAACTTCTTCTTCGCCTTCTTCTTGAACGGCGGGTTCTTGGCCGACGGATCGGCGCGGCGGGCCTTGCTGACGTAAGCCGGCTTGTCGCCCTTCGCCTTGCCCGCCTTGAAGCCGTCTTTCTTGAACGGCTTGGCTTTGAAATCGCCCTCGAACGACTCTTTGCCGCGCGGCTTGAAGCCCTTGTCGCTGAAGCTCTTGTCCTTGAATCCCTTGTCCTTGAACCGCGCCGGCTTGCCGCCGCGCGGAGCCTCGTCCTGCGGCGCGCGCTTGCCCGGACGCGGCGCGTCCTGCTCGCGCGGATCGGGCAGCGGTTCGCCGGACAGCGGCGACCACGAGTCGGGGCGCTTGGCGCGGCGCGCCTCGCGATCCGGCTTGCGGTCCGCATCCGGCCGCGGCGGACGCTTGTCCTCGCGCGGCGGGATCGGCTTGGCGCCGATCAGCGGCTCGATCCGGATGTTGTCGTCGTGATCCGGCCGCTTGATCTGCGCCGCGAAGGCGTCCGCGGCGGCGGGCGAGATCTCGAACTCGGTGGTGGTGTCGAGGATGCGGATCGCGCCAATGTCCTGCCGGGTGATGCCGCCGCGGCGGCAGATCATCGGCAGCAGCCAGCGCGCCTCGGCGTTCTTGCGCTTGCCGATCGCGGCGCGAAACCACACGCCGCCCGCCATCGCGTGCTTCTCGCCGGCCTTGGCCGAGCGCTTCCGCGGTGCCTTGTCGCGCGCCTCGTGATCGCGCGGCTCGCGCACCGCCTTGCCGCCGCGCTCGTCGCGGCCGCGGGCCGGCCGTTCGCCGGGATCGAGAATGTCCTCCGGCGCCGGCATCCGCGCCCGCACCACCCTGGCCAGCGCCACCGCGATCTGCTCGGGCGAGCGCTCGGCGAGCAGCGCCTGCGCCAGTGCCTGATCTTCGGCGGTCGGCTCCTCGGTGAACAGCGGGTCCTGCAGCATGCGCTGTTGATCCAGGCTGCGGATCTCGTCGGCCTGCGGCGCGGTGCCCCAGTTCGCTTCGATGCCGGCGAGCTGCAGCAGCAGCTCGGCGCGTCGCCGCCGCGCCGGCGGAACTAACAGGACGCTGATGCCCTTGTTGCCGGCCCGCCCGGTGCGGCCGGAGCGATGCTGCATCACTTCGGCGTCGTTCGGCAGCTCGGCGTGAATAACCAGGCCGAGGTTCGGCAGATCGATGCCGCGCGCCGCGACGTCGGTGGCGACGCAGACCCGGGCGCGGCCGTCGCGCAGCGCATTCAGCGCGCCGGTACGTTCATTCTGGGTGAGTTCGCCGGACAGCGACACCACGGCGAAGCCGCGCTCCAGCAGCGCGGTCTGCAGATGGTTCACCGCGCTCCGGGTGTTGCAGAACACGATCGCGGTCGGGGATTCGACGTAGCGCAGCACGTTGACGACGGCGTGCTCGACGTCGCCCGGCGCAATGCGGATGGCGCGATACTCGATGTCGGCGTGGCCGCCCTCGGCGCCCTCGACCTCGATCCGCATCGCGTCGTGCTGATAGGTCTTGGCCAGCGCGATGATGCCGCGCGGCAGCGTCGCGGAGAACAGCAGCGTGCGGCGGGTCTCGGGCGTGGTCTCGAGGATGAACTCCATGTCCTCGCGGAAGCCGAGATCGAGCATCTCGTCGGCCTCGTCGAGCACCACGGCCTTGAGCTGCGAAACGTCGAGCCGGTTGCGGCGCAGATGGTCGCACAGCCGCCCCGGCGTGCCGACCACGATGTGGGCGCCCTCCGCCAGCTCGCGCTGCTCGCGACGCGGGTCCATGCCGCCGACGCAGGAGACGATGCGGGCGCCGGCGTGGCGATACAGCCAGCTCAGCTCGCGGTGCACCTGCAACGCCAGTTCGCGCGTCGGCGCCACGATCAGCGCCAGCGGCGCCGCGGCGGGCTCGAACTGTTCGGCATCGCCGAGAAGATCGCGCGCGATTGCGAGGCCATAGGCCACGGTCTTGCCGGAGCCGGTCTGCGCCGACACCAACAGGTCGCGGCCAACCGTGTCAGGCGCCAGCACCGCGCTCTGCACCGGCGTCGCCTGGAGATAATTGCGCTCCGCCAGAGCTCGGGCGAGCGGCGGGGGACTGGTCGGGAATGTCACGAACGACGACCTTCTGGGCGATCACGCCGAATGGGAAAATCCCGTCCTGGCTCTTCTGTTTGAGCCTTCGAACGATGCGCCGCCGCGCGCGGCGGGCAATGACGGGAGACCGGCACGCTTTAAGCCATGCCGGGCCAAAGCGCCAATCTTTCGTGCGGGTGGAGACTTGCCGCGCCCGCTGCGACGTTTACGGGGCGTTAACGACACCCCGTAATTGCCCTGGGGGCATTCAGGAGTTGTTGTCTGCCGCTGTGCAACTCATGGTGTAATTCAGTCGCTGGCGCGTCGCGGAGATCGTGACAATGCACAAGAGACGAACCGAGGAAACGTACCCCTGCGCGGGACCGCCGGATGATCCGGGGGAGAGCGCACAGCTACAGCGCGAGCTGGCCGAGGCCAGGCAAGCGCTGGAGACTCTGTACGCCGCGCTCGACAATGTCGACGCAGGCCTCTTGATCCTGAACGAAGAACTGCGTGCGGTTTACAGCAATCCGGTGCTGCACGTGATGTTCAGGGCCAACAGCGCCGAGGAAATCCGGCAGAACCGGCCGCTCTATGCCGAGATGCTGGCGGCGTCCGCACAGGCGGTGGCGGTCGATCTCGACGACTACGTGTCGCGGCGGCTGGCCTGGGTGCAGTCCGGCGATCCGAAGCCGATGGATCTGGCGATGACCGACGGCAAAGCGCTGCGCTGCCATCTCGCGGTGCTGCCGAGCGGCGGCCGGATGCTGATCTACAGCGACGTCACCGACATCGTCCGCAACGCCGAGGAGCTGGAACGGCTGGCGACAACCGACGGCATGACAGGGGTTTACAACCGCCGCCATTTCCTGACGCTGGCCGACCGCGAATGGGCGCGCGCCCGCCGCTACCAGCGGCCGATGTCGTTTCTGATGATCGACATCGATTACTTCAAGGCGATCAACGACGGCTTCGGCCATCAGGTCGGCGACGAAATGATCGTTCACCTCGCCAGGCTGGCGCGCGACTGCAAGCGGGATTGCGACGTGCTGGCGCGGCTCGGCGGCGAGGAGTTCGCGCTGCTGCTGCCGGAGACTGATCTGGCGCAGGCCCAGGTTGTGGCCGAGCGCCTGCGCCGCGAGGTCGCCGCCAACGCGCTGGTGGTGGCGTCGCGCAGCATTCCGGCCACCGTCAGCATCGGCGTCGCCACCGCGCTGCCGGGGATGGACGACGTCTCCGAGCTGATGAAGGCCGCCGACCAGGCGCTGTACGACGCCAAACATGCTGGCCGCAACCGCGTCATCTGCCGCGCCGCGCACGACGCCGCACCGAGCCTGGTGCCGGACCTTCCAGCTCACTGCCGGCCGCCGGTGACCGGGAACGGCGACATTGTCACAAGCTCGAGGCTCGCGCGTTCTCGATAGCCTCCTGAAGACGCTCTCGCGATGGAGCCGCCAGCCGCTCGATGTCGAGAAGCCGGGCATAGACCAGCGGCGGGTCGTCTTCATCGAGGGCGTGCGCGTGCGTCAGGATAAAATCGACCAGCTCCGCCAGCGCGATTTCGGCCAGAGGTCGGCGGTGATCCGGCCCGTGAGGTCTTCGAAACGCGAGACGCTCGGCCACCGTGCCGGGCAGCCACAAAAACGAACCGGGCGTTTCGTCCGTCCGATGGTAGTTCTCAAGGTGACGTGACACCTGATCGCGAATTCGTGCGCCCGTCCGCGACCAGCCGTGCGCCCTTGCGATTCGCTGCGCCAGCACGTCCTCCCGCACCGGAGCTTCGGCGGCCATCACCGCGTCGATCATCGCCTCGATCGTCGGTCGGTACGAGAATTCGAAAAACCGTTCCGCCTCTGCCTTGAAGCCTGACAGGTCGACGATACGAAACGTCGCGCGCACCTCGGGGAAGGGGGCAAGCGAGGCAATCCGTACCTCGCCCGCTGACCCCGCCGGCGGTCGAGGCACAGGGCTCTCGGTTCCGCCGGAGGCCTCGTTGTCACCGTCCGCCGGACTGCCAGCTTGCTGCGGGGCCGGGGTGCTCGCAACAAGGTCGATACCTTCCGGGAAATCGGTCTCCGTCTCGCTCTCCGAATTGTCGGAGTTTGCGGTCGCTGCGCCATCGGAACGGCTTGCCGCCAAAAGATCGTTCAAGGCCGCATGGATACGCTCGATCGCATCGGCAGCGCTGAACCACCAGTCGGTCGACCAGATCCGCAGGATATTCCAGCCCAAACCGCGCAGCACCTGCTCGCGCACCTTGTCGCGATCGCGGGCGGTGGCTGAACTATGATAGGTGGCGCCGTCGCATTCGATGCCGGCGAGATACAGCCCGGCGTGATCGGGATGGCGGATGCCGAGGTCGATACGGAATCCGGAGACGCCGACCTGCGTCGCCACCTGCCAGCCGCGCGCTTGAAGCGCGGTTGCCACCGCTTGCTCGAACGGAGACTCGACGCCGCCGAGCGATCCCTCATCCTGAGCGGGCAGGGCGATCGCACCGCGCGACGCGTAGTCTAGAAACGCCTTGAGGTGACGTACACCGACCGCCTTGCTGCGATCGAGATCGATGTCGTCGGCACGGATGCCGGAGAATACTCTCAGTTCGGTTCGCGCGCGTGTGACCGCGACGTTCAGCCGCCGCTCGCCGCCGTCGTTGTTGATCGCACCGAAATTCATCGGCAGCTTTCCGGCCGCATCGCGGCAGAAGGTGATCGAGAAGTAGATCACGTCGCGCTCGTCGCCTTGGATGTTCTCGAGGTTCTTGACGATCACCGGCTCAATCCGGTCATCAGAGAAGAACCATTCGAGGTCGGGCTCCGCGCGGCAAACTTCGTCGAGCAGATCCTGAATCAGCGCCTGTTGTTGGGCATTGAACGTAATCACTCCTATGGTCGGGCGCTCGGCCTCCGGCAAGGCGAGCCAGCTCTTCAGCTTGATGCGGATGTCGGCGGCGATCGCGCGAGCCTCTTCGCGATTGGTCCGGCTCTTGCCCCGATCATAGATTCCGGTCGGAACCAAGTTCAGCGAGACTGCGCGATCCTCCGTCACCGGACTCGGGAAGGTGACGAGATGATTGTCGTAGTAGTGCCAGTTGGAGAACGCGATCAAGGACTCGTGACGGCTTCGATAGTGCCATCGCAGGTGACGGACAGGAAGCCCTGAGGCGCGTGTCTCGTCGAGAATGCTCTCGAGGTCCCGATCGAATTCGGGCACGCTGTCGTCCTGATCGTCGGCGCGGCCAAAGAAGTTCGTTGGCGGCAGTTGCTTGGGATCGCCGACGATGATGGTCTGCCGGCCGCGGGCAATCGCTCCGACCGCGTCCCAGGTGGCGATCTGCGACGCCTCGTCGAAGATCACGATGTCGAACAGCGCCTGATCGGGTGGCAGATACTGCGCGATCGAAAGCGGTGACATCAGCACGCACGGCGCGAGCCTGCTGAAGCTCTCCGGCATCGCGGCGATCATCTCCCGGATCGAGCGACTGGGGCGCTTCAGGCCCATCTGGTGGCGCAATTGCCCAAGCTCCGACTGCCGCGGCACTGCCTCCGACGCCGGAAGGCCGTGCGCCAGTGTGCTGACGATCTTGTCGCTGGCGTGCGCGCGGACCAGATCGTCGACGGCTCTGAAGTCTTCGACCGCATTCTCGTGGGCGAAGCGGCGGAAACTCCGCAATTCCTTGCTATCGTCGATCGCCAGCGGAAGCCACCAGCGGGCGTAGCCGAGCCGGAAGGCTGATACGCTGCGGTCGGTCGGCACCGCGCCGTTCTCGATGTCTTCCACCAAGGGAAGCAGCCCGCGCGCGATGGCGCGCTTGCGAACCGAACACCACGAAGACCAGTCGCGAAACAGCGAGCGGGCCTGCTGAATTTCATCCATCTGCCGAACGATGGTGCCGAGACAGTCCTCGTGCTCGCGTTCGAGCGGAACGCCGGCAATCGCCTCGAAGCCGACGATGCATTCCTGAAGCTCGTGGTAGCGGGCCAGATAATCCTTGGCGGCCGAAAGTTGCGGCTGGTTGACTTGTCCCTTCAGATTGGCGGCGATGCTGGCCGCAACCCTCTGCACGTCGCCTGCGAACTCCCCGAGCTGAACCAGCGAAGTGCGCAGGCGCTCCGCTTTCTCCAGATGGTTCGTCAGCGCCTTGCAGTCGGTGTCGAGGCCGTTGAAGGCCAGCGGAGTCTCGGCGACGGCATTGCCGCGGATCGATTGGAGCCTTGCTTGTAGATCGCGGAGCAGCCCGATGTCGGTGCCTGGGTCCGCCGTCTTGGTGCCGGCGTAGGATCCGAGCAGCCGCTTCACGCGTCGCGTTCCGAGCCAGGATTTCGGCCACATGGCGGCCTTCGCTTCGTGCCAATCGCGCTCGATATCGGCGATCGGAATGCGGGCCACGGTGTCTGGTGCGTAGCGGGCCGACAGCTTGGTTTCACTGTGGCGGTAGGCCGAGATCGCCGTTTCGAGCTCGGCCAGCGCGCGTGCCAGCGCGGAGAAGTCGCGATGCAGAATGATCGTGTGATCTTCGCCTGACGTCGCGATCAGATCCTTCGCGAGTTCAGCGAAGTACTTCAAGCCGTCCGCGCGGCAGTCCTTGAGATTGTCGAGCCCGAGGCGGGGACTGATTGCCGTCAGTGCAGCGTGTGCCGCTGCCGCCGCCGTCGCGAGGGCTCGTGCTGCCCCGAGCAGTTTTTCCTGCCAGGCATTGGTCCACTCCTCGACATGCAGCAGGCGCAGGACGGGCCGGACCTTCACGGCTGAATAGGTCCGCCCGAGTTCGGTGGCCAGATCTTCCAGCTCGCGGTAGCCCTGAGCGTCGTGAGCGTTCTTGCTTGGCCACTCGAACTTCGGCGCGTAGTCGTCTTGTCCGAGAGTCGCGATGCCGATTGCGGCGTAGGGCGTCAGTCCATTCGGCGACTGGCGATGCAGCGCGTCGACATAGGCGTTCAACTCGTCGCGACGGATTTGCAGACGATGATTGAGCGTCACCCATTCGGTTTCGCGTTTGGCCGCTCGCTTTTCCCACGAGTTCTTCAGTTGGCCGAAGAAGTGCTTGCGGTCCGCCTTGCTGGAATGCAGCTCGAGGCAGTGGTCGCCGAGCCGATGTTCGCGCAGCCGTCGATACACGACGTCGAGAGCCGCTGTCTTCTCGGCGACGAACAGCACGGTCTTGCCGGCCGCCAGGCACATCGCGATCATATTGGCGATCGTTTGGCTCTTGCCGGTGCCGGGCGGTCCGATGATGACGAAGTCCCGCCCCTGTGCGGCAGCGAGGCATGCGGCGATTTGAGACGAGTCCGCCGGAAGCGGCAGCACCAAATCGGCCGAGGCGAATTGCCGGTCGATATCGGCTGCATCCGGAAATGGCTGGTCAGCGCCGTCGAGAATCCGATCGGGATTGTCGATCAGGTGTTTGACAACACGATTCTGCCGCAGCGCCGCGACGCGGTCGGTGAGATCCTTCCACATCAGGTACTTGGCGAACGAGAAGGTCGACAGCGCGATATCATCGACGACTTCGAAGCCCGGAACGTCGCGGACCGCGCGGCGGATGCTGTCGAGTACCTTGGAGACGTCGATGCCCTTGTCGTCCTGCGGGAGTCCGCCGCGAAAATCCGGAAGCGAAAGGTCGAAATCCCGCTTCAGAAACTGCAGCAAGGTGGCGTTCAGTTGGGGCTCGTCTTCGTGGAATTTCAGGCGGAAGCGGTCGGATGCTCCCGACCGCTCGAGCTTCACCGGCAGCAACAGCAGCGGGGCGCGATAGACCCTCTCGTCGGTCGGCGTCTTCTTCCATTTCAGGATTCCGACCGCGAGATACAGCGTATTGGTGCCACCTTCGGTGAGATCGTTCCTGGCTTGGCGATACAGATCAGTCAGGCGGGCGGAGAGCTCCTTGGCTTCGAGCTTCGACGAGAGTTCGTCTCGCTTCAGTGCTTCGGCCGCGAAGGTCCGGTGCAGGTCGTCGCCGCGCCGATCGCGATGCAGCGAAGGGTCTCGATCGCCTAGCGGATTTTGCTGCGGAAGCGAGATGATCTTGATCGCGGTCCCTTCGGCGAGTCGATCTTCAAGGTCGGCGACGTCGGGGCAAAGGAAGGGGATGGCTCGTTTGCCTTCCGAGAAGTTCAACAGTCGGTTGCGCAGCGACAGATCGAGTAGCCGTGATCGCCACCGCTCGATGCGTCCCTCGGGCGTGGTCGGCTTCTCGTCGGCCAGATCGGTCGGCATGAGAATGTCGGGCTCGGCCGGTAGAGGGAGTTCAGCGGGCGTATCCGTCTCGTCGGCCGCTGTTTCCATGCGCGGCGCGTGCGAGGCCAATGGCAGGATGCCGGAAGAGCGCGATCGCGCGACGTCGACTGCCGCGGCGAAGGCTTGGGGCGAATCTTCCTTGAGTTTGTCCTCGCCTACTTTCCTGGCCTGCTCGAACGTCATGGCAGGTCGGTGCGTGACTCCTGTCGTTTCGAATACGACGAGCTCATGCGCGGCGATGGCTTTGCGAAGCTCGCTAACGTCGCCTTCGATCGTGTTCGGCAGAGTTCGCTTGACCAGCCACACGCCGGCAAACGCATGTCCGTCGAGCAATACGGTCACCGCATTCAGCCCGACCGCTTCCAGCGCCGCGGCGAACAGAAGTGTGAAGTCCAGGCAGGTCCCGAGCTGATCCTGGATCAGCTTGCTGGGCCCACGGATCTTCTGCCCCCGTCTTTCGAAACTGGCGGGCGGCTCGGCGTAGTGAATTCCGAGTGCCGCGATTGCCGAATAAACTGCTGCCGCCAGCATGTAGGCGCGCTTCGGATCGTTGCTTTGGTACCCGTCCAGGGCCGAGGAGTGGCCGTGCGAGGCAAGGCGCTCGGCGGCCGATCGCAGCACCCTGTGGATGGCCGGATCGTTCGGCATGACGAACGCCGGAAGTAGCTGTGCCATGTCGGACACGCCGCCCCATTCGTCACGAGCCAGCAGCCGCACCGGCACGATGGTCTCGGCGACCACGGCGTCGGCTTGCAGGAGTCGCAATCTGATGTCGCCGGCTTCGGCTTCATCGAGCCCCGCCAGATAAGACGGGTCCAGATCCACGCGCCTGTCGCCGAGCGCGTGGTTGTCGCCCGCGAAGACCCGGTCGATCGTCCAGGTCTTCGCCCGGAGGAACGCGGGACTCGAGGTCAGCTCCAGACGAAGATTCTCGATCGGGTCCGGGCTCGCATTGGCGATCGATATCGCCCGGATCACCGGGATCGAGTTCTGATGCGAGGCGAACGTGAATTTCTCCGCCAGATTGGCCACGATCTCGATCGCTGCGGCTTGCGCTCGCGAACACACATTTTCAGCCGCTGGATCGGCCAAGTCACCTTCAGACGTCATCACAAAACACCGCTCTTTAGTGCAATCATTGCGGCACCAAAGTCCGATCACAAGCAGAGATTGAAGAGCAAGTCTATTTGCTGTGCCCCGATCGGCGGATTTTCCAGAGCATTTGCCGGCCGATCCAGTCCCGAACAGCGGCCGTGGCGTGCCGCTGGCTGCTGTCGCGATCACCACGACCGACTGAAGAAGCATCGACCGCTCCGGCCTCGTCACGTGATCAGCCGCCACACCTGGCGGGCCATTGCTGCTATGCAGCCGTCATGGACAGCAGCGAATCGTAACCGGCGCCCTCGGCGGGCGGATTGTTGGAGCCGTAATGACCCGACCGCAGCCTTTCGTGATCGGCGCCACCGGGATGGTCGGCGGTGCGATTCTTCGGCGGTTGATCGCGGAGGGCGCGCAGCCGGTGGGGCTGTCGCGTCAGGAGCGGCAGCCGGGGGATGGCGTGCGCTGGGTTGCGGGGGATCTTGCCGATCTCGGCGGCGTCGCGCTGCCGCCGATCGATGTGGTGTTCGCGACCGCGCCGGTCGGGCGGGTGGCAGATGCGGTGCCGGCGCTGGCGGCAGCCGGGATGAGCCGGCTGGTGGTGTTCACCTCGACCAGCATCGAAACCAAATGGGATACGCCCGATCCCGACGAGCGCGCCTTCATTCGCGATTGGGGCGCCGGCGAAGCGCGCGTGATCGCGGCCTGCGCGGCCCATGGTGTGGGTTGCACGGTGCTGCGGCCGACGCTGATCTATCTCGAAGGCCGCGACCGCAATGTCAGCCGTATCGCCGGGCTGATCCGGCGCTTCCGGTTCTTCCCGCTGATGGCGGGCGGCGAAGGGCTGCGACAGCCGGTGCATGCCGACGATCTTGCCGCCGCCGCGGTCGCCGCCGCCGAGCGGCCGCAAGCGATCGGCAAGATCTACAATCTGCCGGGCGGCGAGACCCTGAGCTATCGCGAGATGGTCGGCCGGATCTTCGACGGGCTCGGGCTGCCGCGCATCATCGTGCCAGTGCCGGATTGGGTATGGCGGATGATCCTGCCGGTTGCGGTCAAGGTGCTGCCCGGGCTGTCGGCCACGATGGCGACCCGGATGGCCAAGGACATGACCTTCGACGCCGGCCCGGCTGCCGCTGACCTCGGCTTCCGGCCCCGTCCGTTCCGTCCGCGGTTTCGATCCTGAACTACTGATTGGCGGCGTTTGCGGCGATTGCGATCGGTGGCTGGCCGCGCCAGCTCAGGCCGCCGGCATTCTGTGCGGTGGCCAGAAACACCACCATCGCGATCCACACCAAAAGATATCTTCCAAGGTCGGACATCATGGCGGCAGCTCCCGATCAGCTCCGCCTGATATTCCCGATTTATGGTTAATAGCCGGCTAACGCCGATCCGACGAGCCGGTCAGGCCGGCTGGCCGATGGTGACGTCGAGCGTGCCGATGCCGTCTACGCCGCAGGCGATGGCATCGCCCGGCGACAGCGCCGCGACGCCGGCCGGTGTGCCGGTCATGATGATGTCGCCGGCGGCGAGTTCGACCTGCGCCGACAGCTTGGCGATGATTTCCGGCACGTTCCAGATCATCTCGGACAGATCGCCGGTCTGTCGCTCGGTGCCGTTGACCGACAGCCAGATCTTGCCGGTGGCCGGATGGCCGATCTCGGAGGCCGGGCGCAGCGCTCCGCACGGCGCCGAGGCGTCGAACGACTTGCCGATCTCCCAGGGCTGCTCCTTCTTGCGCGAGGCGATCTGCAGGTCGCGGCGGGTGAGGTCGATGCCGACCGCATAGCCACAGACGTGATCGAGTGCCTTCTCGACTGGAATGTTCAGCCCGCCGCTCTTCAGCGCCACCACCAGCTCGACCTCGTGGTGCAGGTCCTTGGTCAGCGGCGGATACGCGATGGTTGCACCATCGGGCGCGACCATGTCGGCGTGCTTGGCGAAGAAGAATGGCGGCTGGCGCTCGTCATTGCCCATCTCGCGGACGTGTTCGAGGTAGTTGCGGCCGACGCACCAGATCCGGCGCACCGGAAAGCGGTCGCTCGTCCCGGCAACGGCGAGACTGGGCTGCGGCGGCAGGGCGATCACGAAACCAGCGTTGCTCATGAGTGTCTTTCGCAAGCTAAGGAGGCAGGGCGGAGGGGCGGTATCAGGTCCGATCAGGCTAGGCAGTGGCAGCGGCCGGCGCCAGCGGTGCGGCGTGGCGCTGCTGCAGCCGGAAGAACGAGGCGTAGCGGCCGCCGCGGCGCAGCAGGTCGTCGTGCCGGCCCTGCTCGACGATCTCGCCGGCCTCGACCACCAGGATGGAGTCGGCGTGCATGATGGTGTGCAGCCGGTGCGCGATCACGATGGTGGTGCGGCCACGGGCGAGATGATCGATCGCCTCCTGCACCAGTTTCTCCGACTCCGAATCCAGCGCCGCGGTGGCCTCGTCGAGCAGCACGATCGGCGCGTTGCGCAGCAACGCGCGCGCGACCGCGATGCGCTGGCGCTGACCGCCGGACAGTTGCGCGCCGTGCTCGCCGACCGGAGTATCATAGCCGAGCGGAAAGCTCATGATGAAGTCGTGCGCGCAGGCCGCCTTGGCGGCGGCGACGATCTCGTCGTCGGTGGCGCCGAGCTTGCCGAACGCGATGTTGGCGCGGACGGTGTCGCGGAACAGATAGACGTCCTGGCCGACATAGGCGGTCTGCTGCCGCAGCGACTCGCGCGATACGTTCGCGGTCGACTGTCCGTCGATCCGGATTTCGCCGGACTGGACTTCGTACAACCGCAGCAGCAGCGCCAGCACCGTCGACTTGCCGCCTCCGGACGGGCCGACCAGCGCCGTCATCTTGCCGGGCTCGGCGACGAAGCTCATGCCGTTGAGCACCGGTTCGTCGGGCCGATAGGCGAACGAGACGTCGTCGAACTCGACCCGCGCCTCGCTGAGCTGCAGCGCCGGCTTGTGGCCGTCGGCGGGCTCGCTCGGAGGACTGTCGATCACTTCGAGCAGCATCCGCGCGCCGACCAGACCGCTGTTGAGCTCGATATTCAGCCGCGCCAGCCGCTTGGCGGGCTCGTATGCGAGCAGGAACGCGGTCAGGAACGAGAAGAACTCGCCGGGTGTGGCGCCGGTCGCGACCACACGATAGCCGCCGTACATCAGCGACGCCGCCACCGCGAAGCCGCCGAGCGTCTCCATCAGCGGGCTGGCGCGGTTCGACACCCGCGCCATCTTGTCGGCATTGGCCTGCACCGCGGAGATGTTGGCGTCGATCCGGTCGCTCATGGTTTTTTCGAGCGAGAACGCCTTCACGGTGCGGATGCCCTGCAGCGATTCCTGCATCGTCTCCAGGATCTGGGCGTTGCCGGTGAACTGCGTCAGCGCCAGCCCCTTCACCCGCTTCACCAGCTTGCGCACCACGAACGCCGCGGGCGGCGCGATCAGAAGCCCGAACAGAGCCATGAACGGATCCTGGATCACCATCACGGTGACCAGACCGATCAGCGACAACAAATCGCGGCCGATCGCGTTGATCAGCAGGTTGAGCACCTCGGTGACCGAATTGGCACCGGCGGTGAGGCGGGCGAGGAATTCCGAAGAGTGCCGCTTGGCGAAGAAGCCGATGCTCTCGTTCATCAGCTTGTGGAACATCCGCCGCTGATTGTTGGCGAGGATCGCGTTCTTGATCTGGGTGAGGATCACCGACTGGCCGTAGGTCGCCGCGCCCTTCAGGCTGAACACCGCCAGGGTGACGATCGACCAGAACATGATGCCCTGCAGATCGCGATCGACATAGGCCTGGTTGATCACCTTGCCGAGCAGGAAGGCCGAGCCGGAGGTCGCCGCGGCGGCGATCGCCATCAGGCCGAAGGCCAGCGCATAGCGTCGCCAGTAGGCTGACGCCTGTTCCATCACCAGGCGGCGGATGAGCTGCCACGCGCCATACGGGTCGTCAGTGATCTTGCGTGGGGCTTCGGTCATTCCCGCGTTCCATCGACGGCGTCGAACCAGGGTCGCGCGCGAGGAAGGCGTGCGTCTTGCCGGAGTCCTTGCCCCCGCTGGACCGGATTTTCAAGCCAAAACGATGGAACCAGCGCCGCGGTCAGGCTGGAATGGCTTGCAATTCAACCGCTTGGCGCTCGCGCAGCAGCTTTTCCTCCCACGCCAGAGCGTGCGCCGCGATGCTGTCGAGATCGTCGTATCGTGGGGTCCAATCCAGCGTGCGGCGAATCCGGCTGGTGTCGGCGACCATCGTCATGATGTCGCCCGGCCGACGCGGCGCCGAGGCGACCGCGAAATTGCGACCTGCGACGCGTTTCACCGCATTGATGGCTTCGAACACCGAATAGCCGTGGCCGTAGCCGCAGTTCAGCGTCACCGGCCCGCCGCCGGCGCGCAAGTAACCGAGCGCGGCGCCGTGCGCCTCAGCGAGGTCGGTGACGTGAATGAAATCGCGGATGCAACTGCCGTCCGGCGTCGGATAGTCGGTGCCGTAGACGTCGATCCGGCTGCGCTGCCCGGTCGCCGCTTCTACCGCGATCTTGAGCAGATGGGTTGCGCCGACGGTCGCGAGCCCGAGCCGGCCCAGCGGATCGGCGCCGGCGACGTTGAAGTAGCGCAGCGCCACGTAGTTGACACCGTAGGCCTCCGCCGCGTCGTGCAGCATGATCTCGGTCATCAGCTTGGAGCGACCGTAAGGAGACAGCGGCCGTGTCGGCGCGTCTTCGCCGACCGGAACGCGGTCCGGATTGCCGTACACCGCCGCGGTCGAGGAGAAGATGAATTTCTTCACGCCGCGCCGCACTGCGGCACTCAGCAGACTGCGCGAGGTCGAGGTGTTGTTGCGATAGTAGCCGAGCGGGTCGCGCATCGAGTCCGACACGATCACCGAACCGGCGAAATGGATGATGGCGTCGACGCGGTGCGAGGCGATCACGCCGTCGATCAGGTTTTCATCGCCGGCGTCGCCGATGAACAGCGGCACGCCTTCGGGCACGAACTGCGAAAAGCCGGTGGAGAGATTGTCGATCACCACCACGCTTTCGCCGGCCTCGACCAGCGCCAGAACCGTGTGGCTTCCGATGTAGCCGGCGCCGCCGGTAACGAGTACGGTCATCGTGGTTTCCGTCCGAGCTGCTGGTCGGTTCCGCGCATTTGCGCCAGCCTGTCGACAAACAATGGAATTGGGGTATAGCGGGGCCGCTTCGGGGGCGAATTGCCAGCGTTTTTGCCGGGGATTCGACTCTATGGTTGTCAATCCTGTAACGAGGACCGCGCAATTGCGGGCCTTTTGCGTCAATGTCGGACATCCTCATCATCAAGACCTCTTCGCTCGGCGATGTGGTGCACCAGATGCCCGCGATCGCCGACGCTGCGCGCGCCCAACCCGGCCTGCGCATGAGCTGGGTGGTGGAGGAGGCGTTCGCGCCGCTGGCACGGTTGCATCCATCCGTCGCCGAGGTGATCCCGGTGGCGACCCGGCGCTGGCGGTCGCATCTGACGAGCCGCGCCACCTGGCGGGAGATCGGCGATTTCAACACGCGATTGCGTGAGCCCGAATTCGACAAGGTGATAGACACTCAGGGCCTGATCCGCTCGGCGATCATCGCGCGGCTCGCGCAGGGCGAGCGCCACGGCTACGACGCGCAGAGCATTCGGGAGCCCTTGGCGTCGCGGTTCTACGATGTCCGCCACAGCGTCAGCCGCTCGCTCCACGCGGTGGCGCGCAATCGCACGCTCACCGGCCAGTCGCTCGGCTATCAGCCGCCGGACCAGATCGACTACGGGCTGATCAAACCGGCGCGCGGCGCTGAAGCGCCTTACGCGCTGCTGCTGCACGGCACCTCGCGGGTGTCGAAGGAATGGCTCGCCGAAGACTGGATCGAGACCGGCCGCTGGCTGCAGGGCCGCGGGTTGCAGCCGGTGCTGCCGTGGGGCACCGAGACCGAACGGCAGACCGCCGAACGGCTGTCGAGCGCGATCCCCGGAAGTCGCGTGTTGCCGCGTCAGTCGCTCGATCTCACCGCGGGCGTGATCGCGGGCGCCGCGGTGGTGATCGGCGTCGACACCGGCCTTTTGCATCTGGCCGCCGCCTATCGGGTGCCGCTGGTCGGGATCTATGTTGCGACCGATCCGGGACTGACCGGCCCGGTCGGCAGCGGTCCGCTGCGGGTGCTCGGCGGCAACAGCGGTGGCCCCTCGGCGCGGCAGGCGATCGAGGCGGCGGAGCAGCTACTCGGTTAGTTGAATGCAGCGGTGCGTTGCATCTCGGCGAGCACCTGGTTGACGAAGCCGTCGATGTCTTCGCCTTCGAAGCGAAAACCGCGAATGCGGGCAGCCTGGGCCGCTTCGATATCGCTTGCGCTGTCGCCGATCACGAAGCTGCGCGCCATGTCCACCGGCCAGGCTTTGGCCAGATCCAGGATCATGCCGGGGCCCGGCTTGCGATGCTCGCAGGCCACCCGATAGGCGTCGATCGTTCCTTCGACATGATGCGGGCAGAACCGCACATCGTCGATCCGCGCACCTTGCGCATTCAGCTCATTCAGCATCCAGCGATGCAGAGCACGGACGTCGTCTTCGCTGAACATGCCGCGGGCGACGCCGGACTGGTTGGTGATGATGAAGACGTAATAGCCGGCCGCGTTAAGTTGCCGGATCGCCGCCGCGATGCCCGGCATCCAGCGAAGGCGCTCGCGGGTGCCGACATAGTGGTCGTTGTAGTTGATGACGCCGTCGCGATCGAGGAAGGCGGCGGGCCGGCGCGGCGCGGACGCGGTCATGGCGCCGGCTTGCCCAGCGCGACCTCGATCTCGTCGCAGATCGCATGCGCGGCCATCAGATGGATCTGCTGAACCAGCGCGGTCTCGGGGCCCGGCGCAATCAGAAGATGATCGCACAGCGCGCCCATCGATCCGCCGCTCGGGCCGGTCATGCCGACGGTGACCAGGCCGCGCTGCCGCGCGACCTCGAGCGCCGCCAGGATGTTCGGCGAGCGGCCCGACGTGGTGATGCCGATGAAGACGTCGCCTTGCTGGCCGAGCCCTTCGACCTGCCGGGCGAATACCCGCTCGAAGCCATAGTCGTTGGCGATCGCGGTGAGCGCCGAGGTGTCCGTGGTCAGCGCCACCGCCGGCCAGGCGCCGCGCTCGCGCTTGTAGCGGCCGATGATTTCGGCGGCGATGTGCTGGGCGTCGGCGGCGCTGCCGCCATTGCCGGCGAGCAGGATCTTGCGGCCCTGACGCAGTGCCGCGATCGACGCTGCGGCGATCGCCCGCGATGTTTCCAGCAGCGCTGTGTCGCTGGCCGCGGCCGTCATCGCGGCAAGCGAAAGCTGGAAATGGGCGGCGATCTTGTCCTGGCTCACGTCACACCTGAAGGCTGAAACTCGAAGCCCTGGTAAAGCGCAGGGCCGGGTCCGGCGCAAGCCGAAGGGCTCACACCGCGGGCGCGATGCCGGCGGCCTGCAGCGCGCGCAATGCCGCGGCGGTCACGTCCTCGACGGCGATGTCGCGCATGCAGCGGTGGTGCTCCATCCGGCAGATCGGCTTGTGGCAGGGCCGGCACGGAATCTCGCCCGGCGCCTGGATCACCGTCTCGATCGGATTGAGCGGGGCATAATGCCAGGGGCTGGTCGGTCCGAAGATGCCGATGGTCCGGCTGCCGATCGCCGCCGAGACGTGGAGCAGGCCGGAATCGTTGGAGATCACCAGGTCGGCTGCCGCCAGCGCCAGGATGCCGTTGCGCAGGTCGGTGCCGGTGAGATCGCGGACCTGCGGGCCGCCGGCCGCGACGATTTCCTGGGCCTTGGCGGTTTCGCCCGGGCCGCCCACCACCCAGACCTCGAAGCCGCGCTCGGCGAGTGCCTTGCCGGCCTCGACATAATAGGTCCAGCGCTTCGCCGGCCCGACGGCGCCGGGTGCCAGCGCCACCACGGTCCGGCCGTGCAGCCCATTGGCCTGCCGCCATGCCGCGATCTCGGCCTGCGGCACCTGAAGCTGCGGTTCGGGCCAGTCCAGCGGCAATTCGGGCAGCGGCGGCAGCGCCAGCGCGGCGCAGCGGTCGATCATCCGCGGCAATGCCTTCTCGCCGCGCCGCCAGTCATTGAGCAGGCCGAACCGGACCTCGCCGATGAAGCCGGTGCGTTTCGGGATACCGGCAAGCCAGGGCGCGATGGTGGATTTGAAGGTGCGCGGCATCACCACCGAGGCGCCGTAGCCTTCCTGTCGCAGCCTGGCTGCCAGCGCCCGCTCCTGAGGCAGCGAGATCTTGCTGCGCGGCAGATCCCAGACGATCCCCTGGCGCACGCCGGGCATATAGTCGACCAAGGGCGCGCACAGTGTGGTGGTGAGGACGTCGACCGGCCGGTTCGGCCAGCGATCCTTCAGCACCCGCACCACGGTGTGGCAGCGCACGAAATCGCCGATCCACATATACGGGACCAGCAGTACCGGGCTGGTTTCGCTACGGTCGGGCGCTGTCGCCAGGCTGGCTTTGAGTGATTCGTAATTCATCGCTTGTTCTGCGTGCCCTGCCTGGCAGGGACTGGTCGGCCCAGCCGGTTAGCGTCTGCTGCGGCCGGCGTCCAGCCGGCATTTCGCGCGCCAGACGTGCTCCATGCACAGCAAGTCAGGGTAGAAAGTTGCCTGCTTGGGCGGAGTGGGGCAAAGCTGGCCGCGCAAATCGAGGCGGAGAAGTCATGCTGCTGGTCACCGGGGGCGCCGGGTTTATTGGATCGAATCTGGTCGCGGCGCTGAACGACGCCGGGCGGGCCGATGTGGCAGTGTCCGACTTTCTCGGCCATGACGGCAAGTGGAAGAACCTCGCCAAGCGGCAGCTTGCCGATTTCGTGCCGCCGGCGGAACTGGCCGGCTGGCTCAAGGGACGCAAGCTCGACGCTGTGTTCCACATGGGCGCGATCTCCGCGACCACCGCCACCGACGGCGATCTGGTGATGGAGAACAATTTCCGGTTGTCGCTGCGGCTGCTCGACTGGTGCACCGAGACCGGCACGCCGCTGATCTACGCCTCATCGGCAGCGACCTATGGCGACGGCGAACACGGCTTCGATGACGATTTCTCGCTGGCCGCGCTGAAACAGTTGCGGCCGATGAACCTGTACGGCTGGAGCAAGCACCTGTTCGACCTGGTGGTGGCCGAGCGCGCCGCCAAGGGCGACAGGCTGCCGCCGCAGTGGGCCGGGCTGAAGTTCTTCAACGTGTTCGGCCCGAACGAATATCACAAGGACACCATGGCCAGCGTGCTGGCGCGGCGGTTCGACGACATCAAGTCGGGCCGGGTGGTCCAATTGTTCAAGTCGCATCGCGAAGGCATCGCCGACGGCGACCAGCGCCGCGACTTCATCTATGTCGACGACGTGGTGCGGGTGATGATGTGGCTGTTCGCTTCGCCCAGCGTCAGCGGCATTTTCAATGTCGGCACCAGCCATGCCCGCAGCTTCCGCGACCTGATCCTGGCGGCTTATGCCGCGCTCGGCACGCCGCCGAAGATCGAGTACATCGATATGCCGGAGCAGATTCGCGGCAGTTATCAGTACTTCACCCAGAGCGAAGGCGACCGGCTGCGCGCGGCGGGCTATAATGGCGGCTTCACGCCGCTGGAAGAAGCGGTCGCGTCTTACGTCACTGGCTACCTCGACCGCAGCGATCGCTTCCGCTGATCGCGCGCAACAATTTGGATTTGGATGTTGAGCTTCGACGCCCTGCTGCAAGCGATCGCCCGTCAGACCGTCCTGTGCGTCGGCGACTTGATGCTCGACGAGTTCGTCTATGGGGAGGTGTCGCGGATTTCCCCGGAGGCTCCGGCGCCGGTGATCGCGGTCCAGCGCAGCGAGACCAATATCGGCGGCGCCGGCAACGTCGCCCGCAACATTGCGGCGATCGGCGCGCGCTGCATTTTCGTCGGCCTGGTCGGTGACGATGCCACCGGGAGAATGCTCGCCGCCGAACTCGGCAGCGAGCCGAAGATCGAGCCGGTGCTGGTGCGCGATCCCTCGCGTCCGACGACCCGCAAGGTGCGGTTCGTGTCCGAGCATTTCTCCACTCACATGCTGCGCGCCGATTGGGAGATCGCAGCGCCGGCGACCGGCGAGGTCGAACAGCGGCTGCTCGATTCGATCCTGCCGCAGCTCGCGCGCGCCGATATCGTGCTGCTGTCGGACTACGCCAAAGGCGTGCTGACGGCGCGAGTCATTCGCGAGACGATCGATACCGCCAACAAACTCGGCAAACGCGTCATCGTCGATCCGAAAAGCGCCAACTTCGCGATCTATCGCGGCGCCACGCTGCTGACGCCAAACCGCAAGGAATTCGCCGCGGCGACACGGAGCGCTGCCGAGACCGATGACGAGATCGCCGCGGCGGCCCAGGATGCGATGACGCTGGCCGAGTGCGAGGCGATGCTGGTGACCAAGAGCGAGCACGGAATGACGCTGGTGCCGCGCGGAGGCGAGCCGATCCACGTGCCGGCGCAACCGGTGAAGGTGCGCGACGTCTCGGGCGCCGGTGATACCGTGGCGGCGGTGCTGGCGGTGGTACTGGCGTCGGGGGCGGATTGGGGCACGGCGATGCGGGCGGCCAGCGCCGCCGCAGCCGTGGCGGTCAGCAAGAATGGCACCGCGGTGGTGACGCCGAGCGAACTGCGCCGGCGCGTCCTGCCACACGCTGAACTCGCCGCCGAAGACAAGATCATGGCCAGCGACGCCGACCTCGACGCGCGGCTGAAGGAATGGCGCCGCGAGGGTCTGCGGGTCGGCTTCACCAATGGCTGCTTCGACATCCTGCACCCCGGCCACGTCAAGGTGCTGACTGCGGCGCGCGGTGCCTGCGACCGGCTGATCGTGGGACTCAACAGCGATGCGTCGGTGCGGCGGCTGAAGGGCGAGAGCCGGCCGGTGCAGCACGAACGCGCCCGCGCCGAAGTGCTGGCGGCGCTGGAGGCGGTCGATCTGGTGGCGATCTTCGAAGAGGATACGCCGATCCGGCTGATCACCCGGATCGAGCCGAGCGTGCTGGTCAAGGGCGGCGACTACACCCGTGAGCAGGTGGTCGGGCACGAGATCGTCGCGGCCAAAGGCGGCGAGGTGATGCTGGTCGACGTGCTGCCCGGATTCAGTACCACCTCGCTGGTGGCGCGCGCGCGCGAGGGGCAGTCCTGATCATGCGCGGGATTGGCGACCACCGCTGGCAGGTGCAATGTTGACGCCGATCACGTCGTTCACGCCCCGCAACTGGCTGATCGCCCTCCACGATCTGCTCGCGACCGCGGCCGCCGTGCTGCTCAGCTTCTATCTGCGGTTCGACGGCGAGAATCTGCTGGACCGTCTGCCGCTGCTGCTGAAGGTTCTGCCTTACTTCGTCGTCTTCAGCTTCTTCGTCTGCTACCTGTTCCAGCTCACCACCACCAAGTGGCGGTTCATTTCGATCCCGGATCTGCTGAACATCCTCCGGGCGGCGAGCGTGCTGACGATCGCGCTGCTGGCGCTCGATTACGTCTTTCTGGCACCGAACATGTACGGGACGTTCTTCCTCGGGAAGACGACGATCGTGCTGTACTGGTTTCTGGAGGTGTTCTTCCTGGCCGGTTCGCGCCTCGCCTACCGCTATTTCCGCTACACCCGCACGCGCAACAAGGCGCGCCGGATGGATGCGGCTCCGACGTTGCTGATCGGTCGCGCCGCCGACGCGGAGGTGTTCCTGCGCGGAGTTGAAAGCGGCGCGGTGCAGCGGCTGTGGCCGGTGGGCATTCTGTCGCCCGCGTTCTCGGATCGCGGCCAGACCATTCGCGGCATTCCGGTGCTGGGCGGCACCGACGATCTGCACAACGTGATCGCCGACTTCGCGCATCGCAACAGGCCGATCGAGCGGGCGGTGATGACGCCGTCCGCGTTCGAGGCCGATGCCCAGCCGGAAGCGGTGCTGATGCGTGCCCGCAAGCTCGGGCTGACGGTGAGCCGGCTGCCGTCGCTCGAAGAAAGCCGCGACACGCCCAGGCTGGCACCGGTCGCCGTCGAAGACTTGTTGCTGCGTCCGAGCGTCAAGATCGATTACGACAGGCTCGAGGGGCTGCTGAAGGGCAAGTCGATCGTCGTCACCGGCGGTGGCGGATCGATCGGATACGAGATGTGCGACCGCGTCACCACGTTCGGTGCGGCGCGTCTGTTGGTGATCGAGAATTCCGAACCGGCCCTCTACGCCGCGATGGAGAAGCTGAACGCCAAGGACTCCAGGACGACGATCGTCGGCCACATCGCCGACATCCGCGATCGCGAGCGGATCTTCGATCTGATCGGCGGGTTCAAGCCGGACCTGGTGTTCCACGCTGCTGCGCTGAAACACGTGCCGATCCTCGAGCGCGATTGGGGCGAGGGCGTCAAGACCAACATCTTCGGCTCGGTCAACGTCGCCGACGCCGCGCGCGCGGCCGGTGCCGGCGCGATGGTGATGATCTCCACCGACAAGGCGATCGAGCCGGTATCGATGCTCGGCCTCACCAAGCGGTTCGCCGAACTGTATTGTCAGGCGCTCGATCGCGAACTTGCCGGCACCTCCGGTGACAAGCCACCGATGCGGTTGATCTCGGTGCGGTTCGGCAACGTGCTGGCGTCGAACGGCTCGGTGGTGCCGAAATTCAAGGCCCAGATCGAAGCCGGCGGACCGGTGACGGTGACGCATCCGGATATGGTGCGCTACTTCATGACCATCCGCGAAGCCTGCGACCTCGTCATCACCGCCGCGACTCATGCGTTGGGCTCGCAGCATGCCGACGCGTCGGTGTTCGTACTCAGCATGGGCCAGCCGGTGCGCATCGTCGATCTCGCCGAGCGGATGATCCGGCTGTCCGGACTGCAGCCCGGCTACGACATCGAGATCGTGTTCACCGGTGTTCGTCCGGGCGAGCGGCTGCACGAGATCCTGTTCGCCGAGCACGAACCTTCGACCGAGATCGGCATTCCCGGGATTGTGGCGGCACGTCCGCACGAACTGCCGCTGCCGACGCTGCAGCAGGGCCTCGCCGCACTCGAAGCCGCGATCGCAGCGGGGCGTCATGACGAGGTGGTGGCCATCCTGAAGAGCGCCGTTCCGGAATTCCGGATCGAAGCTGCGGCGCCGGCTGCGCAGCGTCGTCTGCAATAACCGCTCAGGCGCGGGGGCGGGTGAAACGCCTCAGCACTGCGGCGACCAGCATGGCGCCGATGCCGAGCAGCAGGAGATCGGTCGCCGCCGATCGCAGGGCGATCGAGGCGCCTGCCAGCCCGGCCAGGGCGAGATTCAGAAGACACACTTGGCCGACCACCGCCCGGACCGGGAATCCGTTGTCAGTCGCCCGCTGATAGAAGTGCGTGCGATGGGCGAGCCAGAACCTCTCGCGGCGGATCATTCGCCGCAGCAGCGTCAGGGTGCTGTCGGCCAGATAGTACAGCGGCAGCAGCAGCGCCGCGGCGGCGTGGCCCTGGAGCGCGAGTTGCAGCAGGCACCAGCCGAGCAGGAGCCCGATCGGCAGGCTGCCGACGTCGCCGAGAAAGACCTTCGCCGCACCCGGGCGGTTGAACGGCGCGAAGCCGAGGATCGCGCCGCCCAGTGCCGCTGCCAGCAGCATAGGGGATTGCGACAACGCGCCGAGCAAGCCGAACACCACCAGGGTGGCCGTTACCGGCACGCCTTCGGCAACCGTCATCCAGTCGAGCCCATCCATGAAGTTGACGAGGTTGACGAACCACAGGCCGCCGATCAGCAACGCGGCGCGCTCCAGCCACAATGGCAGGGCAGGGACGATCTGCTGGTCTGCGGGCAGCGTGAGAACGACCGCGCCGACGCAGAGTGCCTGAAGGGCGAGGCGCGGCAGTACCGGAATCGGCCGGATATCGTCGACTGCTCCGACGATCCCGATCACGACCGCGGCGGCGAACAACGGGAGCAGTGCCAGCAGCGCCGGAGCGGTCGGGCCGAGCGCGAATGTGGTGACGATCAACGTCGCGGCGATGACGGCGATGCCGGCGCCCTGCGGGGTCGGAACCTTGTGCGACGAGCGCGCATTGGGGCGCGCCAGCGCATATCTCCTCAGCAGCGGCATCAGCGCCCAGGTGAGAACGGCACAGAGAATGACGGCGGTCAGCGCCGCGATCATGGATGCGAAGCCGATGGCCGGATTCATCCGCGCCAGCCCGACCGGACGGTCGCGACATCGACCATGGCTGAATTCATCAGGCTACTCCGGCACCTTGATCTCTGCGTCTCCCTTGGCCGCCTTCTCTGCGCTGAAGATCCAGACCAGGCCGCCGAACCCGCCCAAAAGGAAGTACACCGCTCCGAACAGCAACGAGACGGCGACGCCGTCACCGGCATCGAGGCCGGCATAGCCGAACGCCAACCCCATGCTGGCCTCCCGAACGCCCCAGCCCGCGATCGAGATCGGGATCATCGTGATCAGCATGGTCGGGGGAACGAGAAACAGCAACTGCGTGAAATCGGTCGGCGACGCGATCGCGCGCGCGACGCACCAGGCGACCACGACTGCCAGGACGTGAATCGACAGCGAGATCAGCGCCAGCCATGGACCGCTCCGGCTGCGAAACAGCAAGTCGCTGGCAATCTGCGAGCACGTGTGGAAATGGCGGGTCGCCCAGATCCGGGTCAGCAGGTCGAACGGCAGCAGATGCAGCGCCAGAAATACCACGCCCGCGCCGAGCGCGACGGCATCGATCAGCACCAGCCCGAGCCGTCCCTCGGGATTGCCGATCAGCGTCAACGACCAAGGAAGGGTGCACATGATCAGCACCGCCAGCGCGATGAGACCGATCGCGCGGTCGACGAAGACCGAATAGGCGGCGGTCCGCCATCCGGCTCCGGCGCGGGCCACCAGCCACAACCGCATCGCATCGCCGCCGATGGCCGATGGCAGCGTCTGGTTGAAGAACGCGCCGATCATATTGTAGCGGAACGCCTGCGGCAGACCGAGCGGTGCGCCGCTGCCCGCACTGATCGTCCGCCAACGCAACGTGCCGACGAAAACCTGAAACAGGGCAACCGCCAGCGCCAGCGCCAGCCACCCGACGCTGGCGGCGTCGATCCGCGCGGCGAGCGCGGCGAAGTCGGCTTTGCGGAGCGCGAAATACAGCAGCGCCGCCGAAACCAGAATCTTCGCGGCTGAGAATACAATCCGGCGCATGGGGGGTCGCAGAACAGAGGTTAACAGATCGTCAAGAACGAGCGGCGCGCCCGACCATCGCGAAAGCCGCCGCCTTGGTAGGGACTTGCTCCCGATCTGGCAAGAGCGCGGCGGTTCCGCTTGCCGCTGGTGTCGGCTGCTGGCTAAACAGGCGCGCGCAGAGGGTCGCGAATGGCGGGCAGGAACGACATGACAGAGCAAGCGGTCCTGGTCACCGGAGCGGCCGGCTTCATCGGCTTTCATGTGGCGCGCGAACTGCTGGAGGCGGGACGCTCGGTCGTTGGTCTCGACAGCCTCAACCACTATTACGATCCCGCGTTGAAGCAGGCCCGGCTCGATCTGCTGACGCCTTATCCCGGTTTCAGTTTTGTCCGCGGCGACCTCGCCGACCGTTCGGCGACGGCGGAGCTGTTCGCAACACGCCGTTTTCCGGTCGTGATTCATCTCGCCGCCCAGGCCGGGGTGCGGCATTCTCTGAGCCATCCGCACGACTATGCCGACTCCAACCTCGAGGGGTTCCTCAACGTGCTGGAAGGGTGCCGGCACCATGGCTGCGAGCACCTGATCTACGCGTCGTCGTCGTCGGTCTATGGCGCCAACACCAAGCTGCCGTTCTCGGTGGATGATCCGACCGACCACCCGATCAGCCTGTACGCCGCGACCAAGAAGGCCAACGAGCTGATGGCGCACTGCTATAGCCATCTGTACCGGCTGCCGACCACCGGGCTGCGGTTCTTCACCATCTATGGGCCCTGGTACCGGCCGGACATGGCTCTTTATCTGTTCGCCAAGGCAATCACCGAGGGCCGTCCGATCAAGCTGTTCAATCACGGCCAGATGCGGCGCGACTTCACCTATGTGGACGACGTGACCCGGGTCGTGACCCGGCTGATCGATCTGGTTCCGACCGGCCGCGACGGCCACGCCCCCGCCAGGGTGTACAATGTCGGCAATCACAGCCCGGAAGAGCTGATGCATGTCGTGGCGCTGCTCGAGCGCGCACTCGGGCGCCCGGCGGTCAGGGAGATGCTGCCGATGCAGCCCGGCGACGTGCTGGCGACCTTTGCGGATGTCGAGGCGCTGGTGCGGGATGTCGGCTTCCGGCCGTCGACCCCGATCGAGGACGGGATCGGGGCCTTCGTCGCCTGGTTCCGCCGCTATCATCAGGTGTAGCTTCTTGCGTCTAATTCGCGTCTTGGCTGTTTGGTGTAATTAACTGAATCAAAACGTGTTTGGGAAAGTTTCCCGAACGTTCGCCACATCTGTGGCCGCGTGCTAGGAAGCCGCACCTTCAATTTCCAAGGCGCGCCGCCATGACTTCCAGCACTGCATCGGCCAAGACTCCCTCGCTCCGAATCGGCGTGATTGGCGCTGGGGTGATGGGCACCAACCATGGGCGTGTGCTTGCTGGGCTACCGGGCGTTTCGCTGGTCGGGATCGTCGATCCGCTGCCGGAGCACCGCGACCGCGCGGTCGAGCTGATCGGCTGCAAGACGTTCGCAACGCTCGATGAATTGCTGCTGGCCGGGGTCGACGCCGTGACCATCGCGGCGCCCACCCATCTGCACCACGAAGTGGCGCTGACCTGTATCGGTCGCGGTATCCACGTGTTGGTCGAGAAGCCGATCGCCTCGACCGTGGCGGAAGGACGCGAGATCGTCGCAGCCGCCGAAAAGGCCGGCGTGACCCTGATGGTCGGCCATGTCGAGCGCTTCAATCCTGCGGTCGCGGCGATCAAGCAGGCGATTCGCGACGAGGACATCCTGTCGATCGGCATCACCCGGGTCGGCCCGTTCCCGCCGCGGATGTCGAATGTCGGCGTGGTGATCGACCTTGCGGTCCACGACATCGACCTGATCCGCTGGTTCACCGATTCGGAAATCACTGAGGTGCAGCCGCAGCTCTCCAGCGCGGTCGCCGAGCGCGAAGACATCGCGCTGCTGCAGTTCCGCACCGCCTCCGGCGTGCTCGCCCACATCAACACCAACTGGCTGACGCCGTTCAAGGCGCGCACCGTCACGGTCGCGACCCGCGGCAAATACGTGATGGGCGACCTGCTGACCCGGCAGGTCACCGAGTGCTTCGGCTTCAAGGCCGACGGCAGCTATTCGATGCGGCATCTGCCGGTCGGCCACGACGAGCCGCTGCGCGCCGAACTGATCGCCTTCGTCAACGCGGTGCGCAGCAACGGCACCCCCGCCGTCACCGGCCAGGAGGGCGTCGCCAGCCTGGAAATCGCGATCCAGTGCCTCGAACAGCCGGCCCGGCCCGCCGCGACGGCGTCCGCCGCGCCGCTCCGCGCTGCCGGCTAGGCCGAAGACGTCACGACACTCCCGAGCGCCCTTTCATCCGAACCCGGCAAGGTCTCATGAACCAGCATCTCCGCAACGATCCGGTGCCTTTCATCGACGTCGGCGCGCAGCGCCGCAGGCTGGGTGCCGGAATCGACGAGGCGGTCGCGCGCGTTCTCAACCACTATCAGTTCCTCAACGGCCCTGAAGTCATCGAACTCGAAGCGGTGCTGGCGAAGTTCAGCGGCGCCCGCCATGTGGTGACCTGCTCCAGCGGCACCGACGCGCTGCTGATGGTGTTGATGGCCAAGGGCATCGGCCCGGGCGACGCGGTGCTGTGTCCGTCGTTCACGTTCTGCGCGACCGGCGAAGCGGTGGCGCTGACCGGCGCGACCCCGCTGTTCGTCGATGTCGACGAAGTCACTTTCAACATCGACATCGCCTCGCTGAAGCGCGGCATCGGCTCCGCCAGGAAGCTCGGCCTCAAGGCCCGCGCGATCATTCCGGTCGATCTGTTCGGCCAGCCGGCTGATCACGCCGCCGTCGCGGCGGTCGCGGCCGACGAGGGGCTGTTCGTTCTCGACGATGCGGCGCAGGGCTTCGGTGCGAGCTATCGCGGCAAACGGCTCGGCACCTTCGGCCTCGCCACCGCCACCAGCTTCTTCCCGGCCAAGCCGCTCGGCTGCTTCGGCGACGGCGGTGCGATCTTCACCGACGACGCCGAACTCGCCGAGGCATTGAAGAGCGTCCGCGTCCACGGCCAGGGCAGCGATAAATACGACAACGTCCGGCTCGGCCTGACCGGCCGGCTCGACACCATCCAGGCGGCGATCCTGCTGCAGAAGCTGTCGATCTTCGAGGACGAGATCGCCGCGCGCAACGTGGTGGCCGAGCGCTATTCCAAGGCGCTGGCGGATGTCGTCACCGTTCCGCGGCTCGCGGAGGACTGCACCTCGGTGTGGGCGCAGTACACTATTCGCCTGCCGCACGGCGTCGATCGCGATGGCTTTGCCGCAGCGCTGAAGGCGCAGGGCATTCCGACCGCGATCTACTATCCGAAGTCGATGCATCAGCAGACCGCGTATCGCGGCTTCCCGGTCGCCGACAGCGGCCTGCCGGTGTGCGAGCGGTTGTCGCGCGACGTCATCGCCCTGCCGATGCACGCCTATCTCGATGCGCCGACCCAGGACCGCGTGATCCAGGCGGTGCGCGGCGCGGTTGGACGCTAACCACCGTCATTCCGGGGCGCGAACGAAGTTCGCGAACCCGGAATCTCGTGGTTGCCGATAGGGTGTTCCCACCACCTCGGGATTCCGGGTTCGCACCCTCACGGGCGCGCCCCGGAATGACGTGCGGATGCTGGGGCGGCCGATCGGTGCCCATTCCTGTTTTGCGGTGGCGCGACTTCCTGTAAAAGCGCCCCATGCTCAAGCGCATCTTCACCGTCGGCGGCTTCACTTTGCTGTCGCGCCTGACAGGTTTCGCCCGCGACATCATCCTGGCGGCGATCCTCGGCGCCGGTCCGGTGGCAGATGCGTTCTTCGTCGCGCTGCGGCTGCCCAATCATTTCCGGGCGATTTTCGCCGAGGGGGCGTTCAACGCCGCCTTCGTGCCGGCCTATGCGCATGTCCACGGCGAGAAGGGCGAACAATCCGCCAAGCTGTTCGCGAACCGCATCTTCACGCTGCTGTTCGTCTCGCAGCTCGTGCTGCTCGCGGTCGCGCTCGCCTTCATGCCGCAGATGATGAGCATCCTGGCGCCGGGCTTCACCGACGAGCCGGAGCAGCGGGGGCTCGCGATCGAGCTGACGCGGATCACTTTCCCTTATTTGCTGCTGATTACGTTGGTGACGCTGTATGGCGGCATCCTCAACGTGATGCAGCGCTTCGCCTCGGCGGCCGCCGCCTCGATCTTTCTCAACATCTCGATGATGGCGACGCTGGCGCTCGCGGCGTTCTTCCCGAGCGCCGGCCATGCGGCCGCCTGGGGCGTGCTGATCTCCGGCGTGCTGCAGTATCTCCTGCTCGCCGGCGACCTGTCGCTGCACGGCGGCCTGCCGCGGTTCGCCAGGCCGAAGCTCGATGAGGACGTTCGCGGATTCTTCCGCGCGCTCGGGCCGGCGACGATCGGCTCGATGGGTACCCAGATCGCGATGTTCGCCGACACGATCATCGCCACCTTCTTGCCGGTCGGAGCGCTGTCGGCGCTGTACTACGCCGACCGGCTGTACCAGTTGCCGATCGGCGTCATCGGCATCGCGATCGGCACCGTGCTGCTGCCGGAGATGTCGCGCCAGCTCACCGCCGGAGACGATTCCGGCGCAAGGGCGTCGCAGCGCCGCGCCTTCGAGTTCGCGCTGCTGTTCTCGGTGCCGTTCGTCGCGGCGTTCCTGACCGTGCCGGACGTGATCATGCGGGCGCTGTTCGCCCGCGGCGCGTTCTCCAGCGCCGATGCGCTGGCGGCCGGGGCGACGCTGGCGGCCTATGCGGCGGCGCTGGTGCCCGCGGTGATGATCCGCAGCGCGGTGGCGCCGTTCTACGCCCGCAAGGACACCGCGACACCGGTGAAGGCGGCGCTGATCGGCATCGGCGTCAATGTGGTGCTGAAGTTCCTGCTGATGGGCCCGCTGGCGCAGGTCGGCCTCGCGCTCGCCACTGCCGCCGGCACCTGGATCAATCTGCTGCTGGTGATGGGCTTCTCGATCCGCGCCGGCTATTTCGTGTTCGATCGCGAGCTGGTGCGCGCGGTGCTGAAGTTCGCCGTCACCGGCCTCGTGCTCGCCGCCGGGCTGTGGCTGGCCGCGTGGCTGTCGGCACCGCATCTGGCGCAGCTCCCGGCGCTGCGCAGCGAGGCCGCGCTGGGGCTGCTGATCGGCGTCGGCGCCGTGACCTACGGCGCCGCGCTGCTGATCCTGTTCGGGCCGCGCGCGATCAAGCGGCTGCTGCGCGGCTGATCACGCCGCGGTGGTCGATCGCACCAGATTGGTGACGTCGGAATACACCTGCAGCACCGGATTGATGAAGCGGTGCGCCTTGTTCTTCGACACGATGGTGTCGTGCATCACCAGATGGTCGATGCCGGTGGTCAGGAAGCAGGCCATCGCGTCGCGCGGCGTCTCGACGATCGGCTCGCCCTTGATGTTGAACGAGGTGTTGACCAGCACCGGGACGCCGGTCAGCGCTTCGAACTCCTTCAGGATGTAATAGAGGTCGGGCGCGGTCTCTTCGTCCACCGTCTGCACCCGGGCCGAGCCGTCGACGTGGACCACCGCCGGAATCCTGTCGCGCCACGCCGGCGCCACCGGTTTGGCCATCAGCATGAACGGCGAGTCGCCCTTGCCCTCGAAGATCTCGTCGGCGCGCTCCTTGAGGACGATCGGCGCGAACGGGCGGAACGGCTGGCGATGCTTCACCCGGCTGTTGAGAATGTCCTTCATTTCGGCGTTGCGCGGATCGGCCAGCAGGCTGCGATGGCCGAGCGCGCGGGGGCCGAATTCCGAGCGGCCCTGGAACCAGCCGATCACCTTCTGGTCGGCGAGCAGCCGCGCGGTCTCCTTGTAGACCTCGCTGGAGCGGACGATGTTGATCTGCGGCTTGACGAAGAACCGCTGCGTCGCTTCCTCGACCTCGGCGTCCGAATACGGCCGGCCGATATAGGCGTGCTTCATTTCGAAGCCGCGCTGTTTCTGCTGGATCACCAGATGGCCGTAATAGGCACAGCCGATCGCGATGCCGTCATCGCCGGCGGCCGGCTGAATCCACACGTTCTCGAAGCCGGCTTCGCGCGCGATCCGGCCATTGGCGACGCAGTTCAGAGCAACGCCGCCGGCGATGCACAGGTTCTTGGCGCCGGTGGTCTCGCGCAGCCAGCGCGCCCGTTCCAGCAGCACGCGCTCGGTGTCGTCCTGCACCCGCCAGGCGAGGTCTTCCCAGTGCCGCATCGACGGGTTGTCTTCCCATTTGCCGGCGCTGTCCATGATGTAGGGCTGGTTCAGCTCGGGCGTCCAGCGCGGCACCGTGAGCTTGCCACCCTCGAACTGCAGCATCGGCGGCATCGCGCCGGGGCGGCCGTAAGGCGCCAGTCCCATCAGCTCGCCGCATTTGTTCCAGTCGCCGAACACGTAAGTCGAGGCGCGGCTGTAATACGCCCCAAGGCCCGGCATGTTGTAGAACTCGTCGCTGAGGAAGCCGCGCTCCGGCTCCATCCAGACCTTCTTCAGGCATTCCAGTTTGGTGCCTCTGAATTTGTAGTAGCTCTCGGATTCGCGGGCGAGCGGCGAGGCATCGTCGCCGGGAAAGGGTTCGTCGACATCGGCCCGGTAGCTGCCGACGCCGTCGACGATCATCACCACGCCTTCCTCGAACGGGCACGGCGCGAACGCGCTGTAGGCGTGCGCGAGGTGGTGCGAGATCGTCGCGACCTTGTTGGTGTGGTTGCGGAACAGCGGATGCCTGGTGGCCTCGCCGCGCTCGTATTCCGGCAGAAAGCCCGGCATGTCCTGAAACACCAGCCGGTCCTCCATCTCCGGCACCGGCAGGATGTAGCAATTGCGCACCACCAGATCGACGTCCGCCATGGTGATGCCTTCGGCGTTCAGGCAATAGTCGATCACTTCCCTGTAGAAGCCTGATGCGTGCTTCTCGCGGGTGATGCGCTCCTTGGCGATGCCGAAGGCGATTTCGCCGTCGCGGAGCAGGCAGGCGCTGACGTCGTGATCGTAGGTGTTGAGGCCGAGGACGTAGGTGTGCTGACGGGACATGGGCTGCTTTTCTAAAGGCGCGGCGGGGCCGCGGACGAGGCGCGGGACGTCACTTCTGACAGTCGACCCACGGCGGCGTGCGGTTCACATCGATTGCATGGATAGCTTGTGCGTGGAAGTTGGACATTGCCGAGGCGTTGCACGGCATATTCCACCTTGTCTTCAAACACGGCCGTTTTCGCACTGCACACTCGCCGAGAGTGCACCGTTCGGCCACCTGGGGAACAACTTTCGCCGTTAATGGTTGGCCCCGTCGATTCGCGTCTGATGCAGCCGCGGCTTGACCGAAACCGCTGCTTGATCATAAGCTTGCCGGTGAAATTCGCTCATGGGCTCAATCCGCCCCGCGCATTTGAACCGTCATCATGATGTCGTGCACCAACAACCGGGTATGACGGTAACGTGCCCAACGACTGGGAGAAACTCAATGGCTCAAACTGCCTCCAAGCCACGTAAGGGATTGACGACGCGCGTTCTCGCGGCCGTGACGTTGACCGTGATCTATGGCTTCAGCCTCGTCGGCACCTCGGCGCTGTTCCTGACCGCCAGCACCAGCAAGGCCGAAGCTCAGCGTGGGCGCGGCCGGGGCCGCGGTCGTGGTCGCGGCTACTATCGTGGCCGCGGTCGTGGCCGTGGCTACTACCGTGGGCGCGGTCGTGGCTATTACGGCGGCTGCGTGTTCAATCCGGTGTACGGCCGGGTGATCTGTTACTGAGATCGTTTCGGCGGGCGGCGACGCCCGGTCTCTTCGAGACGGCTCGCATTGAAAGGCGTATCGGGCGACCGATGCGCCTTTCTGTTTGGCCGTTCACTATTGCTTCCAGTGGACCGCAGCGAGGCGTCAAATCGTGGCGCTGCCGTTTCGCTGGTCGGGTCGCCGCAGCTTTCGCTCGCGTCATAATTAGGTGTTCGCGGTCTTTGGTTCGGTCTGCGCGTTTGCTCCGGTGAGCGATCCGCTGCAAGATGGTGCCAACTCGCATCGGAGGTGACGGTCCCATGGCTCCCACCAAGTTGGCTCCCACCAAGTTCGGCGTCGGCCAGAGCGTGCTGCGCAAAGAGGACGATCCGCTGATCCGCGGCAAGGGCCGCTACACCGACGACGTGGCTCCGGTGTCGTCCGCGCACGCGCTGATGCTGCGCTCGCCGCATGCCCATGCCACCTTCAAGCTCGATGCGAGCGCAGCCCGCGCGCTGCCCGGCGTGCTGGCGATCCTGACGGCGGACGACGTCGCCGATCTCGGCGGCCTGCCGTGCCTGTTCAATCTGCCGGACAGGCCGTTCAAGGGACCGGACTATCCGATCCTGGCGCGCGACGAGGTTCGCCACGTCGGCGACGCGATCGCGTTCGTGGTCGCCGACACGCTGGCCCATGCCCGCGATGCACTGGAGGCGATCGCGGTCGAGTGGACGCCGCTTCCCGCAGTGGTCGGCGCCGCCAATGCGGTCAAGCCCGGTGCCCCGCAGGTATGGCCGGATCATGCCGGCAACGTGCTGTTCGATGCCGGCATCGGCGACAAGACCGCGACCGAACAGGCGTTTGCCAAGGCCCATGCGATCGCCGAAATCCGCATCGTCAATCCGCGCATCGTCACCAACTACATGGAAACCCGCGCGGCGGTCTGCGAATACGACGCCAAGCGCGATCACTTCACGCTGACGGTCGGCAGCCAGGGTAGTCACCGGCTGCGCGATATCCTGTGCCAGACCGTGTTGAAGATCCCGGTCGAGAAGATGCGGGTGGTCTGTCCGGATGTCGGCGGCGGTTTCGGCACCAAGCTGTTTCCGTATCGCGAATACGCGCTGCTCGCGGTCGCCGCCAAGAAGCTGCGCAAGACGGTGAAGTGGACCGCCGATCGCGGCGATCATTTCGTCGGCGACTCGCAGGGGCGCGACAACGTCACCACGGCGCGGATGGCGCTCGCCGAAGACGGCAGGTTTCTCGGGATGGATGTCGACCTGATCGGCGACGTCGGCGCCTATCTGTCGACCTTTGGACCCTACATTCCCTACGGCGGTGCCGGCATGCTGCCGGGGCTGTACGACATCCAGGCGTTCCACTGCCGGATCCGCACCGTGTTCACCCACACCGTGCCGGTCGATGCCTATCGCGGTGCGGGCCGTCCCGAAGCGGCCTATGTGGTCGAGCGTCTGGTCGATGCCTGCGCGCGCAAATTGGCGATGTCGCCGGACGCGATCCGGCGCAAGAACTTCATCCCTCCGCGCAAGCTCCCCTACAAGACCGCGACCGGCAAGGTGTACGACTCCGGCGACTTCGCCGCGCATCTGAAGCGTGCGATGGAGATCGGCGACTGGAAGGATTTTGGCAAGCGCGCCAAGGCTGCCAGGAAGCAGGGGCTGGTCCGAGGCATCGGGCTCGCCTCTTATGTCGAGGTCTGCGGCACCATGGGCGAGGAAACCGCCAAGGTGGTACTGGATCCGGACGGCGACATCACCGTGCTGATCGGCACGCAGTCGAGCGGTCAGGGCCACCAGACCGCCTATGCGCAGATCGTCGCCGAGCAGTTCGGCGTGCCGCAGGAGCGGGTGCGGGTGGTGCAGGGCGACACCGATCGGATCGCGACCGGGCTCGGCACCGGCGGTTCGGCCTCGATCCCGTCCGGCGGCGTCAGCGTGCAGCGCGCCACCCATCAGCTCGGCGAGCAGCTTCGCGAGATCGCGGCCGACGCGCTGGAGACCAGCGCCGCCGATCTCGAAATCAGCGACGGCACGATCCGGATCGCCGGCACCGACCGCTCGATCAGCTTCGCCGATCTCGCCAAGCGGCCCGGCGTCGATCCGGCCAAACTCGACGCCAGCGCAACCTTCTCCAGTGCCGACGGCACCTATCCGAACGGCACGCATCTGGTCGAGATCGAGCTCGATCCGGCGACCGGCAGGATCAGGATCGTCAACTACGTGATCGTCGACGATTTCGGCGTGACGCTGAATCCGCTGCTGCTCGCCGGCCAGGTTCACGGCGGCACCATTCAGGGGATCGGTCAGGCGCTGATGGAGCAGGCTGTTTACAACGCCGAGGACGGCCAGCTCGTCACCGGCTCGTTCATGGACTACGCGCTGCCGCGCGCGGCCGATGGCGCGCCCATCACCTTCGAGACCCACAACGTGCCGTGCGCCACCAATCCGATGGGGGTGAAGGGCGCGGGCGAAGCCGGCGCGATCGGCTCGTGCCCGGCGGTGATGAACGCGATCATCGACGCGCTGTGGCGGGAATACCGGATCGAGCACATCGACATGCCGGCGACGCCCGAGCGAGTGTGGATGGCGATCCGCGAGCACGAGCGCCTGCATCGTCTGTGATGCGGCCGGCTGTCGGAACGGATCGACAAGAGTGGCGTCAAGCCACCGATGAAAGGCTGCCGAACCGGCGGCGCATGACCGAGTTGAAAACAACCAAGCGGGAGGACGTCTGGATGTTACGAACTGTGATCGTTGCCGGAGCCCTGGTGCTGACGGCGAGCGCCGTGATGGCGCAGCAGGATCTGGTCGACAAGACCCAGAAACTGATGAAGGACAACGGACGGAACATGATGGTGCTCGGCGCCATCGCCAAGGGCGAGAAACCTTACGATCAGGCCGCAGTGGATGCGGCGCTCAAGCAGTTCGACGAGACCGCCAAGGATCTGCCCAAGCTGTTTCCGGACAGCGTCAAAGGCCTGAGGGCGTTCGACAGCAAGTACAGCGCCTCGCCGAAAATCTGGACCGAGCGCGCCAAATTCGACACCGAGATCGCCGACTTCGCCAAGGCGGTCGACGGCGCCAAGGGCAAGGTCAAGGACGTCGACACCTTGAAGGCGGCGATGCAGCCGATCGGCAAAGCGTGCGGAAGCTGCCACGAGAACTTCCGCCAGAAGGAAGGCTAACGCGGCGAGCGCCGTCGGCGGCGGAGATCGGCTGTGGCCAGGACAATCGGAGCTGTCATTCTGATTGCGGCGATCATCGCGGTCGCTGCGTTCTGGCTGCTCACCATGCCGGCCACGGTGCCGGCCGACCGTCTGCCGGCGCGCACCGCCAATCTGGAGAACGGCCGCACCGCGTTCTACGCGGGCGGCTGTGCCGAATGCCACGCCACCCCGCAGCAGGACGATCGCACGAAGCTCGGCGGCGGGCTGGGGCTGAAGTCCGAGTTCGGCACATTCTACGTGCCGAACATCTCGCCAGATCCGAACGACGGCATCGGCAAATGGACCGAGGCGGAATTCGTCAGCGCGGTGATGCGGGGCACGGCGCCGGGCGGCGTACATCTTTATCCGGCGTTTCCGTATCCGTCTTACGCGCACGCGCGGCTCGACGACGTCCGCGACCTGTTCGCCTACATCAAAACGCTGCCCGAGGTGGCCGGCCGGGCGCCGCCGAACGAGGTGCCGTTCCCGTTTAACATCCGCCGCGCGGTCGGGCTGTGGAAACTGCTGTTCTTCGACGACACGCCGTTCACGCCCGATCCGGCGCAATCGGCGCAGTGGAATCGCGGCGCTTATCTCGTCAATAGCTTCGGCCACTGTGCCGAGTGCCACAGCCCGCGCAATGCGCTCGGCGGCATCGTGGCGTCGCAGCGTTTCGCCGGCGGGCCCGATCCCGAAGGCAAGGGCTGGGTGCCGAACATCACCCAGAAGGGGCTCGGCGACTGGAGCGCCGGCGACATCGCCTATTTCCTCGAGACCGGCATGACGCCGGAAGGCGACAGCGCCGGCGGCTCGATGGCGCAGGTGATCCGCAACACCTCGCAGCTCGGCAAGGACGACCGCGAGGCGATCGCGGCCTATCTCAAGTCGCTGCCGCCGGTGCAGGGGCCGGTCCGGTCGCCGCGCAAGGCCAAAGCCGGGTGAACGGCGATCACTTCGGGCCGAATGCCTTGAAGGTGATGATGGTGTGGGTGTCCTTGATGCCGGGGACCACCTGGACCTTGTCGGCGACGAAATGGCCGATATCGGTCGAGCGGTCGACGTAGAACTTCACCAGCAGGTCGTAATCGCCGGCGGTGGAATAGATCTCCGAGGCGATCTCGGCTTCGGCGATCGCGTTGGCGACGGCGTAGGACTGGCCGAGCTGGCATTTGATCTGGACGAAAAACGGCACCATCGCGGGTCTCTCCGGCAGCTTGATTTGCGCCATCAAGCCCAAAACCCCCTGCCGGCGCAAGCTCTTGCCGCTGCGGCGCGGGCACGCTACGACCGCGATCGGCGCCGCCGGTCCACACCCTTCTCAATCGAGCATGTTGATGGCCATTCCGATCGCACTCACCATCGCCGGCTCCGACTCCGGAGGAGGCGCCGGCATTCAGGCCGATCTCAAGTCGTTTTCCGCGAACCGGGTCTATGGCGCCTCGGTGATCACCGCGCTGACGGCGCAGAACACCCGCGGCGTCACCGCGATCCACGACGTGCCGGCCGATTTCGTCACCGCGCAGATCGATGCGGTGTTCAGCGATCTGGCCGTCGCCGCCACCAAGATCGGGATGGTGGCGCAGCGCGGCGTGATCGCGGCGATCGCCGACGGGCTGGACCGCTGGCACGCCGCCAACGTCGTGCTCGATCCGGTGATGGTTGCGACCTCCGGTGACCGGCTGATCGCCGACGACTGCGTCGAGGCGCTGCACACGGCGCTGATCCCGCGCGCCCGCATCATCACGCCGAACCTGCCGGAAGCCGCCGCGCTGCTCGACGAGCCGGTCGCCACAGATCCGGCCGCGATCGAGGGGCAGGGACGGCGGCTGCTCGCGCTCGGCTGCGAAGCGGTGTTGATCAAGGGCGGCCATGGAACCGGCCCGACCAGCACCGATTACCTGTTTGTTGGAACCGAGGTGCAGGCGCTCGCCGCGCCGCGGATCGTGACGAACAACACCCACGGCACCGGCTGCTCGCTGTCATCGGCGATCGCCGCCAACCTCGCCAAAGGCCAGTCATTGCAGGCCGCTGTGGCCGATGCCAAGCAATGGGTCAGCGCCGCGATCGCGGCGGCGGATCGGTTGTCGGTCGGGCACGGCCACGGCCCGATCCATCATTTCCACGGCTTCGACTAAGGCCCAAACCGGACGACCGTGTGCTGTCGTCCAGTCGTCGTACTCGGCTGATAATCCGAATTCGTAAGTAATTTACGATTCGAACGGAACCGATGACGCCCGATCTCGACAAGTCCCTGATTGAAACCGCCTACGCCCGCTGGGCTCCGATCTACGACGCGGTGTGCGGACCGGTGATGGTGAAGGGACGGCGTGCGGCGGCTGCGGAAGCGCGCGCGCACGGTGGTAAGATCCTCGAGGTCGGTGTTGGTACCGGACTGTCGTTCGACGACTACGACGCCTCGACCGAAATTACCGGTATCGATCTGTGCGAGCCGATGCTGGAGAAGGCGCGTGCCAAGATGGCGTCCGGCCGCTATCCGTGGGTCAAGGACGTGCGCCAGATGGATGCGCACGCGATGGAGTTCGACGACGCGACGTTCGATTGCGTCGTGGCGCAGTTCGTCATCACGCTGGTGGCCAATCCGGAGCAGGTACTTTCGGAGTGTCATCGCGTGGTCAAGCCCGGCGGCCGCATCATCCTGGTCAATCATCTGTACTCTGAAGTCGGCGTGGCCGCCGCGGTCGAGCGCTGGGCGGCGCAGAAGACCCGCGCGCTGGGTCTCCGTCCTGAATTTCCGTTCGCGCGGCTGCAGGCCTGGGCACAGGCCACCTCCGACGCGATCCTGGTCGAGCGGCGTAAGCTGAAGCCGTTCGGCATCTACACGCTGGTGTGTTTCGAGCGGACTGTCACGCCGATGGCGGCCTGAGGCCGGACTCGAGACGTCGCCGCCCGCGGGCGGCCTTGGATGGGACACGACCGATGAGCGATGACGGTCCGGAACGGCGCTTTCGCACCCTATTCATTTCCGATGTTCATCTCGGTGCACGAGGATCGCAGACCAACCTGCTGCTCGATTTTCTCCGCGTCCATGATGCCGACACCATCTATCTGGTCGGCGACATCATCGACGGCTGGGCACTGAAGTCGAACTGGTACTGGCCGCAGTCGCACAACGACTTCGTGCAGAAGCTGCTGCGCAAGGGCCGCAAGGGCGCGCGCATCATCTACGTGCCGGGCAACCACGACGAGTTCCTGCGCAACTACTACGGCACCCATTTCGGCGGCATCGAAGTCGTCGAGAACGCGATCCACACCGGCGCCGACGGCCGGCGCTATCTGGTGATCCACGGCGATATCTTCGATCTGGTGGTGCAGAACGCGCGCTGGCTCGCCCATGTCGGCGACAAGGCCTACGACCTCGCGATCCGGCTCAACCGCATCGTCAATGCGTTCCGCCGCTGGTTCGGTGTGCCGTATTGGTCGCTGTCGCAATGGGCCAAGCACAAGGTCAAGAACGCGGTGAACTACATCGGCGCGTTCGAAGAGACGCTGGCGCAGGAGGCCCGCCGCCACGGCACCGACGGGGTGATCTGCGGCCACATCCACACCGCCGCGATCCGCGACTTCCACGGCATCAATTACATGAACTGCGGCGACTGGGTCGAAAGCTGCACCGCGCTCGCCGAGCACGAGGACGGCCGGTTCGAGATCATCACCTGGACCGATTTGCTGAAGCGCAATCTGCCGGTGCCGACGGTCGCGGCGCGGGCCGCCTGATGCGTATCCTGATCGCGACGGACGCCTGGCACCCGCAGGTCAACGGCGTGGTGCGGACGCTGACGATGATGGCCGAGGCGGCGAAATCGCTCGGCGTCGAGGTCGTGTTCCTCACGCCCGAGACGTTTCCGACGATGGCGCTGCCGAGCTATCCAGACCTGCGGATTGCGATCCCCAATCCGATCCGCGTCGCGCGTCTGATCAACGCTGCGCAGGCCGATTGCATCCACATCGCCACCGAAGGGCCGATCGGGCTGGCGGCGCGGCGCTATTGCCGCAAGCGCGGCCTGCGCTTCACCACCAGCTTCCACACCCGCTTCCCCGAATACGTCTCGGCGCGGGCGCCGATCCCGGAGTCCTGGGTGTGGTCGCTGCTGCGCCGGTTTCACGGCGCCAGCCATGCGGTGATGGCGGCGACGCCGGCGCTCGCCGACGAGCTCCGCGGCCGCGGCTTCCGCAATGTCGTGCTGTGGCCGCGCGGCGTCGACGGGCATCTGTTTCACCCGCGCGAGGGCGCCGATCTCGGCCTGCCGCGGCCGGTGTTCCTGTCGGTCGGCCGTGTCGCGGTCGAGAAGAACCTCGAAGCCTTCCTGTCGCTCGATCTGCCCGGCACCAAGGTGGTGGTCGGCGACGGCCCGGCGCGGGCGGCGCTGGAGCGCGACTTTCCGAATGCGGTGTTCCTCGGCGCCAGACAGGGCGACGCCCTGGCGCAGGTCTATGCCGCCGCCGACGTGTTCGTATTTCCGAGCAAGACCGACACCTATGGGCTGGTGCTGCTCGAAGCGCTCGCCAGCGGCGTACCGGTCGCGGCCTATCCGGTGACCGGGCCGCGCGATGTGATCGGCGACGAGCCGGTCGGCGTGCTCAGCGAGGATCTGCACGCGGCGTGCCTCGGCGCGCTGGAGATCTCGCGGGAGGCGTGTCTCGGCTTTGCGGCCGATCACACCTGGGAAGCCTCGGCGCAGGCCTTCATCGACAACGTGCGCTGCGTGTCGATGCTGGATGCGGCCCGGGCCAACCCGGAAGGCGCCAAGCCGCACTGTCTGGTGGCCTGAGCCGAACGTATCATCGCACCTTGTCGGCGCGCGCCGCTGCGCGTTAGATGGCGGTCATGATCAATCCCGCTGTGCTGCCCGTTTCCGTCGCCGATATCGATGCGGCTGCCGAAGTGCTCGCGCCCGTCGCGGTGCGGACGCCGTTGCTGACTTCGCCGGCACTCGATGCCGCCACCGGCGGCCGCGTCTTCCTCAAGCCGGAAGTCCTGCAGCGCACCGGCTCGTTCAAGTTTCGCGGCGCCTACAACAAGCTGGCGTCGCTCACGCCGGAGCTCCGGCGCGCCGGCGTGGTCGGATTCAGCTCCGGCAACCACGCCCAGGGCGTTGCGGCGGCGGCGCAACTGCTCGGCGTTCACACCACCATCGTGATGCCGTCGGACGCACCGGCCTCGAAGCGCGAGCGCACCGCGGGCTATGGCGCCGAGGTGGTGCTGTACGATCGCGACCGCGAGGACCGCGAGGCGATCGCCCGCGACATCGCGGGGCGCAGCGGCGCGACGCTGGTGCGGCCGTTCGACGATCCGATGGTGATCGCCGGGCAGGGCACTGTCGGCCGCGAAATCGCCGAAGACCTCGCCGCGCTGGGTGTCGAACCCGACCTGGTGGTGGCGCCGGCTTCGGGCGGCGGGCTGGTGGCCGGCACCGCGCTCGCCGTCAAGGCGCGTTTCCCGCAGGCGCTGGCGATGTCGGCCGAGCCTGAGGGCTTCGACGATCACGCCCGCTCGCTGGTGGCGGACCGCCGCGAGTCGAATCCGGCGGGCGGCCGGACCATCTGTGATGCGCTGATGATGTCGATCCCGGGCGAGGTCACCTTCGCGATCAACCGGGTGCTGCTCGCCGGCGGCGTCGCGGCGTCGGATGCCGAGGTCGGCCGCGCGGTCGGGTTCGCATTCCGGGAACTGAAGCTGGTGGTGGAGCCGGGCGGCGCGGTGGCGCTGGCGGCGCTGCTGGCCGGCAAGCTGGACGTGCGCGGCAAGACCGTCGCGATCGTGCTGTCGGGCGGTAATGTCGATGCCGACCTGTTCAGCCGCCTGATTGCCTGATTTCGAGCCTGATTTCGAGGACGCGTTCGCGCCGCAGCCACTGCTTACGAGAAGAACGCGATCTTCTCGGCCTGGCTCATCCGCCGGATCGGCACTAGCGCGTCGCTGCGCATCGGCGGCGGGGCCGCAACCGCGCCGCTGGCAATCGCCGCGGCGCCGAGCGAGGTCGGAGCCGCGGGGGTGACTTCGTCGGCGCCAGCCGCGGTGGCGATCGCTACCGGCGCAGCGGCGGAATGCACGGCGATCGGCTCGGCCGAAGCCACCAAGGGCGCCGCTTCACCGATCTCGCCGACGGGATCGAAGGCCGGCTCGGCCTCCGGCGGCGCCGCGAACGGATCGTCGACGGACGGCGGAGCGTCGCCGCGAGCGATCGGTTCCGGCGCAAGCTCGATCTCTTCGCTCAGCGCCTGCTGCAGCGCGACGATGTCGGACTCGATCTCCTCGGCGGTGCTGGCCGCAGCCGCCGCGTAGGCGTTGTCCTCGGGCCGGTACGGCGCCGAGACGTCGGGCGCCGACATCTCGCGGGCGACCAGGTCGAGCATGGCGTCGTCTTCGGAGCCTTCGGCGTCCAGAGCCACCACTTCGTCGAGCAGATCCTCGGCGTCGCTCTGCTGGGTGATCCGGCCGGTGACAGCCGGCGTTTCGAGCTCTGCGACCTCCGCAGCCGCAACTTCCAGTTCTGCCGCCGGGGCCGCGGTGGCCGTCGGGGCGTCGGTCGCCGTGGTCTCGTCCGCCGGTTCGACGAACTCGAGTTCGTCAGCCGCAGTGCCGGTCACCACCGTGAATCCGGTCTCAGCCTCGGCCGCCGGCGCGACTGCCTGCAAGGCGTCAGGCTGCGGCGGGAGAGACTGTGTCGGGAGAGACTGCGGTGAGACTGGCTGAGATGAGACCGGCTGCGGTGGCACATCGGAGGGCGCGGGGGGCTCGGCAGCAGCGGCCTGAGGTGCCGGCTGCTGCAGTTCGGCCACCGGAGCCGGCATGGTGTCGGTCGCGGATGCGGGCGTCGCCGCCGCGGGGGCCGGCTCGGGCGCCGCCGCGTCGGGCGCAGCACCCGAGATCGCCGCGACATGCTGCAGCATCCGGTCGAACGCAGCTTCGATCGCCGTGCGATCGATCGCCGCCACCAGCCGGTGACCGCCGTCGATGGCGGCGACCTGCTGGTCGAGCAGATCGCAGATCCGGGAGTCGGCGCCGCATTCGCGCAAAGTGGCAGCGACCTCGCTGATCGCCCGGCTGCCGCGATGCGCCGCCGCCAGCGTGGCCGTATCGTCCAGCGCCGCGACCGCCCGGGCGACGTTGGCGCGCGCCTCGCCGATCACCGCGCGCAGCGCCGCCAGCGTCTCGGCCGCTGAATCGGATTGCGCCTGCTTCTGTGCGGCGAGCGTCTGTTCGATCCGCGCCACCGCGTCGAGCACCATGCTGGTGTCGGCATTGCGGTTGCGCTTGGCGTATTCGGTGAGGAACCAGCGGCCGCGCGAGGTCTCCATGAAGGCTTCGCGGATCGCGTCGTAGTCCGCATCACTCGGCATCGCCGGTCGGGCGGAGATCGGCGAAAGGGCGAATGCTTCGTCAGCCATCATGGACTCGTTGCACAAATCACTGCGCGTCACGATAACGATCACCACGATCCGCGTCGAATCGCAATTGAATTGATGTCTTTCGAATCACAAATCCCCACCCCATCGCCGGCCGCGACGCGATTCGCATCCCGGCTCGCGTTGTTCTACGCGACCACCTTCGCGGTCACCGGCACCTACCTGCCGTTCTTCACGGTGTGGCTGAAAGCCGTTGGAATCGAGGCTTCCTGGATCGGCGTGATCGTCGCGGCGCCGGCGGTGACGCGCTTCACGCTGCTGCCTTTCATCACCGCGGCGGCCGAACGGCGCAATGCGATTCGCGTCGCAATGATCATCACCGCACTGATCACAGCGCTCGGTTTCACCCTCCTCGGAATCATACGTGGGCCGTTGCTGATCTTCGTGGTGTTCGTGCTCACCGCCTGCGCCTGGACGCCAATCGTCCCGCTCACCGACGGCTACGCGCTGAAGGCGGTGGCGCGCTACGGGCTGAACTACGGGCCGCTGCGGCTGTGGGGCTCCGCCGCCTTCATCGCCGGTGCGCTGGTCAGCGGCGTGCTCGCCGAGGTGGTGGCGCCGGAGCATCTGATCTGGCTGATCGCCGCCGCCGCCTGGTTCGGCGCGGTGGCGGGCTTCGGCCTGCGGCCGCTCGATGCGCCGGCCAAATCGGCGACGCCGCAGCGCGGCGCGGCGCTGCTGCGCAATCCGACCTTCCTGGCGATCATTATCGCGGCGGCGCTGATCCAGGGCAGCCACGCCGCATACTACACTTTCGCGTCGATCGTCTGGCAGGACGCCGGCCTCGGCGGCGCGACGATCGCGGTGCTGTGGGTGCTCGGCGTCGTCGCCGAGATCGTGGTGTTCGCGCTGTCGCCGCGGTTCACCTGGTCGCCGATGTGGCTGATGCTGGGCGGCGGGCTGAGCGCGGTGCTGCGCTGGCTGGTCACCGCGCAGGATCCGTCGCTGGCGCTGCTCACCGCGGTACAGTTACTTCACGGTCTGACCTTCGGCCTCACCCAGGTCGGCACCATGGGGCTGCTGGTCCGCCACGTGCCCGGCCATGTAATCGCGCGCGGGCAGGGCTACTACACCGCGGCGACCGGGCTGGTGATGAGCTGCGCGTCGATTGCCTCCGGCGCGGTGTTCGCCCGCTACGGCCTCGCGGTCTATGACATGATGGCGGCGATGGGCCTCGCCGGTGCGGTGGTGCTGGTGCTGATGCGCCGACGATTGCTGGCGCCGGCGGGCGCCGCTCAGCCCCACAGCGCCGCGTCGGGCGGATAGACCGTGCTGCCGTCGTAGCGCAGGCCGTCGTCGCGGTCGCGCGCCAGCAGCAGCGGGCCGTCGAGATCGACGAAGCGGGCGAACGGCGTCAGCAGCATTGCGGGCGCCATCGCCAGCGAAGTCGCCACCATGCAGCCGACCATGATCTGCAGGCCGAGCGCCTGCGCCGCCTCGGCCATCGCCAGCGCCTCGGTGAGTCCGCCGGTCTTGTCCAGCTTGATGTTGACCGCATCGTAACGGCCGCGCAGCGCGGCGAGCGAAGCGCGGTCGTGGACGCTCTCGTCGGCGCACACCGCGATCGGGCGAGCGATTTCGCTCAGTGCATCGTCGCGGCCGGCCGGCAGCGGCTGCTCGACCAGAGTCACGCCGGCGTCGGCGCAGGCGTTGAGGTTGCGGGCGAGATTGTCCGGCGTCCACGCTTCGTTGGCATCGACGATCAGTTCGGAATTCGGCGCGGCGCGGCGCACCGCAGCGATCCGTGCATCATCCCCGTCGTCGCCGAGCTTGATCTTGAGCAGCGGCCGCGCTGCGGCCTTCACGGTGGCCTCGGCCATCGCTTCGGGCGTGCCGAGCGAAATCGTGTAGGCCGTCGTCGCCGGGCGCGGCGGCGCGCTGCCGAGCAACTCCCAGGCCCGCCGGCCGCTCGCCTTCGCTTCCAGATCGACGAGGGCGCAATCCAGCGCATTGCGGGCGGCGCCGGGCGGCATCGCGGCCTGCAGCGCGGCGCGATCGAGGCCATCGGCGAGCGGCCCGCGCATCGTTTCCAGCGCGGCGAGCGCGCCCTCCGGCGTCTCACCGTAGCGCGCATAGGGCACGCATTCGCCGCGGCCGACATGGTCGCCGCAGCGCAGTTCGGCCACCACGACGATCGCTTCGGTCTTGGCTCCACGGCTGATGGTGAAAGCGCCGGCGATCGGCCAGCGTTCGATGCGCCCGGTCAGTTCGGGCGCTATCAGGGAGTTCATTTGCAGGCCTTGTCAGCTCAAACCGAGGGTTGCCCGGAGCTGACAAGTATGGCTGGTAAAGCGCTTGTCCCGCAAGGTGACGGTCGAACCCGGATTGGCTCAAAATGACACAGCAGATAGCGTTGGAGGGCGGACCGTCGCTCGAACGGATCGCGCGTGCCGAAGGGCTGGCGCTGTGCGCCTCGGGATCGTGGACGGCGCGGTTCGCGCCGGTACTGGAGCGGCTGGTCACTGAAGCGGAACGGCTCGGCGGCAGCAAGCCGGACGTCTTCATCGACGTCTCCGGCATCGCGCGGCTCGACACCTTCGGCGCCTGGCTGATCGAACGGCTGCGGCGCAATCTCGGCCAGGCCGGCGCCGAGGCACGGATTGCCGGGCTGTCGGCCAACTATGCCAGCCTGGTCGACGAGGTCCGGCAGGTCAGTGAAACCGGGCCCGCGCCGAAGCGAGGCGGGGCGCTGCGCGCGCCGATCGAGCGCCTCGGCCGCACCATGTATGCGTTCTTCGACGACATCGTCGCGCTGATCAGCATGATGGGAGCGGTTCTGGCCGGGCTGGGCCGGATCGTGATCCGGCCGACCTCGTTCCGGCTGACCTCGACCGTCCACCACCTCGAACAGGTGTGCTGGAATGCGGTGCCGATCATCCTGCTGATCACCTTCCTGATCGGCTGCATCGTGGCGCAGCAGGGCATCTTCCATTTCCGCAAGTTCGGCGCCGATGTCTTCGTGGTCGACATGCTCGGCGTCCTGGTGCTGCGCGAACTCGGCGTGCTGCTGGTGGCGATCATGGTGGCGGGCCGGTCGGGAAGCGCCTATACGGCCGAACTCGGCTCGATGAAGATGCGTGAGGAGATCGACGCGCTGCGCACCATGGGGTTCGATCCGATCGACGTGCTGATCGTTCCGCGGCTAATCGCGCTGGTGCTGGCGGTACCGATCCTCACCTTCCTCGGCGCGATGGCGGCGCTGTATGGCGGCGGCCTGGTCGCCTGGCTGTACGGCGGCGTCGATCCGGAGGCGTTCCTGCTGCGGCTGCGCGATGCGATCTCGATCGATCATTTCACCGTCGGGATGATCAAGGCGCCGGTGATGGCGGCGGTGATCGGTATCGTCGCCTGCGTCGAGGGGCTGGCGGTGCAGGGCAGCGCCGAGTCGCTCGGCCGCCACACCACCGCCTCGGTCGTGAAGAGCATCTTCTTCGTGATCGTGATGGACGGCGTGTTCGCGATCTTCTTTGCGGGAATTGGAATCTGACGATGACGGCAGCGGCCGATCCGATCATCCGGGTGCGCGACGTCACCGTGCAGTTCGGCGCCACCAAGGTGCTGAACGGCCTCGATCTCGACGTGCGCCGCGGCGAGATCCTCGGCTTCGTCGGCCCGTCCGGCGCCGGGAAGTCGGTGCTGACCCGCACCATCATCGGCCTGGTGCCGAAGCTCAGCGGCAGCATCGAGGTGTTCGGCATCGACCTCGACAAGGCCGGCAAGGCCGAGCGCCGCGGCGTCGAGCGGCGCTGGGGCATCCTGTTCCAGCAGGGCGCGCTGTTCTCGTCGCTCACCGTGCGGCAGAACATCCAGTTCCCGGTGCGGGAATATCTCAAGCTGTCGCAGCGGCTGCTCGACGAGATCACCATCGCCAAGCTGGTGATGGTCGGGCTGAAGCCGGAAGTGATCGACCGCTATCCGTCGGAACTGTCCGGCGGCATGATCAAGCGCGTGGCGCTGGCGCGCGCGCTCGCGCTCGATCCGGAGCTGGTATTTCTCGACGAGCCGACCTCGGGCCTCGACCCGATCGGGGCCGGCGACTTCGACGAGCTGGTGCGGACGCTGCAGCGCACTTTGGGCCTGACGGTTTTCATGGTAACCCACGACCTCGACAGCCTGCATACCGCCTGCGACCGCATCGCGGTGCTGGGGGACGGCAAGGTGATCGCGGCCGGAACCATCGCCGACATGCAGGCCTCGCAGCATCCGTGGCTGCGTTCTTATTTCCACGGCAAGCGTGCCCGTGCGGTGGTCGGTTCGCCATGATCGGGCTGCGCCTGGAAATTTCGATCGTCGCACCGTGGGTGCGTCGTTTTGCTTCCGCAATCTGCGCTCAAAGCCTGCTGCGCGACGCGGCGGCCCGCGAGCCGGCGGCGCCGCGAACTGGTGTGGAGTAGAGGCGAATGGAAACGCGTGCGAATTACTTCCTGATCGGGACGTTCACCCTCGCGGTGATCGCCGCGGCGCTCGGGTTCGTGCTGTGGTTTCAGAGCCTGCACACCACCAAGGCGCGCAGCCCGCTGCGGGTGGTGTTCGAGGGCGCGGCATCGGGCCTGCGCAACGGCGGCAGCGTCAACTTCAACGGCGTCCGGGTCGGCGAGGTGGTGTCGGTGAAGCTCGACAATCCGCGCCGGGTGGTGGCGCTGGCGATGGTCGAGAACACCGCGCCGATCCGCAAGGACACCCAGGTCGGTCTGGAATTCCAGGGCCTGACCGGCGTCGCCGCGATTTCGTTGAAGGGCGGTTCGGAAACCGCCCCGCCGGTGCCGCTCGACGACGACGGCACTCCGGTGCTCACCGCCGATCCCGAACTGCTTCAGGACATCTCCGAGTCGATCAAGGCGACGCTGCGCAACGTCAACCGCCTGGTTGCAGACAATCAGGAGTCGGTGAAGACCTCGCTGGAGAATTTGCAGACCTTCACCTCGGGGCTGGCGCGCAGCTCCGACAAGATCGACAGTATCGTGTCGCGGGTCGACAGCGTGATCGCCAAGACCGACAGCGTGATGCAGGGCATCGACGCGCTGGCCGGCGGCAAGGACGGCGGCGAGCTGTTCCAGGCCGTGAAGTCGTTCCGCGAACTCGCCGACAACCTCGACAAGCGCTCGGCCACGCTGATCCTCGACGGCCGCCGCACGCTGGCCGACATCAGCCGCGCGGTGAACAATTTCGACCGCAACCCGACCCGGGTGCTGTTCGGCCCGAGCAACACCGCGCAACAGGCCCCACCGGACGCCCGCGCCGAGCAGCCACGTCCGCCGCGGCGACGGGCGCAGTAGCAACCGCAGCGAACACCGGTATCATCGATCGGGCCGCACGCATGTGCCTGATGTCGATGCATGGCATCAGAGCATACAGGCTCGGTTCTCGGCGGGATCACGACTCCGCATTCCGAATGCTGACAACAGGCTCGAGCTCCCGGTGAGGTGGCGCGTAGCGCCGTCTCGAACCATGCGCCGCCGGCCGGTCAGGACTTGGCGCCGCCCGTAGGCGGGTTCGGTCTTGCGGAGCGCCTCCGCCGGGACGTCGTCTTGGCGGCCGGTGCGTCGATCGGTTTCAGGCGAATCCGCATCGAGTGGCCGTTCTGCTGCTCCAGCTCGAACGCGTTGGTCTTTCGCACCAGGTCGCTCAGCTTGCGGAAGCCGAAGGTTCTCGGATCGAAGTCGGACGCCAGATTGGACAGGCGCTTGCCGACTTCACCGAGCGACACCCAGCCGTCTTCGCTTTCCATCTGCTTGATCACCCGTTCGATGATCGGTGTGGCTGCGCTCGGCGGCTGAAGCGGTTTCGCAGCCGACGCCGTGCCCTTGCTGTCGGCCGCTCCGGCGATCAAGTTCTCGGTGTAGACGAAGCGCCGGCACGCCTGCCGGAAACTCTCCGGGGTTTTCTGTTCGCCGAAGCCGAACACGTCGACGCCTTGCTCGCGAATCCGGGAGGCGAGACGGGTGAAGTCGCTGTCGGACGAAACCAGGCAGAAGCCATCGAAACGGCCGCTGTGAAGCAGGTCCATCGCATCGATCACCAGCGTGATGTCGGATGCGTTCTTCCCCGTCGTGTAGGCGAACTGTTGCTGCGGAATGATGGCGTGTTTCGCCAGAATATCGGCCCAGCCCTTCGAGCGCTGGGTGGAGAAGTCGCCGTAGATCCGGCGAACGCTGGCTTCACCGATCTTCGCGATCTCTTCGAACAGCCCGTCGGCGATCTTGGCGGATGCGTTGTCGGCATCGATCAGAACGGCGAGGCGAGGTGAGCGGGGTTCGGAAGGCATGGTGTGTCCCAGACTTGATGCGGGCCAGAAACTGGGGAGCGTCTCGACGTGAGATAGCGGTGCTACACCGCTTCCACAACGCCAAACGAAAAGCGGGGACCACCGGCCCCCGCTCTGCTCGTTGATAGCTGACCCCGCTGCCCGAGCCGCGGGCAGGCGCTGTCTTATCCCAGCCGCCCCGCCGCGTGAGCCAGCAGCGTGTAGACCAGACCGGTCTCGGAGGCGAGGTGGCCGCGCAGCGCCTGCGGGGCGTTGTCGTCGCGGGCGACCTCGTCGAGCAGGCGCTCGAACTCGGCGATGTAGCGGTCGACGGTCTGCTTGAAGCTGCGGTCGCTGCGATACTTGCGGGCGACCTCGTCGAACGCCTTCTGGCCGGCCGGGGTGTACAGCCGCTTGGTGAAGGACTTCGCCTCACCGCGCTGATAGCGCTCCCACATTTCCAGCGCGAGGTTGCGGTCCATCAGCCGGCCGATGTCGAGCGACAGCGATTCCAGCGGATTGCCGCTCATCGCAGCCTGGGATTGCTGGGCGGCGCGGCTGCGCGGCGGTTCGCGCTCGGCGCTGGTGTCGGCGCGGTTCAGCAGCTCCGACAGCCAGCCGTCACGGCCCTGGTCGGCGTTGCCGGGCGCGACCGGCGGCGCTTCGGTGCGGCGCGGCCCGGCCGGCAGGCCGAGGTCCGGCGGCGGCAGCGTCGCGGCGCTGGAGTCGCGGCCTCGTGAAGCCGGGCGGGCGGCGACCGTTTCGGCTCGTCCGCTGCCGGCGGCGGCCAGCACCGGCTCCGCCTCGCGGGGGGCGGCGGCGGCGCGGGTCGGCGTCACCACATCCATGCCGCGGCCATGGCGGGCGACGATGCGGTTGAGTTCGGCCAGCGCTTCGATCTGGTCGACGATCACCTTGCGCATCTGCGCGGTGCTCTCGGCTGCCTCCTGCGGGATTTCCAGCACGCCGCGGCGCAGCTCCTCGCGGGTGGATTCGAGCTCGTGGTGCATCTCGGCGGCCATCTGCTTGATGCCCTGGACGATCGAGGTGAAGCGATCGGCCGATTGCTTGAACAGCGCGTCGGCTTCCTGCGTGCCCTGCTGATACACCTGATGCATCGCCTCGACGGTGAGGCGGCGCTCGTGCTCGGCGGCGCTGCGCACCGCTTCGAACTGCTGCGAGATGCTGGCCGAGCCGGCGCCGGCGGTTTCGGCGACGATCCGCGCGATGTCGCGGGCGCGCTCCTCGGCGGCGGCGAGCGATTCATCCAGCAGGCTGGTGAACCGGCCGAGCCGCTGGTCGAGATCGGTGGTGCGCAGATCGAGGGTGGTCACCAGCGATTCCAGCGCCTCCCTGCGATCGCTCACCGAGCTCGACGCCGCACGGTTGCTGTGCTCGAGCAGGTCGGCCGCCTCGGCCAAAGCGTGGCCGTGAGCCTCGAACTGCGCCGACAGCGCGCCGAGATCTTCCAGCGCCTTGGCGGTCTTAGCGTGGAAGCCGGTGAGCTGGTCTTCCAGCGTCTGAGTCGCGGCACCGCTGCGGGCGTTGACCTCGTTCATGGTGGTGACGAAGTCGGCGACCCGGGTGACCAGCGCGCGCTCCAGCGAGTTGAGGTTCTCGTGGGCGCCGGTCAGCACTTCCTGCAACAGGATGTTGCCTTCACGCAGCCGCTCGAACAGCGCCACCGTGTCGGTGCGCAGGATCTTGCTGGTCTCCTGCATTTCGGTGACGGCGGTGACCGAGACCTGGCGCGACTGTTCGATCGCCGACCGCGACGCGAGGTCGAGATCCTTGAGCGATTTGTTGATCGCGTTGGTGGCCAGATCGCCCGCGCCGGTGATCGAGCGGGCAACTTCGGTGCCATTGGTCAGGATCGAGTTCGAGAAGGTCTTGCCGCGGACCTCGATGGCGTTCAGCGCATCGGCGGTGACGCGGTCGATCTCGACGGTGAGCTGGCTGGTCTTGCCGGTGATGGCTTCGACCAGCACGCCGCGCTTGCCGTCGATGATCTGCGACAGCCGTTCGGCCTGCTGCTGCACGTAGCCGACGATCTCCTCGCTCTTGGCCGAAATCGTCGATCCGAAGCTGCCGCTGGCGGCGAACACAGACCGTTCGACGTCGGCCGAGGTCGACTTGATCTTGGCGCTGACCTCGTTGGACATCGCCACCAGCGTGGCCTGGGCTGCGGACGCACTGGCCTGGATGTGGTCGGTGGTGTTGCTGGTGACGTTCGACAGCGTCTGCTCGATCTCGGCGGAGATCGCCTTGATCTGGCCGGCGGCGTCGACCGTGCTCGAGGTCAGCGCGGCCTGCACCTGGCGGGCGCTGTCGAGGATGGTGGATGCAGTCGCGGCGCCGACGCCGGTCAGCGTGCGCTCGACGTCGACCGCCAGCGACTTGACGTGGTTGGCGGCTTCGCCCGATGCGGCCGCCAGCGTGGTCTGGGCCTCGCGGGCGCCGGCCAGGATGGAGTCCGCGGTGCTGCGGCCGGTGGCGACGAGGGTGCGCTCGACATCGGCGGCGATCGAGCGGACCTGGTCGGCGGATTCGGTCGCGGTCGAAACCAAGGTGGTCTGGACTTCGCGCGCACTGGCGAGCAGGGCACCGGCGGTCGCGCTGCCGGCAGCCGTGAGCGTGCGCTCGACGTCGCTGGCCAGCGACTTGACCTGGTTGGCGGCCTCGGTCGAGGTCGCCACCAGGGTGTTCTGCGCTTCACGCGCACCGGCCAAGATGGTCTCGATCGTGCTGGCGCCGGAGGCGGATAGCCGGCGTTCGACGTCTGCGGTCAGCGTCGTCACCTGGCTGGTGGTTTCCGACGACGCGGCGACCAGCGTGGACTGTGCCTCGCGGGCACCGGCGACGATCGCATCGGCGGTCGTGGTGCCGGCTTCGAGCAGCGTGCGCTGAACCTCCGCACTCAGCGCCTTGACCTTGTCGGAGGTCTCTTCCGAAGCCGAGACCAGGGTCGACTGCGCGGCGCGCGCGCCGCTGAGCACGGCTTCGGCGGTGGCGTTGCCGGCTGCGTAAAGTGTGCGTTCGATGTCGGTCGACAGCGAACGGATCTGGCCGGTGACCTCGGACGATGCCGACACCAGGGTGGCGTGGGCTTCGCGGGCGCTCGCCAGCACCGAGGCCGAGGTGGTGTCGCCGGCACCGGTGAGGGTGCGTTCGATGTCGATGGCCAGCGACTTCACCTGATTGGCGACTTCGGTGGAGGTGGTGGTGAGGGCGGATTGCGCCTCGCGGGCGCTGACCAGCACCGATGCCGCGGTGGAGCCGCCGGCCTCCGTCAGGCTGCGCTCGATCTCAGAGGCGAGCGACTTCACCTGGGCAACGACGTCGGTCGACGTGGTGGTAAGCGTGCTCTGCGCCTCGCGGGCACTGCCGAGCAGCGACGCCGCGGCGTTGCCGCCGACCTCGCTCAGGGTGCGCTCGATGTCGGACGTCAGCGACTTCACCTGGTTGGTGACATCGGTCGAGGTCGCGACCAGCGTGGTCTGGGCCTCGCGGGCGCCGGCCAGCACGGTCGCGGCGGTCGCGGTGCCGGCCGCCGACAGGGTGCGTTCGATATCGTCGGACAGCGAGCGGAACTGCATCGCTGCTTCGGTCGACACCATGGTCAGCTTGGCCTGGGCCTCGGTCGCGCTCGACACCACGGTCGCGGCGGCGGTGGTACCGACCGAGGTGAGGGCACGCTCGATCTCCGCCGAAGTGACCTGCAACTGGGCGCCGACGTCGGTCGACACCGACAGCATGGATTCGCGGGCCGACTGGGTGCTGCTGCGGATGGTGTCGCCGGTGCTGACCACCAGGCTGGTGAGCGTGCGTTCGGCGTCGGCGACGTTGGTCTTGATGCCGAGCGACAGCTCTTCGGCGCGGGCCATCAACAGCTCGCTGGCCTCGCGTCCGCTGCTCTCGAACCGGCCGGCGACGGCTTCGATCCGCGAGCCGAGCAGGTCCTCGAACTGCGACACCCGGAGGTCGACGTCGTTGATCACCGCGGTGACGCGGTTTTCGAGGCCGTCGTGGATCTCCTGGAAGCGCGCGCTGACGGTGGCGCTGAGATTGGCGGTGCGGCTGTCGATGGTCTCGGTGACCGCGCCGATGCGGTGATCGATCGCGTCGATCGCCTGGGCGGTGCCGTCGGTGAGCGAGTGGGTGAGGTGGGTCAGCCGCGAGTCGATCGCCTCGATCGCCTGCACCGCGCCGGTCGACAGCGTCGTGGTGAGCGTGGTGATGCGGTCGTCGATCAGTTCGGCTGCGTTCGCCGCGCCGGTCGACAGCGTGGTGGTCAGCGTCGCGATCCGGCCGTCGATGATCTCGGCGGCGCTCGACGTACCGGTCGACAACGTGGTGCTGAGCTGCACGATCCGCGAGTCGATCGCCTCCACCGCATTGGCGGCGCCGGTCGACAGCGTCGAGGCGAGCTTCTCGATCCGGCCGTCGATGTTGCCGGAGACCGCTTCGGTGCGGGTGTCGAGGATGCGTTCGAGCGAGTTGAGGTGATTGCCGACGGTGTCGTCGAGCGCCTTGAGGCGGTTGTCGATCGCGCCGTCGAGGCTGCCGACGCGGGTGTCGAACAGGGTTTCGAACTGGTGCAGGCGATCGTCCAGCCGCGCGGTGATCTCGCCGGAGCCGGTTGCGACGCGCTGGTCGAAATTGTCGACGTAGGTCTTCAGGGTGTCGTTAATGTCCTGGGTGCGCTGGCCCATCCGCTCGACGATCTCGCCGCCGAACGTCTTCACGGTGCGGTCGAATTCGGAGATGTGACGGGTGATCAGCGCGCCGAGCGTGCCGCTGTCGCGCGCGAACTTCTCGGCGAGCTCGGTGCCCTGCTGCTTCACCAGATCGTCGAACGCGCTGATCTGGATGCTGAGCGTGTCGTGGGTGGCTTCGGTCTGGCTGACCACCTTGGAGACCAGGGTGTTGACGGTGACGTCGAGCGCTTCGCTCGCCTTGTCGCCGCTGGTCAGGATCTGGTCGGCGAGGCGATGGCCGGCGTCGTCGATCTTGCTGACCAGATCGGTGCTGCGCAGCTCGAGTTCGAGCAGCAGCGAGTCGCCGGAGTTCTTCAGAGAATCCTGCACCTGCTCGGTGCGCTCCGAGATGCCGTCGATGATGGTTGACGAACGCTGCTCGAAGTCGGTGGTGATGCGGTCGAGCCGCTCGTTCATCATGTCGTGGACGCGATCGGCGAGTTCGACGAACTCGGCGTGGACGTGGCCGGTCTTGAAGTTGAGGCTGGTGGTCAGCCGCTCGCTGGCGTCGAGCACCGCGCGGGTGGTCTCGGCACTGGCCTCCTCGAGGCGGTCGAGCAGTTCGCCGCCGCGCTCGCCGAGCGCCAGAATCATGTTGTCACCGGCGTGGCCGAGCGCGCTGGTGATGTGGGCGCCGCGCTCTTCCAGCGCGCTGGTGATGCTCTTGGCGACTTCGTCGACGCGGCTGGCGATCGCGTCCGAAATCAGCGCGATGTCGTGGCGCAGGTCGATCTGCACGCCGGAAATCGCGCTGCGGACCTGCTCGGCCTGGCCGACCAGATTGTCGCGCTGATGCGCGATGTCCTGCAGCAGCGCGCGAATGCGCACTTCGTTGTCCGAATAGGCGCGCTCCAGCGCCGACACTTCGTTGGCGACCAGGGCTTCGAGTTCGCTGGCACGCGCGATCGCGCGCTCGACGCCGTCGCCCATCGCGGCGACCTCGCGGCGGATCGCCTGACCGACGGTCACCACCGAGTCGCTGGCGGCGATTTCGGGTTCGGAAAACCGGATCGCGACCTGCGCCATCGACTGGGCGATCATCCGCAGTTCCTGGCCGCGCCAGGCGAGGCTGGCGAGGAAATAGAACAGCATCACCGGGGCGAAAAACAGCGCGAGCAGGCCGGCCAGCGCCAGCACGCCGCCGCTGCCCTGGCCGATCACGGCCTGCAGCGACGGCAGGAAGCTGATGGTCAGCACGATGCCGCCGAACACCCAGACGCCGGCGAAAATCGACGCGATCGTGTAGACGTTGCGGGTGGTGCGGCCCTTTTGCAGCGACTGCAGCAATTGGCCGATGGTTTCGCGGTCGTCGTTGGCGGGGCGGCTGGCGAAATTGCGTTCGGCGGCCGGCTCGAAGCTCGGCGCCGGCGGCGCGATCCGAGGCTCGGCGGCCAGCTCGGGCAGATCGGAGAAGCTGGGCTCGGTGTCCGAAACTGGCACACTTTCCTTGGGCCGGTCGCCCTGATCGTCACCGGCCGGCGGCGCATCGGGGATATTCAGGGCTTCCTGAATCGCCGACAGCGCGACTTCGGTCGGATCTTTGATCTTCTTGGGATTGTTCGCCATCTTGATTTACGCCCTTGTTACGCATCCGGGGACGTCGGTTCAGTGGAGACCGCAGACAGGCCCCTCGGTGCTCCCCCAGCACGGCGAAGTTGAACCCCATTCCCACCGCGCTTTTGTCCGCCACTTCCTGAAACATCCTATTGGCTGGATGCCGCGAATGAAATGGTTCGGATTAAGACTTTCTTAATCATCGTTAACGGCATCGGGGGCTAAGCCCTTCGGAGAACGGAAAAATCCTACCTGGCCGAACGGTAACGGTGGCATTTTAGCGACATCAGAGCGGCAAATTCGCGACGTTGTCCCAAAACGGTGCACCTGCACCGGCAAGAATGCGTTAACCAGACTCGTGGTTCGCTTCCCGGCCTGGATTGCCCAGATGTGGAAAACCGCAATTCTGTCCCGAGGTGAGACGTGCCACTACAGGTCGAACGGATCGAATGGATGCCATCGCCGCCGCTGGTTCCGGATTTCGAGCCGATCGACGACGCGCATCTCCAAAAGATGACGCTCGGCGACGCCGCGCTCGAGCGTGAAGTGCTGTTGCTGTTCACCGCCCAGGCCGCCAGCCTGATGGCGCTGCTGGCGTCGTGGCCGGCCGATGCCGCGGCACTCGCCCACACGTTGAAAGGCTCGGCCCGCTCGATCGGCGCGTTCGCAGTGGCGGACGCCGCCGCCGGTGTCGAAGATGCACTGCGCCGCGGCGAGGACGCCGCGGAACCGCTCGCCGTGCTGGAAGCTGCGGTCGACCACGCCCGCGCCGCGATCGACGACCGCGTCAAGCCGTCCCGCCCCGGCTTTTGAAAGGCGCGACGGCTGGCGGAACGCCGGCCGAGACGCTATAGGACTGGCGCGTCAGTCCATAATTCATAAAACGAGCAAAGCGTCCGACGAGCAATCATGGCCAAGATTCACTTCGTTGATCACACCGGTGAAACCCGCACTGTCGAAGTCGAGGAAGGCGCGACGGTGATGGAAGCGGCGATCCGCAACGCCATTCCCGGCGTCGAGGCAGAATGCGGCGGCGCCTGCGCCTGCGCGACCTGCCACGTCTATGTCGACGAAGCCTGGCGCGAGAAGGTCGGCGGCCCGTCCCCGATGGAAGAGGACATGCTCGATTTCGGCTACGATGTCCGCCCGAATTCTCGGCTGTCGTGCCAGATCAAGGTTTCGAACGAGCTCGACGGGCTGATCGTCACCACGCCCGAACGCCAGGCCTGAATTCAGCTATCTGCTATAAGAGAGCCGTCGCGCGGACTGCTGCGCGGCGGCTCTCTTATTGATCGGCGTCTTCGTTGTGAGCACGCCGAAGCGCGGTCCCGATCCGATTCGAGGTAGGACCGCTCGAGTATCAGTCGTGTTCGATGCCGCGGCGCCACCACGGCGCCAGATTGGCGATGATCTGTTCGGTCAGCGGCGCCGGCTTGCGGCTGGTCTCGTCGACCAGCACGGTGACGGCGCGCGCCGAGGCGACGCAGACGCCTTCTGAGAACACCACCTGATCGAAATGCGTCGAGGTGCGCCCCAGTTTGACCAGGCCGAGCCCGAGCTCGATCTTGCCCGGCCAGTGCAGTTCGCTGCGGAAGTGAATGTCGAGCCGGACCAGCACCCAGGATAGTCCGGGCGGGATCAGTCCGTGGTTCGGATCCTTCATCAGCGTGACCCGGCCGGTCTCGAAATAACTGGCGTAAACCGCGTTGTTGACGTGGTTGTTCGGATCGAGGTCGGCGAAGCGGACGTTGTCCGCGAGGCGGAACGGGAAGTCGGCGAGCTGCGGCAGCGCGTGGTCACGAGATCGTGCGGTCAAGGGCCATTCTCCGGGCTTTTTAGAACCATTGAACGCAAATCTTGCGCTAGAACAAGATACCAATAGTCTTTTATGGCTTTTCTCCCCCGCCGGGCTTGGTTAGACAGGCCGCGACCGGACCGCCCGCGTCCGAACATCTTCAACCGACAAAGAAACCAAGATGACCGAAACGATCAAAACCGACGTGCTGATTGTTGGCGCGGGTCCGTGCGGACTATTCGCCGTGTTCGAGCTGGGCCTGCTGGACGTCAAGACTCACCTCGTCGACATCCTCGACAAGGTCGGCGGTCAGTGCGCCGAGCTGTATCCGGAGAAGCCGATCTACGACATTCCCGGCATACCGATGATCACCGGCCACGGACTCACCGAAGCGCTGATGGAGCAGATCAAGCCGTTCAACCCGACCTTCCATCTCAGCGAGATGGTGGAGAACGTCGAGAAGATCGGCGACCCCGGGTTCCGCGTCACCACCAACGCCGGCACCGTGTTCGAATGCACCGTGCTGGTGGTGGCGGCCGGCGGCGGCTCGTTCCTGCCGAAGCGTCCGCCGGTGCCCGGTGTCGAAGCCTACGAGGGCAAGTCGGTGCACTACGCAGTGCGCAAGATGGAAGACTTCCGCGGCAAGGACATCCTGATCGTCGGCGGCGGCGATAGCGCGCTCGACTGGACGCTGAACCTCAACCCGATCGCCAAGAGCATGACGCTGGTGCACCGCCGCGACGAATTCCGCGGCGCGCCGCATTCGGTCGAGCAGATGCGCCAGCTCGTCGCCAGCGGCAAGCTAGATCTCAAGATCGGCCAGATCACCGAGCTGCAGGGCGACAACGGCCAGCTCTCGGGCGCGACCGTGAAGCTCAACGACAACTCGGTGTCGCAGATCACGTGCGACGCGATGCTGCCGTTCTTCGGTCTCACCATGAAGCTCGGCCCGGTGGCGAACTGGGGCCTCGAGCTCGAGAACAACCTGATCCCGGTCGACACCGGCACGTTCGAAACCAACGTCCCCGGCATCTTCGCGATCGGCGACATCAACACCTATCCGGGCAAGCTGAAGCTGATCCTGTCGGGCTTCCACGAGGGTGCGCTGATGGCGCAGAAGGCCGTCAAGTACGTCTACCCGGACAAGCGTGTCGTGTTCCAGTACACGACCTCGTCGACCAATCTGCAGAAGAAGCTCGGCGTGAACTGAGAACGCCGGCTTGTTCGATTTTCGAAAGAGCGCGTCCGTTCAGGCGCGCTCTTTTGTATTTGGGGCGTGCCCGCGCAGGTCACGTCAAAGTGACGCCGGTTCGCGCTGGACTCGCTCGAGCGATGCGCGTCAAGAAAGACGTCTCATTCAAGCCTGCCTGAGCTGCTGATCACGGCGATGAAGTTTGCTCTGTCCCACCGCCACAAGCGCATCCTGATCATCGCGTCGACGCGGTCGCGGCGGCGGGCGATCTTTCTGCTCGGCGGCGTCGTGGTGGGCGCTGCGGCGGCGGCGCTGGCGCAGCTCGCCGACTGGGCGCAACTGCTGTTCGCTGGCCTGCTCGGCCACTCGCGCTACCTGCCGCTGCTGGTGACGCCGCTCGGCTTTCTGCTGTCGGTGTACCTCACCAATCGCTTCTTCCAGAACGCGCAGGGCAGCGGCATTCCGCAGGCGATCGCCGCGCGCCGCCTCACCGATCAGACGGCGCGAGCCAGGCTGGTGTCACTGCGGATCGCGATCGGCAAATTTCTGCTGACGCTGTTCGGTCTGCTGGCCGGCGCCTCGGTCGGCCGCGAGGGGCCGACGGTGCAGATCGGGGCCTCGATCATGTTCGCGCTCGGCCGCTTCTCGCCGCGCCGCCAGCCCGGCTTGATCCTGGCCGGCGCCTCGGCCGGCGTCGCCGCGGCGTTCAATACGCCGCTGGCCGGGATCATCTTCGGCATCGAGGAAATGAGCCGCTCGTTCGAAACGCGGTCGAGCACGCTGATCATTGCGGCGGTGGTGGCTGCGGGCCTGACGTCGATCGCGCTGCTCGGCAACTACACGTATTTCGGCACCAGCGCGATGGGATTGCACGGTGGCATCGACTGGCTGGCGATTCCGGCCTGCGGGATCGTCGGCGGGGCGGCCGGCGGTCTGTTCATCCGCCTCGTCGTCGCAGCCGGCGCATCCGCCGTGTTCAATCGCTGGCCGCTGATCGTGGCCCTGGTCTGCGGATTGGCGGTCGCGATCTGCGGTCTAGTGTCCGGCGACACGATCTACGGCACCGGCTACACCCAGGTGAAGTCGGCGCTGGAGAGCGGCACGGCGCTGCCGGAGGATTTCGGGGTGCTGAAGTTCCTCGCGACCACGCTATCCTCGGTCAGCGGCTTGCCCGGCGGCATCTTCTCGCCCTCGCTCGCCGTCGGCGCCGGGCTCGGCAGCAACGTCGCGGCATTGTTTCCGGCGACGCCGATCGCGGCGATCATGCTGCTCGGGATGGTGGCCTATTTTTCCGGCGTGGTGCAGGCTCCGATCACCGCCTTCGTCATCGTGATCGAGATGACCGACAACCACGCGATGGTGATTCCGCTGATGGCCACCGCCCTGATCGCCTACGCGACCTCGCGGCTGATCGCCGAGGAGGGGATCTATCACGCGCTGGCCAGGCGTTTCGTGCAGCCGGGTCGGGCCGCGACGTAGTCCGATTGCGCCCGAAGGCGTTCGCCAATTACTTCGCGATCAGTAACTTGGCCGCCTTCAAGGGGCCGAGCCTGAGCAGCAACCAGTACAGCTTCGCGCGCGAAAGCTCGGGCGCATCGTGGTGCCGGCGCAGCAGGTTGAGCAGCGCGGCTCGTGCGAATTTGCGTTCACCGGCGGTCAGACCCGCAAGTTGTGAGGTGATGGCGTCGAGATCGATCGCCGCGGCGGAGGTCTTGGCTGCAACGGCAGGATCGGCCAGTTCCAGCACTCGGAACAGCAGCGAGCTCTCGCGCTCGAACGGACCGGGGGACGGGTCGTGCCAATCGGGCGGGGCGAAGAGTGCAGCCGACGGGTCGGGCCGCCCGGCCCGCCGCTCCGCCGCGGCGAGCTTGGCGAGCCGGGCGGAGTAGATCTGGCGCAGTTGTCTTGTCCGGGTGACGCTGCCGCCATGCTCGCGATACCGGATCAGCGGCTCCGGCAGGATCGCCACCTCGCCGATATCGGCGAGGCGCAGCCAGAAATCGTAGTCCTCGCCGGCCTCGAACGCCGCATGATAGCCGCCGACCCGGCGCGCCGCCTCGGCGCGGAACGTCACGGTCGGATGAATGAACGGGCTCTTCTTCAGTAGCGTCGCCTGCAGATTCTTCGGGCTCGGCCGCATGTCTCGCCCATTGGGCCGGCCGTGCTCGTCGATGACCGTCGCCCAGCCGCCGAGCAGCACGACGTCGGGATGCGCTGCCATGTAGTCGACCTGCCGCGCCAGCCGGTCGGGCAGCGCGACATCGTCGGCGTCGAGCCGGGCGATCAGCGGGGCACGGGCCGCGGCCAGACCGCGGTTGAGCGCGGCCACCAGCCCGTCACGTTGCTGCTTCAGCACGACGATCCGCGGGTCGCCGGCCGCCGCTTCGGCCAGAATCGCGGGCGTGGCGTCAGTGGAACCGTCGTCGATCACCAGCAGTTCGAGACCGGTCAGCGTCTGATTCCGGATGCTGCAGATCGCCTCGCCGAGCCAACGCTCGCCGTCGCGGACCGGCATGATCACCGAGACCTGGGGTTGCTCCGGCGGCACGCCATTCCCTCATCGCTCTGGCCGACCTTCGCGGGCGGCAGAGGAACTTAGACTCCGCCGGAGAAGGCAATGCAAGCGGCCGGCATTGACGCTGCGGACTCCGACCCGCTAGACCCGCGTCCCAGCCAGCGCTTCCGGCGCGGCCGGATCAACAAACGACGGACAGCACCTTGGATCAGACTGCCGACCGGCACGATCAGCCCTGGCTGTGGATGGACGTCTCGACCAGCGCGCGGGCGCGCTCAGGCCAGATGAACGGCACGCTCCGCGTTGAACAAAGTTACATCCGTGCGCTGTCGGCCGAAATGGCGGCAACGCTCAGGTTCTGCCGCTTCGACCCGCTGCGGCGCGATTACGTCGCGGTGGCGGCGCCGCCCGATCTGAGCGGCAAGCCGGTCGCGAGCAAGCCGAAATCCAGGTCGAGCAGCGGGATCGCCGCCACCCTGAAGCCGATCGGCAAGTCGGTCGAGCGGGCGGTCAAGACGGCGGTGCGAGGCGCGACCGCCTCGTTGCTGCGCAAGACCAGCCACACCGAGCCGCTGCCGAAACTGGGCGGGGGCGGGCTCGGTGAGGTGCTGTTTCTCGCCGGCGAGAACTGGTCGCGGGTGGATTTCGCCGCCGTCGCGCGGATGCGCCGCGAGCGCGGCACCAGGGTCGCGGCGCTGTGCCAGGACTTCATCCCGGCGGTGGCGCCGCAGTTCTTTGCCGGCGGCGATTTCGTCGCGAAGTTCGATGCCTATGCACAGTTCCTGATTCAGGAAGCCGATCTGGTGGTGTCGATTTCGGAGGCGACCAAACGCGACATCCTCGGCTATGCGCAGCGCCACGGCGGGATGCGCGGCGATGTCGAGATCGTGCATCTCGGCGCCGATATTCCGGCGCCTCAGACGGCGCGGCGCCCTGCGGCTCTCACCGGCGCCCAGGCCGCACGCTTCGTGATCAGCGTTTCGACGATCCAGTCGCGCAAGAATTTCGACCTGTTGTACCACCTCTGGCGCCGGCTCACCGAGCAGAACACGCCGAATCTGCCGACGCTGGTGATCGTCGGCCAGCCGGGATTCGGCAGCACCGATCTGCTGTGGCAGATCGCCAATGATCCGGTCACCGCGAACTCGATTCTGCACCTGCCGCGCGCCGGCGACGACGAACTGGCGTGGCTGTATCAGCAATGTCTGTTCACGCTGTACCCATCGTTCTACGAGGGGTGGGGGCTGCCGGTCTCGGAGAGCCTCGCTTTCGGTAAATACTGCCTTGCCTCGGACTCATCGTCACTACCGGAAGCCGGTGCCGGCCTGGCGCGCCATCTCGATCCGCTCGATTTCGTCGCCTGGCGAGACGCCGTTCTTGACCTGATCGCGGCGCCCGAGCAACTTGCCCGTTACGAAGCAGCGATCCGCGCCGGCTATCGCCCGGTGACCTGGGCTCAATCGGCGACGCGGCTCACCGAGGTGTTGCGCGGTCTGGCCGCGACGGGGTCTGCTACTCACCCCAGATAGAGGTTACATGGTAACTACCGTCGCCCATCCGTCGCCGAATTCGGCGTTCGACCGGAGCCGTGCCTGGCTGTCGGCAGTCAGAGCGCCGGAGCGGCTGTTCGTATTGGCGATGTGCCTGATGTATGTGATGCACAGCATCTGGCTGGCACGCACCGTGCTGTGGTTCCTGGTGCTGCCGACGCTGCTGATCACGGCGCTGCCGCTGCGCAACTTCCTGCCGATCGTGAAGTCCGGCGTGTTCGTCGCCTCGGCAGGGTTTCTCGCGGTGATCATCGTCACCTCGCTGCTCGGCGACGGCGTTTCGGGCGCGCTGTTGTGGAAGAACCTGCGCTACGTTGCGGCAGTGTTGGTGTTCGTCGCCATCGTGACCTATCTCGCCAGCCGCCGCGATGGGGATTTTCTCAGATTGCTGTTTCTCTGGTTGGCGCCGGTGGCGGCCTTTGCCGCGATCCGCGATATCGGCTCGTTCAGCAATTGGTCGCTGTCCGCGATGCTCTCGATGCGGCTGGAGGGCACCAAGGGGCTGAGCCTGTACTACAATTCCAACGTCGTCGGCCTGATCTACGCGATGCCGTGTGTCGGTGCGGTGGCGATCATGGCGACGCGCCGGCTGCGTTTCTGGCAATTTGTGTTGCTGTTTGTTTCTGCACTGGTGCTGCTGGCCGCAGTGCTGCTTTCGGGCAGCCGAGGTTCGCTGATGGCAGCGCTGGCCGGTATCGGCGTCGCAGTGCTGCTCGCGGCCAATTGGCGGGTCGCTGCGGCGGTCGCCGCACTGCTGGCGATCGCGCTGGTTGCCGCGCTGCTCACGCCGCTCGCGGGTGAATTGGTGCAGCGGAGGGACAGTCTGCGCTTCGAGCTGTGGCCAGTCTATCTGCACATGGTGACGTTGAAGCCGTGGCTCGGCTACGGTCTTGCCTTCGACACCCGAGTGATCTTGCCGAGCGGCACCGAAGTGATGAACGGCCACAACATCTTCATGTGTGCAGCGGTCCGCGGCGGCGTCGTCGCGGCTCTGGCGCTGGCAGCGGTTGTTGTGGCTTCGACGGCGAGCGGGTGGCGGGCATTTCGCAGGTCGGGAGAAGTCACCGCGCTGGCGCTGCTCGCGGCCGCTCTGGCGGCGAGTTCAGTCGATTACGAGATTCTCCCGAGCGATCTCAGCTATCTCTACATCCTGTTCTGGTTGCCGGTGGCGATCTGCCTCGGCGCTGCGCTGGCGACGACGGTGCGAGTTCCCTCCCGACGCGCTGCGGACCCGCCCCTCGACATCGCCGCGTCATAAAATCGATCGCGATCCGCCGCGCTCTGCTCACTGGATTGCCGGATCGATCCGCCATATTGTGGTCTCATCGCGATGTTTCAGGTGTTGCTATGATCTCACATCGACCGACTACACATCGACCGATCCGATTAGTCGCGCGGGCCGCTGCTGCTGCCTTCGCACTGTTGCTATCCGCGGCCGCCCCGTCGGTCGCCGCGGAACCGACCGCCGCCGGCCTGTGGCAACGCACCGACACCGGCAAGCCCGGCGGCAAGCCGGTGGTCTGGGTGCTGATGCTCGATCGCGGCAACAACATGTACGAGGGCGTCGTCGCCAAGAGCTTTCCGCAGGCCGGACAGCCCAACCTGACGGTCTGCGAGGAGTGCGAGGACGACCGCAAGAACCAGCCGATTCTCGGTATCTCGCTGATCCGCGATATGAAGCGGAAGGGCCGTGTCTATGAGAACGGCAACATCCTCGATCCGCGCAACGGCGATGTGTGGAAGGCGATGCTGACGGTCAGCCCCGATGGCCAGACCCTGACACTGCGCGGCTATCTGATGACGCCGGCGCTCGGCCAGGACGAGGACTGGTTCAGGCTGCCCGACGCTGCGATCTCGCAGCTCGATCCGGAGATCGTCGCCAAGTTCATGCCCGAGCAGGCCGCCACCCAGGCGGCGCAAGCCGGCAAACCGGCCGCCGCGCCGGGAACGGCCGGGAAGGCCAAGGCTCCGCCGGCCCCAGCCCCGAAGGGCGGCGCAATGGCGCCGGCCCCGGCGAAGTGAAGCGCAAGCCAAACGACGTCTGTTTCTGAGGATTGCGGCGAACAAACAAAAAAAGAGCGCTCTCGGAATGAGGGCGCTCTTTTTTGTTGGATGCTGTCCTGCTCGGACCCACGGGAGCCCGAGTCGATCATTTCAGGTCTGAACCATCCGAAGCTGAGCGCTTCTACTCGGTGGTCGCCGGAGCCGTCACCGCCGGCGGCGGCAGCGGCTGGCTCACCACGTCGGGGCCGCCGGGCTGCAGCGACAGCACCGCCTCGACCGCCGGCACCGCAGCGTCGGCCATCGCGGCGTGGCCTTCGGCGGTCGGATGAATCGCGCCGCCGTACACCGCCGAGACCACGCCCCAGGTCGCGTCATGGATGTCGGCCGGCTGGATCGCTGCGGCGAGACCCTGCGGATAGGTCATCGCGGCGAAGTAACTGTCGTTGGCGTCGCGGATCCAGCGGGCACGCGGCAGGTAAGCACGGTAGTTGCTGGCGCCGGCGCCGCAGGTCATCGGCGAGTTGCCGGCGGTGACGATGTCGGCGTTGAAGCTGGTGCCGTTCTGCGAGAAGCAGGCGCGATCGAATTCGGGATCGGTGGCGGCGCGGGCGCAGAAGCCGTGATCGGCGAATGCCCGCTGATGGCTGTCGACGAAGGTCATCCGATCCGACGACGGATCGCGGCACAGCACCCCGTTGGAGCATTGCGCCAGATCCTTCAGCCGCGGCAGGAATTCGTTGTCGACGAACGAGGAGACCGCTCCGAGCCGGGTCGGATCGGCGTTGAACGAGGGATGGATGTCGAAGCCGGCCGGGCCGCCCGGGCACGGCGTGCCGCGATTGGATAGTGCGGGGTTGCCGTAGGCGACATAGACCACGCGCGATAGATCCCCGACCATCGGCTTCAGCGCCTCGCGCAGCCGCGCGAAATCCCGTGGCAGGGTGCGGGCCAGCGCGGTGCGCGATTCCTCGACCGAGCCGATCACGCCGGAGCGGCGGAACAGCGCCCGCTCGGTCGGCGAGTCGACGATGACGTCGGCCACGAGGCCCGAGAAGTTGATGTCGTTGGCGCCGATCGACAGCAGCACCAGGTCGAGATTGCGGTCCGGCTGACGGCGGTGCACCGCGGTGAGCGCGGCCCGCAGTTCGCCGAGCTGGCCGTCGACGCTGCCGGGACACGAGGTACCGGATTTGGTGCGGATGCACTCGCGGGCGCGCTGCGAGCCGAACAGCCCGTCGGTGATGGTGGCGCCGGTGCAGGCGAGCGGCAGATAGGTGACCGCGATGTGCGGATGCCGCACCGCCAGCGCCAGCGCGGTGCGGGTCTGGTAGCTGTACAGCGAGCGGTGGCAGGCGGCGTTGAACCAGGTCGCCGAATAACGCTGCCAGTTCGCCAGTGTGTCGGGCGCCTCGCAGGCGCGGCCGCCTTTGAAGCCGGCCCGGCTCGGCCGGTAGAACTGGCCGATGCCGCTGCCGAGATACGACTTGAAGCAGAAGCCCTCGTCCGACAGCGCGATGGCGCGGTCCGGATTGCCTTCGCCGGAGCCGATCGAGTCGCCGAGGCCGGCGATGAAGAAATCCCGCACCATGATCTGGGTGGTGACGCGCAGCGGCGCATCCGCACCGCTGGTAATGTCGACGGAGGCGATCGTCGGCTTGCCGTAGCGGGCGCGGAAATTGATCGGCTCGGCGCAGTCCTGGGTGGCGTTGCGCGGACCGTCGCCGTCGTCGAACGTCCAGGCGCAGATCGCACCGACCGGGATCGCGCCGGCGAGCCGCACCGTCACCGGATGCTCGGTCGGGGTGAGGTAGCTTTCCTTGACGCCGTCACGGGTGCAGGGCTCGTTGACCCGGCCGGCGAGATCGATGCACAGCCGGTTGACGACGTTGCGGGCCCAGCCGCGGCCTTCGCTCTGCCGGCCGAGGGTCTGCTCGGACGCCAGCACCGTCAGGCCGGACAGCGCCTCGACCTGCTCGCGGAAGTCGCGCTCCTCGCGAAACAGCCGGAAGCGGTTGCGCACCTCCCAATCGATCTGGATCGAGCCGTCGGTGACCGGCACCGCCGCGATCGGCGGTGCTGCCGGCTGAGCCGCGACCGGCGGGGCGGAAGCCGCGGGGTCGGAGCCGCCGAGCAACGGCGCCTGGGCGAGGGCGGGAGCGATCGGGGCGCCTGCCGTGCCGGTCAGCAGCAGCAGCAACGCCAGTGAGCGGATACGAGACATCGTGAACACGCGGCCATGAGCGATTTCGGTCAATGACGCTGCGGTTGAGGCCAAAATATGGGGCCCCGGCTGCTGCGACGAGCGAATTTCGCGGTCAGAGCTTGGACGAACGCTGGGCCACCTGCCCGACCGGCGCGTGCGCCGGTGCAGCGGCGGTTGCGGCGTGACCGTTGCCGTTGCGGCGCTCCTGCCACGGCTTGATCACGCTGAGCCAGATCTCGCGCAGCCCCATGATCGAGATCGCGATCCCGAACGGCAGCAGGAAATACAGCACGCGGTAGATCAGCAGCGTGGCGATGATGTCCTCGCGGGCGAACATCGGCAGCGCAACCAGCATCGCGGCGTCGAACACGCCGAGGCTGCCGGGGGCGTGACTGGCGAAGCCGAGCAGGGTCGCAAGGATGAACACCACCGCCAGCGACACATAGTCGATATAGGGCTCGGCCGGCATCAACAGGTACATCGCCAGCGCGCAGAACCCGAGATCGACCACGCCGATCAGCACCTGCACCAGCGTCAGCTTGGCCGACGGCAGCACCACCTTCCAGCCGTTCTGGCCGAGTTCGCGGCGCTTCTTGCCGGTCGCCAGCCAGACGAAATAGGCGGCGATGCCGGCCAGACAGGCGACACCGATCAGCCGGTTGATCTGGTCGGGCAGCAGGTCCATCGCGCTCGCCGCGGCCGGGTGCCAGATCATGCCGATGCCGAGCACGAACAGATTGCCGAGCCAGAACGTCAGGCCGGAGATGAAGCAGATCTTGGCGACATCGATCGCCGACAGACCGTAGTCCGAATAGATCCGGAACCGGATCGCACCGCCGGTGAACACCGTGGCGCCGAGATTGTGACCGATGACGTAGGAGGTGAACGACGACAGCGCCGCGATGCGGTAAGGCACGTGCAGCTTGCCGATCGTTCGCAGGGCGAAGAAGTCGTAGAACGTCAGGGTGCAGAACGCCCCCACCACGCACAGCGCCGCCAGCCCGATCTGGGTCGGGCTCTTCTCGGTCAGCGCGGTCAGAATGATGGTGTGATCGACCCCCTTGAGGGTACGGATCAGCGACGTAATCGCGAAGCCGATAATCAGGATGCTGGCGACGATACCGACCCGTTTCCAGCCGATATACGTCTTGAAGCCACGCCCCAGCGCGCTCAGCAGTCGATGCATTCGTCCTCCCGGCGGGGCGGCAACGCGACGGACACCGCCCGCAGCACCACATTGCTACCGGCATCCGACTTACTCATCCGCGCAATTCCTTAGGGCATAAATACCCCGTCGTGCAATCCGCCGTACTGTCACGCGCGGATCGCCACATCGATGAGACGACCGGCAGGATGCGCCCTTGACGTGACGCAAATGAGCCGGTCGACGGCTGCATGGCCGCCCCGAAGAGCCGCCATATCGGCCGCCCGCTGCCATATAGGCGCCTCGCCCGGTGCGCGCCATTGCGACGGCTTGCCCGGTCTGATCCGGAACGAACGTTCGCTGTCGCTGGTTAACGCCCCGACGGCCGCGGCAGGGCTTGCCCAGCGCCCGCCGGGCGCAACGAGAGAGGATCGGCAATGGGACTTTTCACTAAAGACATCAAGACGATGGATGATCTGTTCGTGCATCAGTTGCAGGACATCTACTACGCCGAGAAGCAGCTTCTGAAGGCGATTCCCAAGATGGCCGACAAAGCCTCGGATCCGATGCTGAAACAAGGGTTCCTGACGCATTTCGACGAGACCAAGGGCCACGTGAAACGGCTCGAGCAGGTGTTCGAAATGCACGGTGTCCAGCCCAAGGCGGTCGATTGCCCGGCGATCGACGGCATCATCGAAGAGGCCGATGAGACCGCCGGCGAAGTCGAGGACAAGAAGGTGCTCGACGCGGCGCTGATCAACGCCGCCCAGGCGGTCGAACACTACGAAATCGTGCGCTACGGCAGCCTGGTTTCGTGGGCCAAGCTGCTCGGACGCAACGATTGTGCAGCGGTGCTGCAAAAGACGCTGGACGAAGAGAAGGCGACCGACAAGAAGCTGAACACCCTGGCGGAGAGCCAGATCAATCTGCGGGCTGCCGGTTGAGTTACGACGGCGATGTGACGCTTCGATGAGGCCAAAGGCCGCGCGGATCTCCGGGCGGCCTTTGGTGATTCCGGCTGCCCGAGCCGGGCCTTGATGCTTAGGTTTTGCGCAAGGCGAAATATGCGCCGCAGAATGCCATCGCGGCGCCCAGCAGCAGGGTCGCCAGGCCGGCGATCACGCCTGCCGCGCTCGGTACCGCCGATGGCGCCGATGCGGCCCGGCCGGCGGCCGCGAGCACCAGCACCCCGACCGCAATCAGGAACTGGCGCAGCTTCGGCGGGATCTGGCCGGCGACCGCATGGTCCATCAGCCGCGCCGTGAAGTAACCGCCGGCGAAGCCGCCGGTCGCCACCAGCCACCAGGCCAGCGCGGCGCTCGCCGGCATCAAGCTGCCGGAATCGCTGCGCCACAACCCGCCGAGATCGAGGCCGACGCTCTGCCCGAGCATGTGCAACGCCAGCGCCAGCAACAGGCCGGAGACCAGCGCGCCGGCGAGGATCAGGCGGCGGGGATATGGGGTGGCTTCGGTATTCGGCATGGTTCGGTCCGGCGTGAGGCCGGATTGTAGAAAACCCGGCCTTTGCCGACAAGTTGCCGTTCCCGCTTCGATCGCGGTGGGCTGAACGCCGCATTGCGTCGCCGCCCGCGCTCCGGCAATGACGGCGAACCGGCAGGGGGCTTTCAGCGTGACGTCACGATCCGACCCGAGCAGCGACCACGGCGAACGCGGCACGGCTTACGCCTACAAGGCGTCGCTGATCGGTGCTGCGCGGCAATTCGAGCTCGGCGACGATGGCCTGATCTGGCGGGTCGGACCCAAGGCGGGGATCTGGCCCTATGCGACGATCACCAAGGTGCGGCTGAGCTATCGGCCGGTGTCGATGCAATCGCGCCGCTACCGCGCCGATATCGAGGACGGCTCCGGCGCACGGCTGCGGATTCTGTCGACCACCTGGCAGACGGTGGCGCTGATGGCGCCTCAGGACCAGGCCTACCGCACCTTCATGCTCGATCTGCACCGGCGGATGCGCGACGCCGGCAGCCACGCCGAACTGATCGGCGGATTGCGGCCGGCGGTGCATACTGCGGCTCTGGTGCTGATCGCCCTGGTCGCGGCGGCGCTCACCGGTCTGCTGGCGCGCGCGGTGGCGGTGGGGTCGTGGTCCGGGGCGCTGTTTCTGGCCGGCTTTGCGGTGTTGTTCGGCTGGCAGATCGGCGGCTTCATCCGCCGCAACCGCCCGCGTCGCTACACTTTCGACGACGTGCCGAAGGATCTGCTGCCGTAGCCGCGCCGGCTGGCGAGAGCCGGGCTATTTGCCTTCCCGTACCACCAGCACCGAGCACGGCGCGTAGCGCACCACGTGGCCGGCGTTGGAGCCAAGGAAGTAGCTGCGCATCGCCGGTCGGTGCGAACTCATCACGATCAGATCAGCGCCGATCGCCGCGACCTCTTCGAGGATCTCGTGATAGATTCCGCCTTGGCGGACGCTGGTCGACAGCCGCTGTGGCGGGATGGCGGAGGTGCGGGCGATCTCGGTCAGCGCCGCTTCGGCGGATTGCCGCTGCTGATCGTCGAAATCCGCCGGGACGTATTCGGCCAGCATCACCGGGGTCATCGCCAGCACGTGCAGCAGCCGGACTTTGCCGTCGTAGCTGTCGGCGAGCTTCGCGGCGGTCGTGATCGCCGGCCCGGCGAGCGCCGGATCGACCAGATCGATCGGCACGAGGATGGACTTGAACATCGCCGGAACCTCCTGATCAGCGGCAGGCGGCGCCATCGTCCTCCGTCAGCTCGCCTCGCGCAACGCTTTCGGGCTGACGAAATGCTGCAGCTTGCCGGTCCCGAACGAGGCGTCCGCCCAGTCGGCGATCGGAAAGTCGATCACCACCGCCGCCGCGGTCGGCATGCTGCCGGAGAGGTGCCGCCGCTCGGCCTCGTTGCAGGTGCAGGTGAGCGCCAGCGCCAGCTCGTGCAGGCCCGGATTGTGTCCGATCAGCATCAGGCGGTTGATGCCGGCCGATACCTCGTGGATGGCTTGCAGCAGTTGCGAGGCGCTCGCGCTGTATAGCTCAGGCAGGTACTCGACCTGCGGTTCGCTGCTCGCCGGAAACAGCTCGGACAGCACATCCCATGTCTGCCGGGTCCGGGTCGCGGTCGAGATCAGCACCTGGTCGGGCACCAGATGCTCGGCGGCGAGCCAGGCGGCGATCTCGGCGGCATCGCTCCGGCCGCGATCCTCCAGCCGCCGGTCATGGTCCTTGCCGCTCGGCGCGTCCCTTTCGGTTTTGGCGTGTCGAAGCAGGATCAGGCGGCGCATGAGTTCTTTCCAGCGGGCGGAGCTTTCGGATTAATCGGCAAGGGCGGACAGGACAAGGTGACAACCGTCCGTGCTGTCCGTATTGAACGCGTATCTCGCAAAATCGGCCCCTCGCTTGCGGATGCGCTCTTTAGGAAACGGCATGGATTTGCTCCCGACAAGTGCGACCAATGGACCGGGTGGTTTCGCTCCCGACCCCGGTGCGGAACCGCACGCGCGGCTGACCTTCGATCTCGATGTCGATCTGTGCGTGATCGGCGCCGGCCTCGCCGGTCTGTCGGTCGCGCTGGAGGCCGCGCAGGCCGGCCTCAGCGTCGCCGTGCTGGAGAGCGGGCGGATCGGCGGCGGAGCCTCGGGGCATCATCTCGGCACGGTGATGCCGGGCTATGGGGTGCCGATCGCAGATATGATCGCCCGCGTCGGCCTCGCGCACGCCAGTGCGCTGTGGGCGCTGTCGCGCGAAGGCATGGAGATCGTCCGCGCCCGTGCCACGGAAGACGCGATGCCCGGCATCGCGCTGTCGGCGGGCGCGCTGGAGGTCTCCAATGTGGATCTCGGCGACCGCCTGGTCGAGCGGTTGCAGACGCTCGGCGTCGACTTCGGTTCGGAGGTCGAGGGCTGGGCGATCGACAAGGTCCGCGACGTGCTGCGGACCGACCGCTATTTCCACGGCATCCACTACCCGACCGCGTTCCAGCTCGACGGCCGTTGTTATTTGTACGGGCTGGAGCGGCTGGCGCGGCAGGCGGGCGTGCGGATCTTCGAGGAAACTCCGGCGGTCGGCATCGACTTCTCCGGCATCCGCAAGCGGATCTTCACCCCACACGCCCGGCTGCGCGCTTCCGACATCGTGCTCGCCGGCAGCGTTCATCTCGGTGCGCCGTCGCGGCGGGTCACTGAAACATTGCTGCCGGTGTGGCGCGCAGCGGCGCTGACCGCGCCGCTCGGCGAACGCCTTGCCGAGGCGATCGCGTTCGCCGGATCGATCGCCGACACCGATGGTGTCGATCACTACCGCATCGTCGGCGGCGACCGCCTGCTGTGGGCGAGCGGCGAGACCACTTTCGAGGTCGCACCGCAGCGGCTGGCGGGGATCGTCCGGCGTCGGATTCGCGCGGTGTTCCCGCAGCTCGGCGAGGTCGAGATCGCGCACTGCTTCAGTGCGGCGGTGGGGATGACGGTGCACGGCATGCCTCAGATCGGCGAGCTGCGCCCCGGTCTTTGGGTTGCAAGCGGTTTCGGCCGTCAGGGGCTTGCCGCCACAGCGATTGCCGGACGGCTGATCGCCCGGGGGCTGACCGATAACGACGAGCGCTGGAAGCTGTTTTCTCCGTTCGATCTGGTGTGGGCCGGCGGCACCATCGGTCGCATCGTCGGGCAGGGGGTGTATTTCGTCACCCGGGAGAGCGCGCTCGCAGCCGGCGCGCTGGCGCGCTATCGCGAGCGCGCCGCCGCCCGGACCCGGATCCGGGACACCCGCGCCGCGGCCAAGCGGGAGGAGCGGCGGGCCCGGGTGGCGCTGTTGCGGGCTGCCGAATCTGCGAATGCCGCGCCCCCGAACGCGCCGTCGCGCCGTCCGGTCCCGCCGCCATCGGGCGAATAGCTCCCGGCAGCGGCGCGGCCATGTCGCGACGCGGCCATCTCGCGACAATGTGAGCGGGCGAAAGGACTGCCGGTGTAACCTGAGACGCGGCCGCTTCGTATCTGACGACAGTGCCGTCGGGGCGCCCGCGCCCGTCACGCAGGGAACACCACCATGATCGATCGCCGCATGCTGCTCGCTTCCGCCGCCCTTGCCGCCTTCTTCGGCTTCCGCTGGCTGCGGCCGGACGCCGCCCGCGCGGCCGAGAAGTTCGAGATCGAAAAGACGCCGGAGGAATGGCGCAAGCAACTTACGCCGATGCAGTATCACATCCTGCGCGAGGAGGGCACCGAGCGGCCGTTCTCCAGCCCGCTGCTCAAGGAGCACCGCAAGGGCACCTTCGCCTGCGCCGGTTGCGATCTACCGCTGTTCTCGTCCGATACCAAGTTCGACAGCGGCACCGGCTGGCCGAGCTTCTGGCAGCCGCTGCCGAATGCCGTGGGGGAGCGTACAGATACCACGCTCGGGATGACGCGGACCGAGGTGCACTGCCGTCGCTGCGGCGGCCATCTCGGTCATGTGTTCGATGACGGACCGAAGCCGACCGGGCTGCGCTATTGCATGGACGGCTACGCGCTGACCTTCCACCCGGCGACGCCGAACCCGAGCTGACGGGCAACGGGGCGTGACAATCGCGTGAAAGACTTGCTTCCGCGTCTCAAACACTGCGGCTGGCGCGGGGAAGTCGGCCGCCTTCGGTTGACAATCCGAGCGTCGCTCCCGCATATCCCGGGCACATTAACATTCGGAAATGTGGCGGCCGGCCCTGATGCAACCTGTGGTGTCGCAGCCGGGGGGCTCCCGTAGCCTGCTGGCCATTCTCGCGGCGGCGATCGTTCTGCCGGTGGTTCTCGCAGCGATCGTATTTCCGACGCCGCTCTACGACACCCGTGAGCTGGTCGCGTGGGGGCGCCACTTCCCGCTGATCACGCCGGTGCATCCGCCGATGATGGTGTGGGCCGGCGGCTTGGTCGACCGCCTGTTCGGTCCGTCCGGTACCGCGATCGTCGCCGCCAATCAGGTGCTGATGGTGATCGGGTTCGCGTATCTCTACGCGATCCTGCGGCTGCTGGTCGAACGCACGATGGCGATCTATCTGATCGTGCTTGCCGGCACCTCGTTCTATGCGGTGTCGGCGCCGCTGTCCTGGGCGCTCAACGCCGATATCCTGCAGCTCACCTCGTGGCCGGCGGTGATCTATCACTTCCTGCGCGCGCGGCAGAGCGACCGCTGGTCGCATTGGATCCTGCTCGGGATCTGGGCGGCGGTCGCGGCGCTGACCAAGTACAACGCCGCGGTGCTGTTTCTGGCGATGGCGATCGGCCTCGTCGCAGTGCCGTCGTTCCGGCGCTGCCTGGCGCGGCCAGGATTGTATGTGGCGGCGTTGATCGCCACGCTGCTGCTGCTGCCGCACGTCATCACCGCGCTGAAGTTCGGCAGCACCCTGGCTTATGGCGAACGCCACTTCACCGGGTTCGGCTCGTTCAGTGACAGCGCCCGACGGGTCGGACTGTTGGCGGCCGGCTATCTGCTGCTGCTGCTGCCGGGCGCGGTGATCGTCGCGGTGTCGAGCGCGCGGCGCATGATCACGGTGCGGCTACCGCGGTTCGCGGACGCAAGCGACGATCTGAAATTCATCGTGATCGTCAACGTCGCGATGCTGCTGATTCTGCTCGGCCTGATCCTCGTCCTCGGGCTGGAATACATCGCCCGCTATGGCGCGCCGTTCTCGCTGCTGGCGGTGCCGGCGCTGGCGCCGCTGCTGCGCTGGAACGAGCCGCGCCGCCAGACCTGCGAGCGGCAGACCGGCTGGACGCTGGCGGGGCTGTACGCGGTGCTTACCGCCGCAGCGGCGATCGCCTACCTCGGGCCGGCCTCGCACAGCGGGCTGCAGGAGCCGACCGCCGATGCGGCACGCCTGATACTCGACGATTGGCGCAGCCAGTACACCTGCGGCCCGGGCTATTTCCTCGGCGACCGCCAGACGGTGTACGGCATCGGCATCGCCGCCGGTCCCGACGCCGACTCCACCACCATCCACTTCATCCCGGCGACGCGCTGGTTCGATCAGCGTAAGTTCGACGACAGGGGCGCCGTGCTGGTCTACACACTGCCACAGGTGCCGGCGCAATTCGCGGCCGCCTATCCGGGACGGGCGATGTCGGAGGAGAAACGCATCGACGTGCCGGTGCTGCGCACCCGCAACGGCAAGACCAAAGAGTACTACTACCGGTTCGTCGCACCCAAAGCGTGTGGCAAGTAGCGTCTCGGAAAACGTTTCGGAATGGCGGGGATCAGATTTGGCCGGCGCGTCAGCCCGCCAGCGCCCGCCATTTTTCGGCGGCGTCGATCGCTGCCGGACGCAGCCCGTCGGCGGGCAGACCGCGATGCAGGGCCTTGGCGTATTCGCAGATCGCCATGAAGGTCGAAGAGCGGGCCTCGTCGACCTCGCAGGAGTGAACGTTGCCGGCGCCGTGGATGTAGCTGATCAATCCCTTCAGCGTCGACACTGCGGAACGCGGTTCCGCCGATTCGGTTTGGTGCAGGCAGGACAGCACCTGCTGGGCGATCTCGATCTCGGTCATGGTACGCTCTTGGGCAACGCTCGCGGACAAACATGCTCGGGCCGGAATGAGGGCCTCGATGCCACGCCCGAATGTCGGGAGAAATGATCTGGCTCAATGCGATAGCCCAACGTTTGCGAGCCGGCGATCACATTGACGCGAACGCAGCGTCCGCCGCGCAATTGCCCGCCGCAGCCCGCCGATCAGGCCCGTTCGGCCATCGCCTTGCGAAGGATTTTCGACAGATCCTCGACCGAATATGGCTTGTGCAGCAGCTCGAAGCCGTGGTCCTCCTCGGCGAGCATGTGGGCGTAGCCGGAGTTCAGGACGACCGGCAGTTCCGGCAATCGCTTCTTGATCTCACGGCCGAGCGTCACCCCGTCCATCCCCGGCATCGCGACATCGCTGAGCACCAGATCGAACCTGCGGGCGTTATCGCCGAGCAGCGCCAGCGCCTGCTCGCCGGACGAGGCCAGCACCGTCTGGTAGCCGAGATCCTGCAGCAGTTGCGTGGAGAATTCGCCGACCTCCGTGTTGTCCTCGACGACCAGGATGCAGCCGCGCTGCCGGCCGTCGACGGCGTCGCTGCCGGTTCCGTTGCGGCGTTGGACCGGCTTGTCGCTCAGCGGCAACCGCAGCGTGATGGTAGTGCCGCGTCCGATGTCGCTGTCGACGTGGATGCTGCCGCCTGATTGCTGCACGAAACCGTAGACCTGCGACAATCCGAGCCCGGTGCCGCGGCCGATGTCCTTGGTGGTGAAAAACGGCTCGAAGATTCGTTCAATCTGCTCGCGCGGAATGCCGCAGCCGGTGTCGGCGATCGACACCGCAACGAAGCCGCCATGTCCGGCTGCGGTCTCTTGCGGCGTCGGCGCAGACCGGATCAGCGACACTGTGAGCCTGCCGTGGCCGTCCATCGCGTCGCGCGCATTGGCCACCAGATTGACCAGCGCCGCATCGAACTGATTGGGGTCGGCCTCGACCGGCAACGGGCGCTCGGTGATGTCGAGATGGAACGCCGCGCGCGAGCCCAGCGCCGTCCGCAGCATGTCGGCGATTTGCTCGAGATGTGCGGCCGCATCGAATACTTCGCGGTTCTGCGCGTGGCGGCGCGCGAAGGTGAGAAGCTGGCCGGTCAGCTTGGCGGCGCGATCGGCGGTGTCGGAGATCGCATCGACGTAGCGGCGAATCCGCTCCGGCGGAAGCTCGCGCCGGCGCAGGAGATCCGCCGACGAACGGATCACCGTCAGCATGTTGTTGAAGTCATGGGCGACCCCTCCGGTGAGCTGGCCGATCGCCTCCATCTTCTGCGCCTGCCGGAACGCTTCTTCGGCCTTGCGCCGCTCCGTGATGTCGACCGCCTCGGGAACGATCGCGATCACCTTGCCTTGCGGATCGTGTACCGGGCGCATCTGGTAATCGAACCAGCGCCAGCCGCCGACCGGCAAGTTGATGTGAAGTTCGCGCCGAACCGGATTGCCGGACGCGACGGCAGCGACGTCGCTGCGGATCTGCTCCGCCATGCCTGGCGTGGCGGCGAACCACGGGGTGTCCCATACCGGTTTGCCGATGACCGCGTGGGGCTCGGTGCCGATGCCGGCCAGCGAGGTGCGATTGGCGTCGAGCACCACGCCGTCGATGTCGAGCAACGCCTGATAGGTGTAGCTCGCGGCGAAGATGGTGCGGAGTCGCGCCTCCTTCTGCTGCAGCTCGGCGGTGCGCTCCGCCACCTGCTCCTCGAGCTGTTCGTTGATGTCGCGCAGCGCCGCCTCGGCTTTCTTCTGCTCGGTGACGTCGCGAAAGTACACCGAAATGCTGTTGCCGTTGGCCGGCGTCACCCGCAATTCGAACCAGCGCCTGCTCGGCGGATCGTAGCTTTCGAACTCGCAAGCGACGCGCTCGGTCATGGCGCGGCGATAGGCTCGCTCGATTTCTGTCCCGAGCAGCATCGGGTAGACGTCCCAACACACCTTGCCGATCAGCTCGCCGGCGCTGCTCCGGATCAGCCGCTCAGCGGCGGCATTGACGTAAGTGAAGCGGTACTCCTCGTCGAGCGCGATGAAACCGTCGCTGATCGACGCCAGAATGCCCTCCGCTTGCTTGCGCGCCGCCTGCGCCTCCTGGCGCAGCGCGTACTCGGTGCGCAGCGCGGTCCGCCGCAGCGCGGCGGTGTCGAGATTAGCGCGGACCCGCGTGAGCAGTTCACGGGCGCTGAACGGCTTGCTGAGATAGTCGTCGGCGCCTGCCTCCAATCCCTCTAGCCGGGCCTCCTCTCCGGCGCGCGCTGACAGGAAGATCACCGGCAGGTCGGCGAGCGCCGGGTCGCTGCGCAGTGCTTTCAGCAGGCCGAGACCGTCGAGCCGCGGCATCATCACGTCGCTGAGCACCAGATCCGGCCGGCGCTGCTTCACGGCCTCGAGCGCCGCAGCGCCGTCGCCGACTGCTTCGACCACATAGGCGTCGCCGAGCAGCCGGGCGACGTAGTCGCGCATGTCGTGATTGTCGTCGGCGAGCAGGATGTGCGGCCGATCGGTTGCCGGGGTGGTGACGAATCCGAGATCCTGCGCCCCGGAGGCTGCCGGCAGATCCTCGTTGCGGCCGTCGCCGAGCCAGCCGATCGCCTCGTCGAGATAGGCCTGGGCGCGGACATTGGTCGAGACCTGCAGCGCGGCGTGACGGGGGCGGTCGGCCGGAAGGTGGGCGGCGCCGAATGGCAGCGTGACGCGGAAGATCGAGCCGCGGCCGATCTTGCTGTCGACGCTGATCGAGCCGCTGTGCAGCTTGATCAACTCCTGCACCAGTGCGAGCCCGATGCCGCTGCCTTCGATCGAGCGGCCGCGCGCGCCCTCGACCCGGCGGAACCGCTCGAACAGATGCGGAATCTCGGTGGGCGGGATGCCGGTGCCGGTGTCCCGGACCTCGACGACCGCGTGGCGGCCGTCGGCCGCGGCGCGGACGCTGATCGCAATCTCGCCGTCGAAGGTGAACTTGAAAGCGTTCGACAGCAGGTTGAGGACGATCTTTTCCCACATGTCGCGGTCGACATGGACCGGCTGCGGCAGCGGCGGCGCATCGATCACCAGGCGCAGGCCGGCGCGGTCGAGCGCGGAACGGAAATTCGACGCCAGTTCGGCCGTGAACGACGACAGATCGACCGGAGTGAAATGCGCGGTGACCCGGCCGGCCTCGATCCGGGCGAAATCGAGCAGGGTGTTGACCAGCTTCAGCAGGCGCAGACCGTTGCGGTGGGCGACGCCGAGCAGCGAGCGCTGTTCGTCCGGGATGGCGTCGCGGCCGAGCGCTTCTTCCAGCGGACTCAGCATCAGCGTCAGCGGCGTGCGGAACTCGTGGCTGACATTGGAGAAGAACGCGGTCTTGGCGCGGTCGATCTCGGCCAGCGCTTCGGCGCGGCGGCGCTCCTCCTGATAGGCGTCGGCATTTGTGATCGCAGCCGAGATTTGCCCGGCCGCCAGAGCGAGAAAGTCCTGATAGGCGGTGTCGTACAGCCGAAACGGGTTCAGCCCCGCGATCAGGAAGCCGGAGCGGCCGGTGTCGCCGCTTGCAGGAATCGGCAGCACGACCGCGCGGTTCGGCGGCTGGCGCCAGCCGCCGGTCGGAAACACGACGCCGAACCGGGCGTCGAGATCCGGCACCAGAACCGGCGCGTTGAGGCGGCTGGCTTCGGTGACCGGCCAGAATTCGTCGCCGTCGGCGAGCGACAGCGCCTGCTTGACCGCCGGGTGGCTCGCATCGATTCCGGCGGAAGCGGCAAGCTCGGCGCGGCTGCCGCCGGGTGCGGTGAGATAGATCAGCGCGAACGGCAGGTCGCGGGAATCGGTGGCGAGCGCCACCGCGCTGCGCTCGCAGGCCTGGGTCACGCTGCGGGATTCGGCGGCGCTGGCGGCGAGGTCGCGCAGCAGCGACAGTTGACGTTCAGTGATGACACGCTGGGTGTCGTCGGTGTTGGCGCAGAAGATGCCGCCGGGGGAGCCGTCGTCGGTCGGAATCGGGCTGTAGGAGAAGGTGTAGTAGGTCTCCTCGGGAAAGCCGTTGCGCTCCATGATCAGGAGCTGGGCCTCCACATAAGTGCCCTCGTGGCCGCTGGTCGCCTTGGCGAGCAGGGGGGCGATGTCCTGCCAGATCTCCGACCAGACGTCCGAGGTCGGGCGGCCGAGCGCCCATGGGTGCTTGCCGCCGATGATCGACTTGTAGGGATCGTTGTACAGGTAGGTCAGCTCCGCACCCCAGCCGATCCAGATCGGCTGCTGCGACGTCAGCATGATACGGACGGCGGTCTTCAGCGCCTGGGGCCAGCTCTCCGGCGGGCCGATCGGGGTCGACTCCCAATTGAACGCGCGCATCAGTGACGCGAGTTCGCCGCGGCCCAGAAACAGACTGTCTTGGCCCGCGTCTGTGCGGCCCGAGCGCCCTCCGGGCGTGTCTTCAGCCAAGTGATCCCCCGATCAACCCCTGCTGTCCCGGTTTGAAACGCGCCGGTTCGGGTTTGGTTCCCTTGGCATCCAGGTGGGGCGAATTTCGCCGGACGATCCCGGCAATTGTTGCCCGACCCGGCAAAACCGCCCTGGCACGAGCCGCCATGGTGACGGTCAATCGTTTGAAATTGTTCGGTTTTGTTCGTTGGCATGAGGCTTGCGGGAAGCGTTGCTGGATTTTGCTGTCAACAGCCGCCACGGGCGGCCGCATCGGGAGAAGTCAGTAATGGGTATTTTCGGCGCTCTCACCACGTCGGTCGCCGGCCTGCGCGCCAACTCCTACGCGCTGGAGAACATCTCCGGAAACATCGCGAACTCGCAGACCACGGCCTTCAAGCGCATCGACACCTCGTTCCTCGATCTGATCCCGCAGACGGGCAACAACCAGCAACTCGCCGGCTCGGTGAACGCTGAATCGCGGTTGACCAACACGCTGACCGGCTCGGTGCAGTCGGCCGCCGTGTCGACCTACATGGCCATTAATGGTGAGGGATTCTTCGTCGTCCAGAAGCCCGCTTCGTTCACCGACAACAATCCGATCTTTGCAGGCGTCAACAACTACACCCGCCGCGGCGACTTCTCGCTCGACAAGAACGGTTATCTGGTGAACGGCGCCGGCTATTATCTGCAGGGCGTGCCGATCGATCCGAGTACCGGCAACCCGGCCGGCAGCGTGCCGCAAATTCTGAAATTCCAGAACGACTTCCTTCCGTCGCAGGCGACCACCAAGATCGACTATCGCGCCAACCTCGCCAGCTATCCGCTCACGACCAAGGCCAACAAGTCGGTGGTCGGCTCTGAATTGCTGCGCCCGGCCGATTTCGTGTCCAATCCGCGGCCACTTGGCACGCCTGCGGCTCCCTATACAAACACCAGCATTCTCGGCTCCGCGCGGACCAACTTCCAAACCCCCGCTGTGGCAGTGACCGGCGCCACCCTGCTGAAGTCCGCCAGCGGCACCGACTCGCTGCAGGCCGGCTTCACCGCGAGCGATACCATCACGGTGAAGACGACGACGGGCGGCGTCACCACCGACAAGACCGTCGCGTTCTACGATTCCAGCGCCGGCGGCAGCGCCGGTTCGGCTCCCGACACCGCCTATGTCGATCTCAATGGCGGCAGCATCTCCACCCTGCTGGCGGCGATCGACGGTCTGACCGGCAACGCCGCGCCGAACCTGTCCAACGTCGCGAGCGGCGTCGTCACCATCAACAGCGGCCTCGCCAACGACATTCAATTGTCGTCGTCGAGTTCGACCGCATGGAATGCGCTCGGCTTCACCGGAACCATCACCGCGCTTCGCGGCGGCGGCGGCACGGCGGGTACCGGCGTGGTGATCGGCTCGGACAACCAGACCTTCCTGGACGAGTCGATCGCCGGCGGTGCGCTGACGGCCTACGACGGCAACGGCGCTCCGGTCAGCCTGCAGTTCCGCTGGGCCAAGGTCGCGTCGGCTGCGGTCGGCGGCACCGACACCTGGAACCTGTTCTATCAGACCAATCCTAATGCGACCGGATCGGACGTCGCCTGGGTGAACGTCGGCACCAACTTCACCTTCGGCAGCACCGGCCAGATGCAGCCGGTGGTCGGCCAGGTCACTCTGCCGGGCGTCACGGTGAACGGCATCAGCCTCGGCAACCTGACGATGGCGATCGGCACAGGCGGTCTGACCCAGTTCTCCGACAGCAACGGCAACGTGCAGGTCAACCAGTTGAAGCAGGACGGCTACGCCGCCGGCCAATTGGTGAGCGTTTCGGTCAGCAACCAAGGTCGCGTCGTCGGCAGCTATTCGAACGGCAGGAATATCGATCTCGCCGAGGTCAGCGTGGCCACCTTCAACGGCGCCAATTTCCTGAAGCGCATCGACGGCGGTGCGTTCGAAACCACCAACGAGTCCGGCGAGGCGCTGTTCGGCAAGGGCGGCAGCATCTCGGGCGCGTCGCTGGAGTCCTCCAACACCGACATCGCCGACGAGTTCACCAAGCTGATCGTCACCCAGCAGGCGTACTCGGCCAACACCAAAGTCATCACCACCGCCAACACCATGGTGCAGGACCTGCTCAACGTGATGCGTTGAGCGGTCGCGCGGCGTCGACCTCGAACCCGGGTAGCCAGTCATGAGTCTCGGAGACGCACTTTCGATCGCAATGGCCGGCCTGCGCGTGAACCAGGCCTCGATGTCGCTGGTGTCGTCGAACGTCGCCAACGCGGAGACCCCCGGCTACGTCCGCAAGACCGTCAACCAGGGCGTCACCGTCTCCGGCCAGACCGGGACCGGGGTCCAGGTCAACGGCATCAACCGCCAGCTCGACGACTACGTGCTGGCGCAGCTTCGCACCGAGATCTCGGGCGCCTCCTATGCGTCGCTCCGATCCGATTTTCTCGGTCAGCTTCAGGGGTTGTTCGGCGACCCGAACTCCACCGGCACGCTGGAAAGTTCGTTCAACGGCCTGACCACGGCGATGCAGGCGCTGGCGACCAGCCCCGACAGCACGTCGGCGCGGATCGGGGTGCTGAACGCGGCCCAGGCGCTGGCGGCCGGTTTGAACGCGATGTCGAACGGCATCCAGACGCTGCGCTCCGGCTGCGAGGCCGGGCTGACCGACGCGGTCGGAACGGCGAACAATCTGCTGAAACAGATCGCCACCATCAACACCCAGATCCGGACCAATCCGCAGGGCGGCACGTCGACCGACGCAGCGACTGCGGCGCTGCTGGACCAGCGCGATCAGGCGATCAATCAGCTCTCGCAACTGATGGATATCCGGATCGTGACCAACGGCGCCAACCAGGTCTCGGTGTTCACCGGGTCCGGTGTCCAGCTCGCCGGCATGGAAGCGGCCACGCTGTCGTTCGACGCGCAGGGGACGGTCAATCCGGGGACCACCTGGTCGTCGAACAGCATGCTCAGCGAGCTCGGCTCGGTTACGGTGAGCTATGCCAGCGGTTCGACGATCGATATCACCAGCTCGCTGAAATCCGGCAAGATGGCCGCCTATATCGAGCTGCGCGACAACACGCTGGTGACGGCGCAGACCCAGCTCGACCAGTTCGCCGCCACATTGTCCAGCTCGCTGTCGGACAAGACCACCGCCGGCACGCCGGTGACCTCCGGCGCCTCGGCCGGGTTCGCGCTCGATCTCTCGGGCATGAAGAGCGGCAATACCATCAACATCGCCTACACCGACGTCGCCACCGGACTACAACACACCGTCACCGTCGTTCGGGTGGACGATCCCAGGCTGCTGCCTCTGCCGCAGACCGCGACCAACGATCCCAACGACTACGTCGTCGGCATCGACTTCTCCGGTGTGTCCGGCTCGGTGGAGTCTCAGCTCAACGCCGCGCTGTACGGCCGCAACCTGCAGTTCACCGGCACTTCGCCGAACATCAACGTGCTCGACAACGCCGGCTTCTCGACGGTGAATTCGGCCTCGGTGACGACGACGGTGACCGGGCTGGCCGGCGGCAGCGTCGAGGTGCCGCTGTTCAACGACAACGGCTCTCCCTATTCCGGATCGATCAACGTCGCCGGCAATCAGATGACCGGCTACGCGCAGCGGATCTCGGTCAATGCCGACCTCGTGAAGGACAATTCCAAGCTGGTGGTCTATTCGACCTCGCCGGCGACCGCCGCCGGCGACACCGCCCGCCCGGACTTCATGATCAAGCAGATGATGAATAGTAAGTACTACTATTCGGCTGCCACCGGCATCGGCTCCGACACCGCGCCGTTCAAGGGGTCGCTCCAGAGCTACCTCCAGCAGTTCGTCAGTCAGCAGGGCTCCAACGCGGCCGCCGCCAAGCAATTGTCGGAGGGGCAGAACGTGGTGCTCAACACCTTGCAGCAGAAGTTCTCGGCGTCCTCCGGCGTCAATATGGACGAGGAGATGGCGCATCTGCTGTCGCTGCAGAACGCCTACGCGGCGAACGCGCGGGTGATGTCGACCATCAATCAGATGTACCAGTCCCTGATGCAGGCGATTTGAGGCGAGCCATGGCGATCGACGGCGTAAGCGGGCGTACCTCCTACATCGGAACCGGGATCCTCAATCTCCGCAGCCAGCTCGAGACCTTGACTCAGCAACTCTCGAGCGGGCGGATTTCGAACGACTATGCCGGCGTCGGGACCGGGCGCAGCCTGGCGATCGGGCTGCGCGCTCAGATGGCCAATATCGCCAGCTACAGCGACACGATGACCAACATTACCACCCGCATCAGCGTGGCGAATCTGTCGCTGCAGCGGATGGCCGAGATCAGCAGTGAGGTGAAGGGCGCGGCGGTCAGTGCCGGTTCGACACTCGACAACACCGGCCAGACCCCGGGACAGCGGACCGCGGCGCTCGACTTCTTCGATTCCGTCGACATGCTGAACGCGCAGGTCGGCGACCGCTATCTGTTCGGCGGACGGGTCACCGACACCGCTCCGGTGACGGCCGCCGACAAGATCATGGACGGTGACGGGGCCGCGATCGCCGGTCTGAAACAGGTGGTCAGGGAGCGCCACGACGCCGACGTCGGCACCGACGGCATGGGCCGGACCATCGTGTCGGCCGGTGCGACGGCGACCGCGGTGCAGATCGGCGAGGATTTCGCCGCCAACCCGTATGCGCTCCCCGATCCGATCGGGCCGTCGCCGTTCGGGATGAAGCTGAACGCGATCTCGACCACGATCAGTGGCGCGGTGGTGACGCAGCCGACCGAGACGCCGCCGACCACGCCGCCGGCTGCGCCGAATCCGAAGGCGATGACGGTCGATCTCAACGGCGTGATCCCGAACGACGGCGACGTGGTGAAGTTCACCTTCGACATGCCGGACGGGACGCAGGAGACCATCACCCTGACGGCGTCGTCGAAGACCCCGCTGCCGGACGGCTGTTTCGCGATCGATCAGGGCTCGCCGACGGCGGTGCCGCCGGTGGCGCCGTCGTCCTCGGTCACCGCGACCAATCTGCAGACTGCGCTCACCGCAGAGGTGAAGAAGCTCGCCAACGGGCCGCTGGCTGCGGCCTCCGCCATCAAGGCCGGTGACGACTTCTTCAGCAACACCCCGCCGCTGCGGGTCGCCGGCACCGCGCCGTTCGGCGCCGCCACCTCGCAGGTCGCGGGCACCAAGGCCAATACCATCTTCTGGTACAATGGCGAACCGGACTCCGCGAGCGATCCAGCGCGTGGAACGGCGGTCGCCAAGATCGACGACGCCATCACGGTGCAATACGGCGCCCGCGCCGACGAACAGGCGCTGCGCAAGCAATTGCAGACCGTGGCGGTGTTCGCGGCCGTCACGACGTCGGCGACCGATCCCTACAGCTCCGGAAAGATCGCGGGGTTGAACCAGCGCGTCGCCGCCAATCTCGCGGTGGTGCCGGGCGAGCAGTCGATCCAGAACATGCAGGCCGAACTGGCCGGCGCCCAGGCTTCGATCAAGGCGACCAGCAATCGGCAGGTCCAGGGCAAGGCGCTGGCGCAGACCATGCTGAGTTCGATCGAGGGCATCAACAACGACGAGGTCGCGACCAAGATCCTGGCGCTGCAGACCGCGTTGCAGGCGTCGTATCAGACGACGTCGCAACTCTATCAGCTCAGCCTCGTCAAGTTCCTCTAGTTAATTATCTCTGAACGGCGGGCCGCCGCTCCGGCGGCCCTGCGGCGACCGGTTTGGTGTCGCTTAGCTGCCGCATGTGCAGCACAAGTCCTCCTAAACGCTCACGGATCACGACCAACCACGTAGTCTTGCGAGGCTGTGTGAGCCGTCTCGCGGCGCGTGTCATTTTGCACAAACCAGTGATTTTACGGGCGATTCCTTCCATCAAAGCCGCTGTTCCCACTTTACAGAATTTTAGACTCTGCCGGTCAAGGTGCCGCGGCCGATCAAGAAGATCGCGTTAGCACACCAGGAAGGTAGCTTTAATATGTCCGGTATCGTTCTATCCAACGCCGTCCGCCAGAACCTCTCGTCGCTTCAGGCCACGGCCGACTTGCTCGCCACCACCCAGAGCCGCCTGTCGTCCGGCAAGAAGGTGAACACGGCGCTCGACAATCCGACCAACTTCTTCACCGCCACTTCGCTCGACAGCCGCGCCAGCGACATCAACAACCTGCTCGACGGCATCGGCAACGGCGTGCAGATCCTGCAGGCCGCCAACACCGGCATCACCTCGCTGAACAAGCTGGTGGACAGTGCCAAGTCGATCGCCAACCAGGCGCTGCAGACCACCTCCGGCTATTCCACCAAGTCGAACGTGTCGGCGACCATCTCCGGCGCCACCGCTGACGACCTGCGCGGCACCCAGAGCTTCAGCAACGCGGTTGCGACTTCGAACGTGATCTTCGATGGTACCGCCGGCGGCACCACCGCGGCCTCCTCGACCGACACGCTCGGCGGCGCGATCGTCAGCATCGCGTCCGATCCCAGCACGCCCGTCGTGGTCGCGGCAGCCGTCGATAACTCCGCGGCGGGAAGCGCTCTCACTGTCGGCACTGCCGGTGCGACCGCGGCCGGCACCAACCTGATCAGTGAGCTGACCAACGGCGCGACTTCGACGGCGACCGGTCCGGCCTCGGGTGACTCGATCACCGTCAACGGCAAGACCATCACCTTCACGACCGCCGGCGCTGCCAGCAAGGACAGCGAAGGCAACTACACGATCGGTATCGACCAGACCGTCAACTCGCTGCTCGACACCATCGACACCATCAACAACAACTCCGGCCTGACCTCGACCGTCACCGCAGGTGCGATCACCCTGCACACCGGCACCAACAGCCCGCTGACGATCGGTGACAACTCTGGCGGTACCGTTCTCACCAAGCTCGGGTTGACCGCTCAGACCATCAACACCACCGCGGCCGCGACATCGACGCAGCAGATCTCGTCGACGACCCAGTTGTTCAACACCAACGGTGGCCTGACCAGCACGTCGATCTCTGACGGCACTCAGCTCACGGTGAACGGCAAGACCATCACCTTCAAGACTGCCGATGCGCCGCAGGGCAACAACATCGCGTCCGGCACCGGCGTCCTCGGCCGCATCGGTACCGATGGCAACGGCAACTCGACGATCTATCTCGGCAACCAGACCAACTTCACCAATGCCACGGTGGGCGATCTGTTGACCGCGATCGATCTCGCCAACGGCGTCAAGTCGGCGACGATCTCCAATGGCGTCGCCACCATCAGCACCAACTCGGGCCAGACGGCGTCGACCTCCACCGGCGGCGTCACCACGATCCAGAGCTCGACCGGCGCTGACTTGAACATCACCGGCTTCACCGATCTGTTCAAGAACCTCGGTCTGACCACCGCCTCCGGCACCGGTCCGTTGACGCTGACCAAGCAGCGCACCACCAGCGCCTCGACGCTGGGCACGCTGATCCAGGACGGCTCGACCCTGAACGTGAACGGCAAGACCATCACGTTCAAGAATGCCGGCACCCCGGCCGCCTCATCGAGCCACACCGGCATCAGCGGCAACATCGAAACCGACGGCGCCGGCAACTCGACCGTGTACCTGCAGAAGGGTACGCTCGATGACGTGCTGAAGGCGATCGACCTCGCCACCGGCGTGCGGACCGCGACCCTCGGCAACTCCGGTGCGGTGATCTCGACCGCGCAGGGCACCGCCAACTCGACGATCTCCAGCGGCTCGCTGAAGATCTCGACCGGTCTGGCCTCTGATCTCAGCATCAGCGGCGGCACCGGCAACGCCCTGTCGGCGCTCGGCCTCACCGGCTCGAGCGGCACCTCGGACTCGTTCAAGGCGGCCCGCGGCACTGCGGCCGGCAGCCTGAACGGCAAGACGCTGACCTTCACGTCGTTCAACGGCGGCGCGGGCGTCAATGTCACCCTGGGTGACGGCACCAACGGCACCGTCAAGTCGCTGGCCCAGCTCAACACCGCGCTGTCGGCCAACAACATGTCGGCGTCGATCGACAACGCCACCGGCAAGCTGACGATCTCGGCGTCGAACGACTACGCTTCCCACACCCTGGGTGGCGCGGACGGCGGTGTGATCGGCGGCACTCTGGCCTCGACCCTGACCTTCTCGGTGCCGACCGCACCGGTGGCGGACGTCAACGCCCAGAACACCCGCGCCGGTCTGGTCAAGCAGTTCAACGACGTGCTCGAGCAGATCAAGACCACGGCGCAGGATGCCTCCTTCAACGGTGTCAACCTGCTGAACGGCGACACCCTGAAGCTGGTGTTCAACGAAACCGGCAAGTCGACGATCTCGATCCAGGGCGTCACCTTCAACCCGACCGGCCTCGGCCTGTCGAGCCTGACCTCGGGCGTCGACTTCATCGACAACAAGGCCACCAACGCGGTCCTGGACAAGCTGAGCACGGCCTCGACCTCGCTCCGCTCGCAGGCCTCCGCGTTCGGTTCGAACCTGTCGATCGTGCAGGCCCGTCAGGACTTCTCGAAGAACCTGATCGCGGTGCTGCAGACCGGCTCGTCGAATCTGACGCTGGCCGACACCAACGAGGAAGCGGCGAACAGCCAGGCGCTGACCACCCGCCAGTCGATTGCGGTGTCCGCTCTGTCGCTGGCCAACCAGTCGCAGCAGAGCGTGCTGCAGCTCCTCCGCTAATCGCGGCGTAGCCGATCGAACGACCGAAGGCGGCGGGGGCGACCCTGCCGCCTTTTTTCTGCCCGGCTGGCGCTGCCCCGAGGTTCGTGTTGCGGGCGGCGATGCAGTAAGGTGCAGGTGATTCGGGTTCTCCTGGAAACGGCGCCGTTGCATGACCGACACCGCCCCGACGGCCGATTTCGTCGCTGCGCCTTCGGGCGCGCCGGTGCCGTGCGCACCGGCTCCCGACCAGATCCTCGCCGACATCATCGCCGCGCTGCCCGAGCTGGCGCGGCATCACGCCCCTGGCGGTGCCGCCTACACGGCGCTGGCTTCGGCGGCGCGTAGCGCCGTGGTGGCGCTGTTCGGGCGCGGCGGCCGCGACGTGCGGTTCGGGCCGTTCGGGCCGATCAGCTTTCCCTATCACCGGATGGGTGCGGTGGACTCGCTCGACCTGTTCGGGCTCGACGAACTGATCCTGTTTTCGTTCTACTGGCAGAACCGCGGCCGCTATCGGCGCGTCGCCGACATCGGCGGCAATATCGGCTTGCACAGCCTGATAATGGCTCGCTGCGGCTTTGCGGTCGAAACCTACGAGCCGGACCCGGAGCACGTCGCGCTGTTTCAGGCCAATATGCGCGCCAACGGCGTCACCACCGTCCACGTCAACGAAGCGGCGGTGTCGGCACAAGCCGGCGAGGCCGAGTTCCTCCGACTGCGCGGCAACACCACCGGCAGCCACATCGCCGGCGCCAAGCTCGATCCCTATGGCGAGATCGACCGCTTCAAGGTCCGCCTCGCCGCGTTCGACGACATCGCCGCAAACGCCGACTTCGCCAAGATCGACGCCGAAGGCCACGAGGCGGTGATCATCACCTCGCTGCCGCGCGAACGCTGGGCGACGATCGACGTCATGCTCGAGATCGGCAGCGACGCCAATGCCGCGGCGATCTTCGACTATGCGCGCGGCGCCGGTGTGCACCTGTTCACGCAGAAGACCGGCTGGCGCCGGGCGGAGACGCTGGCTGATCTGCCGACCTCCTACAAACAGGGCAGCGCGTTCCTCACCGCCGGGGATGCGATCCCCGGGTTGTCGCCGTCATGACCCTTCGTGCCTGCCAGGTAGTATTCCGAGGCGCGGGACGCTGCGCGGCGGCGGCCGGTCATGATTTACACATTGCTAACGAATCACGCGCAACCGTGATGGTTCGGAATGCCGAGGACGCCGATGACGCAGTCGCGTAACAGCACCGCTCCCGTTCCCGACGACGTGGCTGACGACGTCGCCGCGACGCCGCTGCTGTCGAAACGGCAGATGCTCGGCTATTACGACCACCTCCGGGCGACGCTCGCCGCCGCGCAGGCCTCCGACTGCGAAGGCCGCCCGTTCGCGCAGGAAGTCGCCGCCTCGCTGGTGATCGCCTGGGCCCGCGAAGTGCATGCCGATGGCCGCAAGCTGATGTTCATCGGCAATGGCGGCAGCGCCGCGATCGCCAGCCACATGGCCACCGACTATTCCAAGAACGGCGGCATGCGGGCGCTCTGCTTGAACGACGGCGCGATGCTGACCTGCCTCGGCAACGACTACGGCTACGAGCAGGTGTTCGCCAAGCAGATCGAGCTGTTCGCGCAGGAAGGCGATCTGTTGATCGCGATTTCCTCGTCCGGCCGATCCCCGAACATCCTCAACGCGGTGGCCGCGGCCCGTGTGCGCGGCTGCCGGGTGATTACCTTGAGCGGATTTTCGGCGGACAATCCGCTGCGCCGCGAGGGCGATATCAATTTCTATCTGGCCTCCGACCAATATGGCTTCGTCGAACTGGGCCATCTGACGATCTGCCATGCCATCCTCGATTTCGCCTGCGGCCAGCGCGTGCCGCTGCCCGCGGCCGGCTGACCGGCCGGGCCGGGCGGCGATCTGCGCGGCCCTATCAGGGCATGCAAAAATGCGTGTATCTCTTGCATTCAGAGCTGAGTTGATTCGCCCGCGTCCCGATTCGGCGCGCTGTGGGGCTGGCTTATCGGTGGGAACGACACGATGAAGATCCTGGTGACCGGCGCCTGCGGCTACGTCGGAACCACGCTGGTGCCGAAGCTATTGGCGCGCGGCGACGAGGTGGTGGCGTTCGACATCATGTGGTTCGGCAACGATCTGCCGCCGCATCCCGCGCTCACCGTCGTGCGCGGCGACGTCCGCGATACCAGCTCGATCGATCTCTCCGGGATCGACGCGATCGTGCATCTCGCTTCGGTCGCCAACGATCCGTGCGGCGATCTCGATCCCAAGCTGACCTGGGAGATCAGCGCGCTCGCCACCATGCAGCTCGCCGACCGCGCCGCGCGCGCCGGCATCCAGCGCTTCGTCTACGCCTCGTCCGGCAGCGTTTACGGCATCAAGGACGAGGAGCAGGTCACCGAGGATCTGACGCTGGAGCCGATCTCCGAATACAACAAGACCAAGATGGTGGCCGAGCGGGTGATGCTCAGCTATGCCGGCGACATGGCGGTGCAGATCGTGCGGCCTGCGACGGTGTGCGGGCCGTCGCCGCGGATGCGGCTCGACGTCTCGGTCAACATGCTGACCATGCAGGCGCTGACCAACGGCGAGATCACCGTGTTCGGCGGCAATCAGGTTCGCCCCAACATCCACATCGACGACATCACCGACCTGTATCTGATGTTGCTCGACCGGCCCGAACTGCGCGGCATCTACAATGCCGGGTTCGAGAACATCTCGATCCTGGACATCGCCAGGATGGTCGATGCGCAGGTGCCGACCAAAATCACCGTCACCGCCTCGAACGATCCGCGCTCCTACCGGATCAACTCCGACAAGCTGCTGGCGACCGGCTTCAAGCCGAAGAAGACGGTCAACGACGCGATCCGCGAGATCATCGTCAAGTTCCAGCGCGGCGAATTGAAGAACGAGGACCGTCACTACAATCTGCGCTGGATGCAGCGGAGCCTGCAGGCGTGACCGGTATCGTTCCCGCGTCCGCGCCGTGTGCAATGGCCCGCGCGGGCTTCGACAAATATCTGGTGATCGGTTCGAACTCGTTCACCGGCGCTTCGATGGTCAGCTATCTGCTCGACCAGGGCGCCGAGGTCGTCGGCATCAGCCGCTCCGACGAGCCGCACCCGGCGTTCCTGCCGTATCGCTGGAAGAATGCCGACCGCTTCCGGTTTCACAGGCTCGACCTCAATCACGATCTCGACGCGATCATGCAGATGGTGACCGCCGAGCGGTTTCCCTGCATCATCAATTTCGCAGCTCAGAGCATGGTCGGCGAGAGCTGGGCCAACCCGGATCATTGGTTCATGACCAATGTGGTGTCGACGGTGCGGCTGCACGAGCGGCTCCGGACTTGCGACTTCCTCGAGCGCTACGTCCACGTCACCACGCCGGAAGTCTATGGCAACGCCACCGGCACGCTGACCGAGGACGCGGTGTTCGATCCGTCGACGCCCTATGCGGTGTCGCGCGCGGCCGGCGACATGAGCCTGCGCTCGTATTTCCGTGCCTACGGCTTTCCGGTGCTGTTCACCCGCGCCGCCAATGTCTACGGCCCCGGGCAGCGGCTGTACCGGATCGTGCCGCGCACCATCCTGTTCATCAAGCTCGGCCGCAAACTGCAACTGCACGGCGGCGGCACCTCGGAGCGTTCGTTCATCCATGCCGCCGATGTCGCCGACGCCACGCGGCGGATCGCCTGCAACGGCAAGCTCGGCGACAGCTATCACATCTCCACCGACCGCATCGTCACCATCCGCGCTCTGGTCGAGATGATCTGCACGATGATGGGGGCGCGGTTCGAGGACCAGGTCGAGATCGTCGGCGAGCGGCTCGGCAAGGACGCCGCCTACAAGCTCGACAGCAGCAAGCTGCGCAGCGAGCTGGGTTGGAGCGACCAGATCACGCTGGAGCAGGGCATCGAACAGACGATCGCCTGGATCGATCGCTGGTTCGAGGAACTGAAGAGCCAGCCGTTCGACTACGCGCACAAGCCTTGAGGACCGCGATGGGTCAGGAAATCGATCTGCTCGTCAATTATCCGCGTACCAAGCGCAATGTCGACGAGCGCGGCCAGACCAAGTCCGAAGAAGACCGTGCGATCGCGCGCAAATTCGGCAAGGAGTTCTTCGACGGCGACCGCCGCCACGGCTATGGCGGCTTCAACTACATGCCGCGGTTCTGGCAGCCGGTGATCCCGACCTTCCAGCAGCATTTCGGCCTCGACGCATCGTCCTCGGTGCTCGACGTCGGCTGCGCCAAGGGCTTCATGTTGCACGACATGGCCGAACTGATCCCCGGCATCACCGTGAAGGGCGTCGACGTTTCGGAATACGCCATCGCCCACGCGATCGACGACATGAAGCCGCATGTCGGCGTCGCCAGCGCGGTGAAGCTGCCGTTCGCCGATAAGTCGTTCGACGTGGTGATCTCGATCAACACCGTGCACAATCTCGTCCGCGACGACTGCGCGACCGCGCTGCGGGAGATCGAGCGGGTCGCGCGCAAGGGCGCGTTCATCACCGTCGATGCCTATCGCGACGACGAGGAGAAGCGCCGGATGACGGCGTGGAACCTGACCGCGCAGACCATCATGCATGTCGACGAGTGGAAGGCGTTCTTCGCCGAGGTCGGCTACACCGGCGACTACTACTGGTTCATCCCATGAACCCCGAGACGTCGCGCCGCCTGCTGTTCGACATGCTGCGGATCCGCAGCGTGGAGGAGACCATCGCGGCGCGTTACGGCGAGCAGAAGATGCGCTGCCCGACGCATCTGTCGGTCGGGCAGGAGGCGGTCGCCGCGGCGGCAGGTGCGGTGCTGAGGCCGACCGATCTTGCGGTCAGCGGGCATCGCGCCCACGCGCATTATCTCGCCAAGGGCGGATCGCTGAAGGCGATGATCGCCGAGATCTACGGCAAGGTCACCGGCTGCGCCCGCGGCAAGGGCGGCTCGATGCATCTGATCGACGAGAGCGTCGGCTTCATGGGCTCGACCGCGATCGTCGGCGGCACCGTGCCGGTCGGCATCGGACTGTCCTACCCGATGAAGCTGAACGCCACCGGGCAGATCGCTTGCGTGTTCCTCGGCGACGCGGTGCCGGAGACCGGCGTGTTCTTCGAGTCGGTGAACTTCGCGGTGGTGAAGCAGCTCCCGGTGTTGTTTCTGTGCGAGAACAACGGCTACTCGGTGTATTCGCCGCTGAGCGTGCGACAGCCGCCGGGGCGTAAGCTGTCCGAACTGGTCGCCGGCTTCGGCCTGACCACCCATCACGGCGACGGCAACGACGCGCGCGCGGTCTATGCCGCGCTGAGCGAAGGGGTGGCAGCGATCCGGTCCGGCGAGGGGCCGCGGTTCTACGAGTTCGAGACCTATCGCTGGCGCGAGCATTGCGGCCCGAACTATGACAACGAAATCGGCTATCGCAGCGTTGCCGAGTTCGAGGCGTGGAAGCTGCGCGATCCGGTGCCGGCGCTGCAGCGCGCGCTGATCACCGAAGCCATCGTCACCGACGCCGACGTCGCCGACATGCAGGCGGAGATCGATGCCGAGATCGAGGAGGCGTTCGCCTTCGCAAAAAGCTCGCCGTTCCCGCCGCCCGAAGACGCCTTCACCGACGTCTATGCGTCGACCGCAGGCTGAGGAGGGCGGAATGGCAACAAGCTTCGCCGCCGCGATCCGGGATGGGCTGGCCACCGCGCTGGCGGCCGATCCGAACGTGATCTGCTTCGGCCTCGGCACCGACGATCCCAAGGGCGTGTTCGGCACCACGCTCGATCTGCACAAAGAGTTCGGCTCGGACCGGGTGTTCGACATGCCGACCTCGGAAGCGGCGATGACCGGCTTTGCGATCGGCGCGGCGCTGAACGGGATGCGGCCGGTGATGACGCATCAGCGGCTCGACTTCGCGCTGCTGTCGATCGATCAGCTCGTCAACAATGCCGCCAAATGGCGCTTCATGTTCGGCGGCAAGCGCGGCGTGCCGATCACCATCCGGATGATCATCGGCCGTGGCTGGGGTCAGGGCCCGACGCATTCGCAGAGCCTGCAATCCTGGTTCGCGCACATTCCCGGGCTGAAGGTGGTGATGCCGACCACCGCGGAGGACGCCAAGGGCCTGCTGCTCGGATCGATTTTCGACGACGACCCGGTGATCTTCCTGGAGCATCGCTGGCTGCACAATATGCAGGGCGAGGTGCCGACGGGCGATGTCCGCACCCCGCTCGGCAAGGCGCGTGTGGTGCGCCAGGGCGATGCGGTGACGATCGTGGCGATGAGCTATATGACGGTCGAAGCGCTGCACGCGGTCGATCATCTGGCGGCCCAAGGCATTGCCTGCGATCTGATCGATCTGCGCAGCATTCGTCCGCTGGATTGGCCGACAGTGATTGCCTCGGTGCAGAAGACCGGGCGGCTGCTGGCACTGGATTCCGGGCATCTGACCGGCGGCGTCGCCGGCGAGATCGTGGCGCGGATCGCGACCGATCACTTCGCCAGCCTGAAATGCGCGCCGCAGCGGCTCGCGGCGCCGGACGTGCCCGAGGCCACCAGCCCGGCGCTGACGAAGACTTACCACGTCCGTGCCGAGCACATCGCCGAGGCCGTCGGTGACATGCTGGGACGCGAGGTCGAAACCGCCTCGCTGATCGCCCAGCGCAGTTTCCCGCACGACGTGCCGGGCACCTGGTTCTCGGGACCGTTTTGAGGGCGCGATGATGGCACGATCTCTCACCGTCATTGCGAGGAGGCGAAGCCGACGAGGCAATCCACTGGCTCAGTGCACGGAGCTCCTGGATTGCTTCGCTTCGTTCGCAATGACGGGGCGAGGGCGGGACTCGAATAGGCGGAGGCCGTCATGTCCGTGACCTTTCGTGCCGCGGTGCTGACCGAGCTGAACCAGCCGCTCTCAATCGAGACGGTCGAGGCGCCGCCGCTCGCGGCCGGACAGGTATTGGTCAAGCTGGCTTACTCCGGCGTCTGCCACAGCCAGGTGATGGAAGCGCGCGGCGGACGCGGGCCGGATCGCTATCTGCCGCATATGCTTGGGCATGAAGGTTCGGGCGTCGTCGTCGAGATCGGCACCGGCGTCACCAAGGTCGGGCGCGGCGACCGTGTCATTCTCGGCTGGATCAAGGGGCAGGGCGCCGACACCCAGGGCGTGCGCTATCCCAGCGGGGAGCGCGTCATCAACGCCGGCGCCGTCACCACCTTCAACGAATACGCCGTGGTCGCGGAAAACCGTCTCACGCCGCTGCCGGCCGGGCTGCCGATGGATGTCGCGGTGCTGTTCGGCTGCGCGCTGCCGGTCGGCGCCGGCATCGTCATCAACATCGCCAAGCCGCAGCCCGGTTCGACGCTGGCGGTGTTCGGCCTCGGCGGCATTGGGCTCGCGGCGCTGATGGCCTGCAAGCTGTTCGCCTGCAAGCAGGTGATTGCGGTCGATGTCGAAGCCGCCAAGCTGAAGATGGCGACAGAACTGGGCGCGACCACGGTGATCGACGCCTCGCGAAGCGATCCGGTCGAGGAGATCCGCAAGCTCACCGGCGGCCTCGGCGTCGACATCGCGATCGAGTCCGCCGGCCTCACCCGCGTGATCGAGCAGGCGTTCGACGCCACCCGGCGGTTCGGCGGACTGTGCGTGTTCGCCTCGCATCCGCGCAGCGGCGAGAAGATCGCGCTCGACCCGTTCGAGCTGATCTGCGGCAAACGGATCCTCGGCACCTGGGGAGGCGATGCCAAGCCGGAGCGCGACATCGAATTGCTGGCCGGCCTTTATCGCGACGGCAAGCTGCCGCTCGATGCGATGTTCACCCGGCGCTACACACTCGACGAAATCAACGAGGCGCTGGACGATCTCGAACATCGCCGCAGCGTGCGCCCGCTGATCGAAATCGACCCGTCGTTGAGGTGACGACGATGCTGCATCCCGAGACCGGCACCACGCTCGCGGAGATCCGGAAGAAAGCCGGGCGCCGCCGCAGCATCGTGTTCGTGTCGGGCAATTTCAACATCGTCCACCCCGGCCATCTGCGGCTTCTGAAATTCGCCGCCGATTGCGGCGACTATCTGGTGGTCGGCGTCACCGCCGATCCCGGCTACGACTGGATGCTGCCGGCCGAGCTGCGGCTCGAAGGCGTGCGCGCGATCGGCGTGGTCGACCACGCCTTCCTGCTGCACGATGCTGCGGAGGATTTCATCGCGGCGCTGCAGCCGAATGTCGTGGTGAAAGGCAAGGAGCACGAGGGCGCCGACAATCCCGAAAAGGCGGTGCTCGATGGCTATGGCGGCCGCCTGGTGTTCTCCTCCGGCGAGGTTGCGTTTTCGTCGCTCGATCTGATCAAGCGCGAGTTCCGCGAATTCAATCCGTCGTCGATCGTCAAGCCGCTCGACTATCCGCGTCGGCATCGCTTCGAGCTGCTTGAACTGAAGAACGTGCTGGCCGGATTTCCGAAGCTGCGCGTGCTGGTGATCGGCGATCTGATCGTCGACGAATACATCGCTTGCGATCCGCTCGGCCTGTCGCAGGAAGATCCGACCATCGTGGTGACTCCCGTGCTGCGCGAATTGTTCGTCGGGGGCGCCGGCATCGTCGCCGGTCATGTGGCCGGCATGGGCGCGCAGGTCGGCCTGCTCACCGTCGGCGGCGGCGACGCGATGGCGGATTTCGCCCGGGAGCGGCTGGCCTCCTACAACGTCGATGCCACCATCCTCACCGACGAGAGCCGGCCGACCACCACCAAGCAGCGGTTCCGCGCCGGCAACAAGACGCTGCTGCGCGTCAGCCATCTCAAGCAGCACGACGTCGATGCCGATCTGCAGACGCGGATGCTGGAGACGATCGAGCATCGGCTGCCGACGACTGATCTGGTGGTGTTCTCCGATTTCAACTACGGCTGCCTGCCGTCTCGGCTGGTCGAGGCGATCGGGCAGGCGTGCCGCGCCCGCGGCGTCCCGATGGTGGCGGACAGCCAATCATCGTCGCAGGTCGGCGACATCTCACGCTTCACCGAGATGCTGCTGATCAAGCCGACCGAGCGCGAGGCGCGGCTGGCGATGCGCGATTTCGATTCCGGTCTGGTCGTGCTGGTCGAAGGCTTGCGCGAAAAGGCACGCGCCAAGAACGTGATCCTGACGCTGGCGGCCGAGGGCCTGCTGGTGCACGCCGAGACCGGCAGCGCCGGCACGGTGGTGACCGACCGGCTGCCGGCGTTCAACACCGCGCCGAAGGATGCGGCGGGCGCCGGCGACTCGTTCTTCGTCTGCGCCGCGCTGGCGCTGGCGATCGGCACCGACATCTGGCGCAGCGCCTATCTCGCCTCGATCGCCGCCGCCTGTCAGGTCGGCCGGATCGGCAACATCCCGGTCACCGCGCGCGACATCATCCGGGAGCTCGACACGTGAGCGGGAGTGCCAAGGCGCTGCTGGTCGCGGCCGGCCTCGGCACGCGGCTCGCGCCGCTCACCGACGTGCTGCCGAAATGCCTGATGCCGATCGCAGGGCGCCCGCTGCTCGGGCTGTGGCTGCAGATGCTGAGCGAGGCAGGGTTCTCGGAGATCGTCGTCAATCTGCACCATCACGCCGAGCTGGTGAGCGAGTACATCCGCCGCAGCCCGTGGTCGGGGCGGGTGATCCTGGCGCCCGAAGCCACGCTGCTCGGCACCGCCGGCACGCTGCTGCGGCATCGCGAGAGGTTCACGGAGGGGCCGACGCTGTTCGCCCATGCCGACAATCTCAGCCTGTTCGGTCCGCGCGCCTTCCTCGCCGCCCATGCGCAGCGCCCCGCCGATACGGCGATGACGATGATGAGCTTCGTCACCGATCAGCCGCAGAGCTGCGGCATCCTCACGCTCGACTCCGCCGGCCGCGTGCTGGAGATGGACGAGAAGCCGCAGCATCCCAAGGGCAACCTCGCCAACGCCGCGGTTTATCTCGTCGAGCCCGAGGTGATCGACTTCATCGCTTCGCTCGGCAAGCCGGTAGTCGATTTTTCGACCGAAGTGCTGCCTGTGTTCATGGGGCGGATCTTCGCGTTCCACAATGGCAGCTATCATCGCGACATCGGCAATCCCTCCAGCCTGGCGCTGGCGCAGCTCGATTTTCCGCTTGCGGCTATTCAGTTCGAAAACTCTGCCCGCCATTGCGAGGAGGCGCCGCCGACAACGCAATTCAGCCCCGCGCATGGCGCCTCTGGATTGCTTCGCCTTCGGCTCGCAATGACGGAGACCAATAGCGACGATCCCTGGTATGGCCTGATGACCGACAACAACGGCGCTCTCGCCACAGCCTTCGCGCAGGCTGCGGCAAAGACCTATGGGGGCCAGCGATGAGCGGCAGTGTCGTCATCGCGGCGATCTCCAGCGACATCGGCGTCAGGCTGGCGCAGCTCTATCGGGCGCGGGGCTACGATGTCATCGGCACCTATCGGTCCAGCGAGAATCTGGACGAGCTGAAGGCCGATGCCGGCATCCATCTGGTGCGTTGCGATCTGACCGATCCCGGCAGCGTCCGCAGCGCGGCGGCGGAGATCGCATCGCTCGGCAAACCGTGGGAGCGGCTGATCAGCGCCGCCGGGCAACTGTCGCCGATCGGCGATTTCTTCGGGCGCGATTTCGAGGATTGGGCGGCGTCGCTGTCGCTGAATTCGGTTGCGCAGATCCGGCTGCTGCATGCGCTGCATCCGCTCCGTGCACAAGCATCGACCGCGAAGGTCGCATTCCTGGTCGGTGGCGGCATCAACGGCCCGTTCCGCAACTACTCGGCCTATTGCCTCGGCAAGGTGATGCTGGTGAAGCTGTGCGAATTGCTCGACGACGAATATGCTGACGTGCACGCGATCGCGGTCGGCACCGGCTGGGTCAACACCAAGATCCATCGCCAGACCGTCGAGGCCGGTGACGACGCCGGCGTCAATCTCCGCCGCACCCTGGAGTTCCTCGACAGCGGCGCGCAGGGAACGTCCTACGAGGACATCTTCGGCTGCATCGAATGGGCGTTCGAGGCGGGCCGCGCGGCGACCGGCGGGCGCAATTTCTCGGTGGTGCACGATGCCTGGCGCGGCGGCGGTGCGGCGCTGACCGAACGGCTCGCCGCCGATCCGAACATCTACAAGCTGCGCCGCCACGGCAATTGATCGGCCGCGCAAGGAGGACAAGCGTGAAGCTCTCCGACTATGTCATCGACTTCCTGGCGCGGCGCGGCGTCACCCATGTGTTCGGGATTTCCGGCGGCGCCGCGGTGCACATGTTCGATTCCGCCCAGCGCCATCCGGACGTCACCCCGATCTTCCCGCAGCACGAGCAGGCCGCTGCGATCGCTGCCGACGGCTATGCGCGCGCCACCGGCAAGCTCGGCGTCGCCATCACCACCTCGGGGCCCGGCGCCACCAATCTGCTGACCGGGGTGTGCTGCGCCTACTACGACTCGGTGCCGACGCTGATGATCACCGGGCAGGTCGCCACCCATCGGCTGAAGGGCAAGAATCAGATCCGCCAGCTCGGTTTTCAGGAGACCGACGTCACCTCGATCTTCGCCACCGTCACCAAATACGCGGTGCAGATCTCCGATCCCACCACCATCCGCTATCATCTGGAGAAGGCGTACTACCTCGCATTCGAAGGCCGGCCCGGTTCGGTGCTGATCGATCTGCCGGACGATCTGCAACGCGCCGAGATCGACCCCGACGCGCTCGCTGGCTTCACGCCGGAACCGGCAACCGCATCCAGCGATCTCGACGCAGAGATTGCGGCGCTGCTGCCGCTGATCGCGCGCGCGAAACGTCCCGTGCTGGTTCTCGGCGGCGGGTTGTCGACGCCGCGGATCGGGTCGATGCTGGATCAGCTCGTCGACCGCCTCGGCATGCCGGTGCTGACTACCTGGGCGGCGACCGATCTGATCGCAGCCGATCATCCGCTGCGGGTCGGGCCGTTCGGCGTCTATGGGCCGCGGCTCGGCAATTTCACGGTGCAGAACGCCGACCTGATCCTGTGCCTCGGCAGCCGTCTGTCGCAGAACGTCACCGGCGGCATCCTGCCGTCGTTCGCCCGCGAGGCGACGATCGTGATGGTCGACGCCAGCCGCGGAGAGATGGACAAGTTCGACGACCGCGGCATCCGCATCGCGACCCGGATCGCGGCGCGGCTCGATGACTTCGTGCCGAAGCTGCTCGCCGCGATCGAGGCGGCGCCGCCGCGAGACGCGTGGCTGAGTACAATCGCGCATTGGCGCAGCGCGCTGCCGGACGATCGGCCCGGCCCCGCGCCCGACAATGCCGGCTTTGTCGACGCCTACGACTTCATCGACAAGCTCAGCGACGCCGCGTCCGCCGATGAACTGCTCTATGTCGACACCGGCGGCAACCTGACCTGGACCTGCAACGGCTTTCGCATCAAGCGCGGGCAGCGGCTGATCTCGGACTGGAACAACACCGCGATGGGCTACGCGCTGGCGGCGTCGATCGGGGCTGCGGTACAGACGAAAGGCGGCGTCACCTGCATCATCGGCGACGGCGGGCTGATGCTGTCACTCGGCGAGTTGGCGCTGCTGAAGCGGCACCAACTGCCGGTGCGGCTGATGCTGTTCAACAATCACGGTCACGGCATCCAGAAGCAGACGCTGGAGACCTGGCTCGACGGCCACTATGTCGGCGTCGATGCGCCGAGCGGATTGTCGTTCGTGGATTTCCACAAGGTTGCCGAGGCGATGGATCTGCCGGTGGTCACGATCAGCCGCAGCGCCGACATCGCCGGCCAGCTCCGCGAGGTCTATGCCCGCAACGGGCCGGTTTTCTGCAACGTCGAAATCAATCCGGCGCAGAAGCTGTATCCGGTGCTGAAGTTCGGCGCGCCGCTGGAAAGCCAGTTGCCGGCGATCGACGACGAGCTGATCAAGCGCGAGATGCTGATCGCGCCGTTCGTCGCCGGCACCGCGCCGAAGCACAGCGGCGGCGCGGGGGTGTAGTGCGAAATGGGCTCAGCGCCCGCGGCGCAGCGCCCGGTCCTTGGCTTCGTCGAACGGGGTGGCGCACCAGCGCTTCCACATCGTCCGGTAAGCGTCCTCTACCGCGCGGGTGTAGGCGGCCGGGCCGCAGCGCTCCAGGATGAAGCCGCGCAGGCCGCGCCGGATCGAGCGCAGCCGCTCCAGGTCCGGTTTGCTGGCGATCTCGATGTAGCGCGCATCGTCGGCCGCAATGAAATCCGGCAGCCCGGCGGCGGCGAGCACCGCACAGCCGACCCGGCTGGAGACGGCGTTGCCGAGCCGGCTGACGACCGCGACGCCCATGTACAGCGCTTCCCAGGTCGAGACGCCGCCGGCCTGCGGGAACGGGTCGAGGCAGAGATCGATCTGTTTGAGGGTTTCGAGGTGGTCCTGGCGCGAACTGGATCCGAGCAGGGTGATCCGGTCCGCCGCGATGCCGCGCGCGGCAAACTTCTCCAGCAGCGTCTGTCGCACCGCCGGATCGTCGATCTGGTGATCCTTCAGGATCAGCCGTGACGTCGGCACCGCCGCGAGCAACTGCGCCCACACCTCGATCGCCGCGTCCGACATCTTGGAGATCCGGTTCAGCGAGCCGTAGGTCAGATAGCCGTTGCGGTCGAACGGCAGGTTCTGCGAGCGCCACTCGTCGGGCAGCGGCTCGACGATCACGATCGACGGCAGGTCGTAGATCGCCTCGGCATAGAAGTGCCGGTCTTCGACCGGGATCGCCACCGGGTCGCCGAGCAGATAGTCCATCACCGGCAGGCCGGTGCCGGTGGCGTGGCCCCAGGCGGTGACCTGGACCGGCGCCGGCTTGCGGGCGAACACGCGCAGCCGGTTGCCGCCGGAATGGCCGGAGAGATCGACCAGCACGTCGACCTTGTCCTGCTTGATCTGGTCGGCGAGCTGCTGGTCGGTCATGTGGGTCATGTCCCGCCATTTGTCGGCGGTCGCCTCGAACGCCCGCGTGACGTCGTCGGGGATCACCACGCCCGAGTACAGCACCACTTCGAATTGGCTGCGGTCGTGATGCTCGATCACCGGGCGGAACGAAAACGCCGCCGAGTGCGCGCGGAAGTCGGCCGAGACGTAGCCGACCACCAGACGGCGGTCGGGATCGCGGTCGTTGGCCGGCGGCACCGCGCAGGCCCGGTAGATCGGCGCGCCGACTTGCGTCCACCAGGTCTTGCGGGTCGCCTGCTGGGCCTCGATGGTCGAACCGGCGCAGAAGTCCATCGAGAAGATCTTGCTCGAGATCGCCGCTTCGAAGTTCGGGCGCAGCTCCAGCGCGCGGCTGTGCAGGGTGGTGGCGGTCTCGGCGTCGCCGAGCGCGGCCATGCAATTGCCGAGCAGCGTCAGCGCCGGCACCGAGTTCGGCTCGACCTGCAGCACCGCGGTGCAGGTCGCCAGCGCATCCTTCACGTTCTTCATGAACAGCAGCGTCTCGGCGCGGGCGATGCCGGCCTCGACCGGCCGCTTGCCGATCGACAGCGCGCGGTCGTAGCACGCCAGCGCCTGGGCGAACTGCTTCAGTTCCTTGAACGTCGTGGCGCGGTTGATGAAGGCGATGTCGTTGAGCGGGTCGATTTCGATCGCCCTGGCGTAGCTCGCCAGCGCCTCGTCGTAGCGGCCGAGCTTGTGCAGCGCGTTGCCGCGATCGTTCCAGCTATCGGTGCGGCCGGGAAGCAGTTCGATCGATCTGTCGAAGCTCTCGATCGCCTCGGCGTGGCGGGCGAGGCTGGCCAGTGCGATGCCGCGATTGGCGTATGCGAGCGCAAGGGCAGGATCGAGCGCGAGCGCCTTGTCGCAGGCCGCGACGGCTTCGGCGAACCGCGCCGAGGCGATCAGCATGATGCCCATGTCGGAATGCGCCTGGGCAGATCCCGGCTCGATCAGCAGCGCGCGCTTCAGCGACCGGATGCCGATCTCGAGATTGCCGCTCTGATATTCGGCGAGCGCGTAGAAGTGCAGCGCGGTGAAATTGTCCGGCGCCTTTTTCAGCACCTTCTTGTAGGCGGAGCGCGCTTCGTCGAGCTGGCCGTGCTGATGCAGGACCCGGGCACGCATCAGCAGCACCACCGGCTCGTACGCCTTGTCGGTCCGGTTGCCGGTGGGAATGGCCTTGCTGCGTCCGGGCTGCATTCTGATGATCCGAATCTGACGGAGTGAGCGTACCTCTTCCGGTCCTGAGACGCACCTCAGAGAGACCCGCAGGCGAGGCATCCTCTGCCGGTCGCGTGAATAATTCATTAACCATCGCGCCTCACCCCGGCAAAAGCCGTGCCTCATGCTGCGTGGCGACGATACCGCACGGATTCGGGGGCGGGGCAGGCGCGAATCAGCCCGCGGAATTTCCCGAACGACCCACCAGCAGCGCATCTGAGCTGGTGTCGAGTATTGATTCAATTGGAGTTTTTCTCCTTAAGATGCTGTTAACCATATTTTAAATGGCCCCGGCCATAGTCCCCGGTGCTCAGGAAGAAGGTAGGCCGAGAATCGGCCGCGTTGATCCGGTGCGCACGTGTGTCGTGCAGCCGAGGTCCCTCTCCAGAACAGGCGTCTAAACACAACCGGCGAGCGTCGCAGCGGCAACGATCCGTTCGACGCGAGCAGCGACGTGCGACTGAAGGTCGACGTCCAGCGCGGATCAGGAAGGTTTGCATCATGGCTGATGTGGTTCTCTCAGCAGCGGTTCGCCAGAATCTGCTATCGCTGCAGTCGACGGCCGATCTGTTGGCGACGACGCAGAACCGGCTTGCCTCCGGCAAGAAGGTCAATACCGCGCTCGACAATCCGACAAACTTCTTCACCGCAGCAGGGCTCGACAGCCGCGCCAGCGACATCAACAATCTGCTCGACGGCATCGGCAACGGCGTCCAGATCCTGCAGGCGGCCAACACCGGCATCACCTCGCTGAACAAGCTGATCGACACCGCCAAGTCGATCGCCAATCAGGCGCTGCAATCGAACGTCGGTTACAGCACCAAATCCAACGTTTCGACCACGATTGCCGGCGCTACGCCGAACGATCTGCGCGGCACCCAGACCTTCGCCAGCGCGATCGCGACCAGTAACGTGATTTACGACGGCACCGTCGGCGGTACCAACGGGGTGTCGGCGACCGATACGCTCGGCGGCGGCATCGGCAGCGTGTCGTCGCTTGCTGCCGTGACCAAGAACGTCGCCACCGACGCCACCGCGACCGGCGCCGTGCTGTACACCGGCACTGCGACTGCGACCGCGACCGGCACCGACCTGATCTCGTCGCTGACCAACGGCTCGACCACGACGCCGACAGGCCCGCAGGCCGGCGACGTGCTGGTGGTCGACGGCAAGACCATCACCTTTACCGCGACCGGCACGCCGACGATCGACAGCAACGGAAACTATACGCTCGGCGTCAACCAGCCGATCAACGCGCTGCTGGCGACCATCGACACCATCAACGGCAACACCTCCAACGCGTCGGTGGTCAACGCCGCCGGCCGGCTCGAGCTTCACACCGGCACCAATCGCGAACTGCAGATCTCCGACACCACCGGCGGCACCGTGCTGGCCAAGCTCGGTCTTGGCTCCTCGGTGACGGTGCCGCTCGGCAGCGCCGCTGCCACCGCGATCAACGCCAGCACCAAGCTGTTCAATTCCGTCGGCGGTCTCGGCGCGGCGATCGCCGACGGCACCACGCTGACGGTGAACGGCAAGACCATCACCTTCAAGGCTTCCGACCCGCCGTCGCCGTCGGGCCTGCTGGTCGGTTCCGGCGTGCTCGGCAACATCGTCGCCGACTCCCAGGGCAACTCGACGATCTATCTCGGCACCAGCAACACTTTCACCAACGCCACGGTCGGCGACGTGCTGACGGCGATCGATCTCGCCAGCGGGGTCAAGTCGGCGACGATTGCCGGCGGTGTCGCGACCTTCGCCGCCAACGGTACGCCGTCCTCGATCAGCGCCGGCGGCGTGGTGACACTGAACTCCTCGACCGGCGCGGACCTCCACGTCACCGGCCCGGCCGACTTCCTGAAATCGCTGAACCTCACCACCTCGACCGGATCCGGCCCGACCACGATCGACGTTCCCCGCATCACGGGGGCGGGCACCATCGGCACGCTGATCGAAGACGGGTCGATCCTGACCGTCAACGGCCAGACCATCACCTTCAAGAACGCACCGGTGCCGCTGCCCTCGGCGACCCACACCGGCGTGACCGGCAATGTCGAAACCGACGGCCTCGGCAATTCGACCGTCTACCTGCAGGGCGGCACCATCGCCGACGTGCTGAAGGCGATCGACCTCGCCACCGGCGTGCAGACCGCGACGCTGTCGCAGACCGGCGCGACGCTGACGACGCAGACCGGCGCCGCGAACTCGTCGCTGTCGAGCGGCTCGCTGAAGATCTCGACCGGCAGCGCCTCGGACCTCACCATCAGCGGCACCGGCAACGCGATGCTGGCGCTCGGCCTCGCCGGCAACACCGGCACCTCGACCGTGTTCCAGGCGTCGCGCGCCTCCGGCGCCGGCGGCGTCTCCGGCAAGACCATGACCTTCACCGCCTTCAAGGGCGGCACCCCGGTCAGCGTCACCTTCGGCGACGGCACCGGCGGCACGGTGAAGACGCTCGCCCAGCTCAACGCCAAGCTGGCGCCGAACAATCTGATCGCGCAGATCGACGCCAACGGCGTGCTGACAATTTCGTCGAACAACGACTACGCCTCGTCGACGCTCGGCTCGGCGGAGGACGGCGGCGTGCTCGGCGGCTCGATCACCTCGACGCTGACCTTCACCACGCCGAATCCGCCGGTCGCCGATCTGAATTCGCAGACCGCGCGCGCCAAGCTGGTCGAGCAGTACAACAACGTCATTGCGCAGATCACCACCACGTCGCAGGACGCGTCGTTCAACGGCGTCAACCTTCTGAACGGCGACACGCTGAAGCTGGTGTTCAACGAGACCGGCAAGTCGACGCTGACCATCGTCGGCACCGCACTGTCGCCGGCGGCGCTGGGCCTGCCGACGCTGGTCGCCGGCGTCGACTTCATCGACAACGCCGCGACCAACAAGACGCTCGCCGCGCTCAACACCGCGTCGACCACGCTGCGCTCGCAGGCGTCGTCCTACGGCTCCAACCTCTCGATCGTGCAGATCCGTCAGGAATTCGCCAAGAACCTGATCAACGTGCTGCAGACCGGCTCGTCCAACCTGACGCTGGCCGACACCAACGAAGAAGCAGCCAACAGCCAGGCGCTGTCGACCCGGCAGTCGATCGCCGTGTCGGCGCTGTCGCTGGCCAACCAGTCGCAGCAGAGCGTCCTGCAATTGCTGCGGTGATCGCGGCGCCCCCGGCCTCGCGCCGGGGCGGCGAGGGCGGGCCATCCGCGGTCCGGACGTCGGCGCGATTCGGCGCCGCGCAAATGGCCGTTGCATTTTTCCCCGGAAACGACGCTGCGTTTGTGCTGGATCGATTCGGAAACCCTGCGCATAAGAAAAAACGGCTCGAGCACGAGTCGGTTTTGGCCCGGTGACCGTATGCGAAGGGAGAGACGATGCCTCTGCGAGTCGAATTGAAGCCGTTCGAGCGGATTGTGATCGGCCAGAGCGTGATCACCAACTCCGACACCCGCACGACATTTCTCATCGACGGCGACGCGCCGATCCTGCGCGAGAAGGACATCCTGACCGCGGAGACCGCCAACACGCCGGTCAAACGCATCTATCTCTGCGTGCAGATGATGTATCTGCAAAACGACATACCGGCGTATCAGGATTTGTATCTAGGTTTCATCAAAGACCTGCTCGAGGCGGTTCCGAGCTTTCGCGAAACGATCGAAGCAACCAGTAATCATATCTTAAGCGGCAATCTCTATAAGGCACTCAGAGAGCTGCGCCCCCTCATCAAGCGTGAAGAAGAATTGTTGTCGAGGTAGACGATGTCGAGTGCCGCGCAAGCTTACGCCAGAACCGCGCAAAGAACCGCATCTCCCCGCGAGATCGAAGCGCAGGCGTTGCTGAAGGCGGCCAAGCAGCTCCAGGACGTCGTCACCAACTGGGACGAGAAGGGCGCGATCGGACTTCAGGAAGCGCTGATGTTCAATCGCAAGCTGTGGTCGATCTTCGTCTCCGAAGCGATGCGCGACGACAATCCGCAATCGATCGAGATCCGGCAGAACATCGCCAACATCGGCGTGTTCGTGCTCAGCCAGTCCAGCGCGTTGCAGATCAAGCCGGAAGTCGAGCGCCTGCAGGCGCTGATCGACATCAACCGCAACATCGCCGCGGGCCTCAGCGGTCGCGCATGAGCAGACGCGCGGTGCCGTGTCCGGTGCGATCGGTTCGGTCAGCACGAAGCGCCCGCGCCTGCAACCGGCAGGCCGGGGAGTTCGCGACGAACGATCCGAGCAGGCGTCAGACGACGCGGTCGGTCGTGAGCGAGCCGGTACGCTCGGGCTTCGAATGCTCGAGTTCGCGGAAATAAGCGCGTGCCTTGAGCTGCCAGGATTCAGGATACTGGCTGATCACCGCCTGAGTGTCCTGATCGACGGCGACGTACACCATCTGCGCCGCGGCCCGATCGAAGATCACCTGACGGGAGACCGACGGCGCTGGATCGCTCCCGGGCTTCGCCGGGGGCATAGCCGATCCGGCCTCCGCTGCGGTGACGCTCCGAGGCGCCGGCAGATCGGTCGGTACGGCAGCTCGCGCCGCATCAGGCTCCGGCCTGAGGATCGGCGTCATGACCGGCGCCCCCACCGGCTTTGTGGCGAAATCGATACTCATGTCAGCCTCCTGGCCTCCATCAGGTCAATCCCACACCTCCGCCAGCATCGTGGCAAACAGTTCTGAAATTCCTCCTGCAAAGACTCCGATGATTTGAATCGAAAGCGGTGCTTACCGGAGGCGTGCACGACTCGGCGCCACTGCGCGCCCGCTTCGCAGCGATCGATCGGAGGGAGGCGTCCTACAGCGACCGGCTGACCGCGATCGGCGTGAGCTGGCGCGGGCTCGGGCCGGTGTGACGGCCGTAGGCGGTGTAGGTCTGCGGCGAGTTGCGCTTCTGCACCTCGGCGTTGACGCCGCGGACGATGCCTTCCGAGACGGCATGAGCGGTTGCGAGGACGGTGAGGTTGACCTGCAACATCGCCCTGAACACTTCGTGGTGCCGATGCAGCGTGGCGAGCAGATCCGGCGTCGCTTTGGCCATGTAGGGCTGGCTGGCGCGCACCAGCGTGATCGCAGCGATGTAACGCCGGGTGCCTTCGGTCTTGTCGCCCTCGAGCCGCATCGCGTCGGCGATCTGACCGGCGCGCACAAGCTCGGTTTCGCGCTCGATCACCTTCAGAAGCGATTCCATCACCTCGATCAGGCCCGCGGCGAGGGTGCGGGCCGCCGCCGGCGTGGTGACGGGCTGTACGGCAGCGGGCTGAACTTGCTGGCTTTGCGTCGCGGTCATGGCGTCGTCCTTTGCGGTCTCAGGAGCGGGCTGCCTGTTGCAGGATCAGGGAGCGGTACACGTCGCTGGCGATGCCGACGCCGCCGGCCTTGGCGATCGCCTGCGAATGCTGTTCGGTCAGCATCGAGCGCCAGACGCCGGTTCCGACCGTGTCGCCGAACGGTCCGTCTCCCTTCAGTCCGGTGGTCATCTGCGAAAACATGGTGTTGAGGAACATCGCTTCGAAGTCTTTGGCGGTCGCTTCGGCCTTCTTCTTGACCTGAGCCGGCAGCTTCGACAGCGCCTCGGCGAGGGTGAAGTCGGGCCGTCCGTTGTAGGTCGGAAGGGTCGGGCCGTAGGCGTTGGAGAGCGGCATCACATCACCTCGATGTCGGCTTCGATCGCACCGGCGGCCTTGATCGCCTGCAGGATGCCGATCAGGTCGCGCGGACCGATTCCCAGGCTGTTGAGGCCGTCGACGAGCTGCTGTAGCGAGACGCCGTCCTTGACCACGGCGAGCTTCTTGCCGTCCTCGGTGACGCCGATGCGCGAATTCGGCGTCACGACGGTGCGGCCGCCTCCGAGCGGATTGGGCTGGCTGACCTGCGGGCTTTCGGAGATCGACACCGTCAGATTGCCCTGGGCCACCGCCACGGTGGCGACCCGAACGTCGCGTCCCATGACGATGATGCCGCTGCGCTCGTCGATGATGATCTTGGCAACCTGATCCGGCTCGACCTGCAATTGCTCGATTTCGGTCAGCAGCGCCACCGCGTTGCCCTTGAATTCGGCCGGGATCGAGAGCTGGACGGTCGAAGGATCGAGCGGTTCGGCGCATTTGATGCCGAGATAGTCGTTGACCGCGGCGGCGATCCGCTTGGCGGTGGTGAAATCGGAGTTGCGCAGCGCCAGCCGCACGTTCGGCAGCCGGTTCAGGGCGAATTCGATTTCCCGCTCGATGATCGCGCCGTTGGCGATCCGGCCGACCGTCGGCACGCCGCGGGTGATCTTGGCGGCTTCGCCCTCGGCCTGGAAACCGCCGATCGCCAGCGAGCCCTGCGCGACCGCATAGACGTTGCCGTCGGCGCCGAGCAGCGGGGTGACCAGCAGGGTACCGCCTTGAAGGTTCTTGGCGTCGCCGAGAGCGGACACGGTAACGTCCATCCGGGTACCCTGGGTGGCGAACGCCGGCAGATTGCCGGTGACCATCACGGCCGCGACGTTGCCGGTCCGGATGGTGGCGCCGCGGATGTTGACGCCCATCCGCTCCAGCATCGCCTGCAGCGACTGCTTGGTGAACGGGATGTTGTTGAGGGTGTCGCCGGTACCGTTGAGGCCGACCACCAGACCGTAACCGATCAACTGGTTCTGGCGGATACCTTCGATATTGGCGAGATCCTTGATCCGCGAGGTCGCGCCCGCCGCCACGCCGGACAGCAGCAGCGCACACAGGGCGGCCGCGGCCAGTTTCAGCAGGTGGGTGGGTACGCGCGGCATCGTCGGCTCCTGTCGATCCATCGCTGCTGTCGCGGGCGATGTGGTCGGTCTTTCCTTGCCAGTCCTGTGCCACCCGGAAAATTGAAGCAACCTGTTGAATTTGCGAGGCGAAAATCCATCGTCCAAGGTTCCGGACGGGTTCCAGACGCGGCGAAACTGCCGTCGCCGGCAAATCTTGCCGAGCTGTTTACCCATCGTTAACCATAAACCGGTTTGCTGCGGGTCGGGGGCCTCAGCCCTGTTGCCGCCCTGGGTGTAAGCTGTTCCGCGGCGAGCCTGGACACGGCGAGAGACACGATGCGCATTTACGGTCCGAACGGCACCACCACCTCGACCGGCTCCGGCACTGTCCGGCGCTCCGGATCGAGCACGTTTTCACTGCCCACCGCCCCGACACCCTCCGAAGCCAAGCCGATCAGCGCGCCGCGCCCGCCGGCCGGTCTCGATGCGCTGCTGGCGATGCAGGGGGTGGAGGATGCCACCGAGCGGCGCAAGCGTTCGGTGCAGCGCGGCCGCACAGCCCTGGATGCGCTCGACGATCTGAAGATCGGGCTGTTGTCCGGCTCGCTGGACGGCGCCACGGTGGCCCGGTTACGCGCTGCCGCGGCCGAACTGAAGAACTCCTCCGGCGACCCCGGCCTCGATGCGGTGCTCGCAGAGATCGAGCTGCGGGTCGAGGTCGAACTCGCCAAGGCCGGCCAGGCCTGAGCCGGCCAATCCTGTTCCCCAGCTATTCCGGCGTTCCGGTGCGATCGGTGCGGACGATATTGTCTGTCACAACCCGGCGCTATATAAGCTGCCGCGCAGGCGGGGTGCTTACCGTCTGATGTGAATCATGGATTGCCCTTGGAAAAGTTGAAAGACTATCGACCATCCGAGAAAGAGCCGTTCATGAACGAGCGGCAGCGCGAGTATTTTCGCGCCAAATTGTTGGCTTGGAAGGACGAGATCCTGCGTGAAGCCAAACTCACGCTCCAGGCACTACAGGAAGAGAACGTCAATCATCCCGACTTGGCCGATCGCGCCTCTTCCGAAACCGACCGCGCGATTGAACTGCGCGCTCGCGACCGTCAACGCAAGTTGATCGCCAAGATCGACGCAGCGCTGCAACGTATCGAAGACAACACCTACGGCTATTGCGAAGAGACGGGCGAACCGATCTCGCTGAAGCGGCTCGAGGCGCGCCCGATTGCGACGCTCTCGGTCGAAGCCCAGGAGCGCCATGAGAAGCGCGAAAAGGTGTATCGCGACGAATAGGTCGGTCGCCTGATTGAAGTTTTACGGCGTCGCTCCCGGTTGGAAGCGGCGCCGTTGTTTTTTCGAGCATGGCCTTCGCTGTACCGCTCCGGGAGCGAACGAACGCGCAGGCTCAGTATCGGCGCTGACGCTGACGAGGCTGTTGCTGCGGCGGCGGAACGTCCTGCGGCTCGGCGGCCTGCTGGCGTGCGCCGAACGCGACCACAGGATTGATGTCACAATAGGCCCGGGTGCCGGAGGCCGTCACCATGCACTGCTGGTAGGAGTCGAACTGGCAGTTGCCGGGGTAACCCCATTCGCCGCCTTGCAGGCAATAAGGGAAATCGCGGGCCGAGGCCGGAGCCGCCGCCAGGGTGAGGATGGTCGCTGCCGCCAACAACGCGGCGCCGGTCTTGGTCATCTGAATCTCTCCATTGGGCCCGATGGTTCGACGAGGAATCATCGAGCGCTGGGGAACGTAGCGTCCTCCGGACGCGATACAACTACGATCCCGGGATGCCGTCGATGCGCCGGATCATGTCCGCCGATGTCCGGACCGAGGAGTTGTGATCGGCCGTGATCCGGCGTGTCCGCAACGGGCCCGGGCTTTTCGCGCCTCAGTCTTTCCGCGTCATCGCCAGCAGCCGCGCCAGCAGTTTCTTGCGGTCCATCCGGAGATCGGGGGCGAGGTGGGTGAGGTCGGCGAGCCAGGCACCGTCGGCGGCGAGCCGGACGATCTCCAGCGCCGGCGCGGAGTCGGTCTTCTTGTGCGTCGCCAGCCATGCCCGCATCCTGGCCGACCAGCGCGGCCGCAGCACCGGATCGGTCATCATCGACACCGCCAGCGCGCCGCCGCACTGGCTGTGGTCCTGGTCGCTGAGGTTGAAGGTGGCTCGGACATAGGCGCGGGTGAAGCAGCCGTAGCTGGAATCGTCGGCCTGCAGCGCCTCGTCGACGGCGGCGCCGAACACGTCGAGCTGGGCGTCGAACACCGCCTCGATCAGTTTGTCCTTGGTCGGGAAGTGATGAAACAGGCCGCCTTTGGTGACGCCGGCCGCGGCGGCGACGGCCTGCACCGTCACCGCCTGCAGCCCCCGCTCCAGCGCCAGGGCGGCTGCGCAATCGATCAGGGCGCGCCGGACGACTTCCGGTTGTTTCTTTCGCTCATAGGCGCTGCTCATCGCGGCGAGAGGCTCTCCCTGTGACGTTGCGGTGAATCTAGACGGAGGGCGGTTGTCATTGTCAATCAGATAATATACCAACCGGCCGGTATCTTTTGAGCGGTTGCGGCGAGGCTGGGGAGCCCTGCGGCCGCGCCGAGCAAAGGTGATGACCGTGACGACGAAGACGATTGCCGCTCTCCGGGCCGCTTGCGCGTTTGGCATGATGGTGGGCCTGGCCGGCTGCGGCGAAGACAAGCAGGCCGGCGCAGCGGAGAAGCAAGCGCCGCCGGTCGTGGTGAGCGTGGTGACGGTCGCGCCGGAAACGCTGCGCATCGTCAGCGATCTGCCGGGGCGGATCGCGCCGACCCGGATCGCCGAGGTGCGTCCGCGGGTCTCCGGCATCATCATCGAGCGGGTGTTCAAGCAGGGCACCATCGTCCAGCAGGGCGACGTGCTGTACCGGCTCGACCCGGCGCCGTTTCAGGTTCGCGTCGCCAGTGCCAAGGCGGCGCTGCAGCGCGCCGAGGCGACGCGCGCCCTCGCCGCGCAGCAGGCCGAGCGCCAGACCAAGCTCAAGGACCGTGATGCGACCACCGGCCAGCTCTACGACAAGGCGGTCGCCGAACTGGCGCAGGCGGAGGCCGACGAGGCTTCGGCGCGTGCCGGACTGCAGGCGGCCGAGCTCGATCTGCAATACACCGAGGTGCGCGCGCCGATCACCGGCCGCATCGGCCGCGCGCTGATCACCGAAGGTGCGCTGTTCACCGTCGGCGGCAGCGAGAGTCTGGCGACGATCCAGCAGCTCGATCCGGTCTATGCCGACTTCACTCAGTCGGCCAACGAGATGCTGGCGCTCAAGCATGCCGCGCAGCGCACCGCAAAACCCGGCGACGCAATCGAAGCCGAGGTGCGCTTGCGGTTCGACAATGGTACCAACTACCCGCATCGCGGCCGGTTGCTGTTCTCCGAAGCCTCGGTCGACGCGACCACCGGGCAGGTGACGCTGCGCGGCGAGTTTCCCAACCCGGACGGCGATCTGCTGCCCGGCATGTACGTCCGGGTGCAACTGGTGCAGGGCGAGGAGGCCGGTGTGCTGGCCGTGCCGGACCGTGCGTTGCGCCGCGATCCCGGCGGGCAGGCGCAGCTCTACGTGGTCACCGCCGATCGCAGGGCGGAGTTGCGGCCGGTGACACCGACGCGCCTGGTCGATGGCCGCTGGATCATCGCCAGCGGGTTGAAGGCCGGCGATGCGGTGATCGTACAAGGCTTCCAGGCGCTGTCGCCGGGGGCCTCGGTCGATCCTAAGCCGTGGTCCGGGATCGCGGCGGCCGGCACGGCCAGCGCCTCGCGCGCGAAGTGAGGCCCGGCGATCATGCCTGATTTCTTCATCTCGCGGCCGGTGTTCGCCTGGGTCGTCGCCATCTTCATCATGATCGCCGGCGCGCTGGCGATTCCGTTTCTGCCGGTCGCGCAATATCCGAACATCGCGCCTGCGAAGATCTCCGTCACTGCCAACTATCCGGGCGCTTCGTCGGAGGAGATCTATCAGGGCGTCGTCCGGCTGATCGAGGATCAGCTCGCCGGCATTCCCGGCCTGATGTACTTCGAGTCGACCACCGACGCGACCGGCCAGATCTCGATCGAGGTCTCGTTCCAGCCAGGCACCTCGCTGGCGCAGGCCACGGTGGACGTGCAGAACCGCATCCGGCGTGTCGAGTCGCGGCTGCCGAGCGCGGTGACGCAGCGCGGCATCCTGGTCGACGAAGCCTCCAGCACCTTCCTGATGTTCATCTCGGTGCAGACCACCGACGGTTCGCTCGATAGCATCGCGGTCGGCGACTACATCACGCGCAATATCATCAGCGAGATCCGGCGGGTCGAGGGCGTCGGCAAGGCGCAGTTGTTCGGCACCCAGCGGTCGATGCGGGTCTGGATCGATCCGGACAAGCTGTTCGGCGTCGGATTGACCGTCAGCGACGTCTCGGCGGCGATCGCGGCGCAGAACGCGCAGGTCGCGGCCGGGCGGGTCGGCGCGATGCCCAATCCGGTGTCGCAGGAGGTCACCGCGCCGGTGCTGGTCAAGGGCCAGCTCGGCACGCCGGAGGAATTCGGCGGCATCGTGCTGCGTGCCAATCGCGACGGCTCGTCGGTGCGGCTGCGCGACGTCGCCCGGGTCGAGGTCGGCGGCGAGGACTACAATTCGGAGAGCCGGCTGAACGGTCAGCCCGCGGCTTCGATCGGCGTCCAGTTGTCGGCGACCGCCAATGCGCTCGCCACCTCCAGGGCCGTCACCGCCAAAATGAAGGAACTCGCGCAGTATTTCCCGAAAGGGATGACCTACGAGATTCCTTACGACACCACGCCGTTCATCAAGGCGTCGATCGAGAAGGTGCTGTACACGCTCGCCGAAGCGGTCGCGTTGGTGTTCGTGGTGATGTTCCTGTTCCTGCAGAACATCCGCTACACCCTGATACCGACCCTGGTGGTGCCGATCGCGCTGCTCGGCACCTGCGCGGTGATGTTCGCCACCGGCTTCTCGATCAACGTGCTGACGATGTTCGCGATGGTGCTGGCGATCGGCATCCTGGTCGACGACGCCATCGTGGTGGTCGAGAACGTCGAGCGCCTGATGGCGACCGAAGGGCTGTCGCCGCGGCAGGCGACCATCAAGGCGATGAGGCAGATCAAGGGCGCGATCGTCGGCATCACGCTGGTGCTGACCGCGGTGTTCCTGCCGATGGCGTTCTTCCCCGGCGCGGTCGGTATCATCTATCGGCAGTTCAGCCTGACGATGGTGGTGTCGATCCTGTTCTCGAGCTTCCTGGCGCTGACCCTGACGCCGGCGTTGTGCGCCACCTTCCTGAAGCCGGTGCCGGACGATCACCACGAGAAGGCCGGTTTCTTCGGCTGGTTCAACCGCAGCTTCGCGCGCATCGCCGGCCGCTACCGTAACGGCGTCCGCTGGGCCACGGGGCGGACCGGACGGCTGATGGTGGTGTATCTGGCGCTGCTGGCCGGCCTCGGCTGGGCTTACTTGCGGCTGCCCGCGGCGTTCCTGCCGACCGAGGATCAGGGCTATCTGATCGTCGACATGCAGGCGCCGACCGAAGCGACCCAGACCCGCGCGATGACGTCGATCGAACAGGCCGAACGCGTCTTCCTCGCCGACCCCAGCGTGTCGCAAGTGTTCACCGTCGCAGGCTTCAGCTTCTCCGGCAATTCGCAGAGTGCCGCGGTGGCCTTCGTGACGCTGAAAGACTGGAGCGAACGCGGCCATGATAGCGCCGCGATGATCGCCCAGCGCGCCAATGTCGAACTGGCGAAGATCGGCGATGCCGCCGTCATGGCATTCGAGCCGCCACCGATCGACGGTCTCGGCAACTTCACCGGCTTCACCTTCCGGCTGCAGGATCGCGGCAGCCGCGGCAATGCGGCGCTGGATGATGCCGCGACGCGTCTGACCGCGGCCGGCGCCGCCAGCCCGGTACTGGCCGGTGTCCGGGTCGAGGGCCTGGCCAATTCCGCCCAGCTCCATCTGGTAATCGACCGTGAGAAGGCGAACGCGCTCGGCGTGTCGTTCGCCGATATCAACGCCACCATCACCGGCAGCCTCGGCTCGGCCTACGTCAACGACTTCCCCAACGCCGGCCGGATGCAGCGCGTCACCATCCAGGCGCAGGACGATCGCCGGATGCACGCGGACGATCTGCTCAAGCTGAATGTCCGCAATGCCGCAGGCGGCATGGTGCCGCTGTCGGCGTTCGCGCGGACCGAATGGTCGAAGGGACCGATTCAGGTGATCGGTTTCAACGGCTATCCGTCGGTGCGCTTCGCCGGCGACGCCGCGCCCGGGCATTCATCGGGCGAAGCGATCGCCGAGATGGAACGGCTGGCGAAACAATTGCCGCGCGGCTTCGGCTTCGAATGGGCCGGGCAGTCGCTGCAGGAGATCCAGTCCGGCAATCAGGCGCCGTTCCTGCTCGGCCTCAGCGTGCTGTTCGTGTTCCTGCTGCTGGCGGCGCTGTACGAGAGCTGGTCGATCCCGCTGTCGGTGATGCTGGTGGTGCCGCTCGGCATCATCGGCGCGCTGCTCGCGGTGATGCTGCGCGACATGCCGAACGACATCTACTTCAAGGTCGGCCTGATCGCGATCATCGGTCTGTCCGCCAAGAACGCGATCCTGATCGTCGAATTCGCCAAGGATCTCCATGCCGATGGCAAGCCGCTGCGCGAGGCGGCGATCGAGGCGGCCGGCATCCGCTTCCGTCCGATCATCATGACCTCGCTCGCGTTCATTCTCGGCGTCACGCCCCTGGCGTTCGCCAGCGGTGTCAGCGCCGGCAGCCAGAACGCGATCGGCACCGGTGTGTTCGGCGGCATGCTGTCCGCCACCGTGCTGGCTGTGCTGTTCGTGCCGGTGTTCTACGTCTTCGTGCTGCAGAAGGTGGAACGGCGGAAGGCGGGAGGCAGCAAGGGCGCGGCAGGCGAGGGCGAGCTGCCGTCGACGACGGTCGTGCGGTCATAGGTGCTGTCGGCTGCTCGTCAGGCCCGGCCATGGCGGAAGTCACTCAGCGACCAGTTCACGTTCAGCGACGCCCACACTGCTTCAAAACGACCGCGGCCTCCGTCCGGAGGGAGAGCCGGAGGAGGCCGCGTTGGAACACCTGACCGCGCCTAGGTTCGTGGTCGGGTGTGGGAGCTCGTTGTCGGGGTTCGACGATCAGAACGGCAGCAGCACGTCCATCACCTGCTGGCCGTAGCGCGGCTGTTGCACGTCGGTGATCTGGCCGCGACCGCCATAGGCGATGCGGGCCTGCGCGATCTTGCTGCTGTCGATGATGTTGTCGCTCTGGATGTCCTCGGGCCGCACGATGCCGGCGACGATCAGTTCGCGGATCTCGAAATTGACCCGGATTTCCTGCTTGCCCTCGACCACCAGATTGCCGTTCGGCAGCACCTGCGTCACCACCGCGGCGACCGTGGTCTGCAACGCTTCCTGACGCTGCACCGAGCCCTTGCCGTCGGTCGAGGAGGTCGAGTCCGTCGTCAGTATGCGGCCGGGCAATACCGCGGTGGCGGTATTGGTGATCGTCTTGCTGCCGATGAAATCGGTGACGCCTGAGTCTTCCTTGCTGGATCGGCTGCGCTGGGTCTGGTTGGCGATGTTGGCCTTGTCGGTGAAGTTCACCGTCACGGTGAGAATGTCGCCGACCTTGGCGGCGCGCTGGTCCTTGAAGAACGCGCGGCTGCCGTTCCGCCACAGCGAATTGGCGTTGTAGGACGCCACCTCGGGTTTGGGCATCGGCATCTGCACCGGCTTGTAGCCGGGCTGTGTGGTCGGGTTCTCGATCGGAGTGAGCGCCGGCCGTTCGCCGATCGCGGCGAGACGATCGATCGAGGAGCACCCCCCGGCGAGTCCGCCGGTCGCCATCAGGGCGGCGATCAGAACGATGCGTTGAAACGGCACTGACTTGGACATGAACGTTACTCGGGTTTCGCTGCGCTGGCGATGATGCGCGGGGAGACGGCGGTGATCGAGACTTGGCCGCGTCCGATCACCGTGCCGGCGATGGTGCGCTTGGATTGCAGGTTGAGGACGTTGACGACGTCGCCCTCGGCGCCGGTTTCGAGCGCCTTGCCGCGCGCCGTGAGATAGATGCCCGCGGTGCGATAGATCAGCGTGACGCTTTGATCGCGCGTCACCAGATCCGGCTTTGCGAGATCGGCGTTGCGCAGGATCTGGCCGCTGCGCAGCGGCTGCCGCGCCTGCATGCCGATCGCGCCATCGCGCGAGGCGGCATCGGAGGCGACCTCGCTCTTCGGCCGGCGTTCGGTCGCAATGTCGGACGTCTTGATCACTTCGTTGCGCTGCACCGGGCGGGTCAGCACCGTGGCGACGACGGTTTCGATCGCGGTGCCGGTGAGCCGCAGCCGTTCCGGCGCCGCGCCGCTCCCGCCGGCGATCTCGTAGCTGACGTCGAACCGACCGCTGCGCAGGTCGAAACGCTCGCTGACGAGTTGCAGCTTGCCGGAATAGCTCGCCGGCAGCGTCTTGGTTTCGATGTCGCGATCGAAATTCACCGTCAGGTCCTCGGCCTCGCCGAGACCGTGGCGCTGCTGCAGCGTCTGAATCAGTTGCTGCTCGATCTCCTTGGCCGGCAGTGTGCGGGCGAGCCGGGTCACCGTGACTTCGGAGATGTCGCGGGTGTCGACGCCGATCACCTGGTGGGCGCGCAGCGCGGCCAGCACCGTCGCGGTCGGCAGCGCACCGGTGGTGCCGAGGTCCGGCGAGCGATAGATCGCGATGTTGGCCGCGGTGCCTGCGTTCTCGATCACGTCGCCGATCCGCACCAGTTCGCCGGTGACTTCGACATGCGGGCGCAGCACTGGCGACTTCAGCACGTCGCTGGGGCGCGCGCCGTCGTCGGGCTGGGCGGACGGCGCGGCGGCCTGGCCGGCGGCACCGCCTGCAGCCGCGGCGATCAGTGTCGTGGCGAGAAGGAGCGTGCGGATCATCAGTCGCCTCCCTCAGCGGAACATGTTGGCAGTGGATTGCAGCATCTGGTCGGCGGCGCTGACGACCTTGGCGTTCATCTCGTAGGCGCGCTGCGCCGAGATCAGGTCGGAGATTTCCGTCACCACTTCGACGTTGGCCTGCTCCAGCGTCTTCTGCATGATGTCGCCGAGGCCGTCGGCGGTGGCGATGCCGTCCTGCGGGGTGCCCGACGCCGGCGTTTCGACGAACAGGTTGTCGCCCTGCGGCTGCAGGCCGGCCTTGTTGATGAAGCGCGTCAGGCCGATCTGGCCGAGCACGGTCGGGGTGGTCGAGCCGGAGATCGTCACCGAGACTTGGCCGTTGGTGGCGACGGTGATGCTGGTCGCGCCGTTCGGGATGGTGATGGTGGGCTGCACCGGGTTGCCGCCGGCGGTGACGATGCGGCCGGTGTTGTCGGTGGTGAACGAGCCGTCGCGGGTGTAGGCGAAGGTGCCGTCCGGCATCTGGATCTTGAAGAAGCCTTCGCCGCGCACCGCCATGTCGAGGTCGTTGCCGGTCGGCGACAGCGTGCCCTGGGTCATCAGCCGCGGCGTGCCGACGGTCTTGACGCCGCCGCCGATGTCGACGCCGACCGGCAGGATCGTGCCCTGGTCCGAAGCCTGCGCGCCGACGCGGCGGACGTGATCGTAGATCAGATCCTGGAACTGCGCCGTCTGCTTCTTGAAGCCGGTGGTCCGCATGTTGGCGATGTTGTTGGAGATCACCTGAACGTTGAGCTCCTGGGCCGCCATCCCGGTCGCCGCGGTGTAGAGTGCACGCATCGTCGGTCTCCGTTAGGCCGGCACTTCGCCGAGTTTCTCGATCGCGGCTTTGCGCAGCTCGCTCTGCTGCTGCAGCATCGCCGAGATCTGGGTGTAGGTGCGGGTGACGTCGATCATCCGGGTCATTTCCAGCACCGAGTTGACGTTCGACTTCTCGACGTAGCCCTGGCGCAGCATCGACTTGATGTCCGGCGTGCCCTGATCCGACGTCGGCGCGAACAGATTGCCGCCCTGTTTCATCAGGGTCTGCGGCCGGTCGAACGACACCACCCGCAGCTTGCCGCGCAGCGAGTCGATGATCGAGGTGCCTTCCAGCACGCTGACGCGGCCGTCCGGCGAGATCGACAGCTCCTTGTCGGTCGGCTGGATCACGATCGGACCGCCGGTGCCGAGCACCGGAAAGCCGGAGCTGTTCACGAGTTGGCCCTGGGCGTTGATCTTCAGCGACCCGTCCCGGGTGAAGCGCTCGCCCTGCGGCGTCTGCACCACCAGAAAGCCCGGTCCGTCGATCGCGATGTCGAGCGGGTTCTTGGTCTGCTGCAAGGAACCGGTCGACAGATCGTGATAGGTGGCGCGGTCCTGCACGAAGCTGACGCGCCGATCCGGCCGCGGGAAATTGTCCTCGTGCGCGCCGGTGTTCAGAAATTCCTGAAACATCGACCGCTCGGCCTTGAAGCCGTTGGTGCTGATGTTGGCGAGGTTGTTCGCGACGACATCCATCTGTCGTTCGAGCACGACCTGCCGTGACAGTCCGACGAGAAGTGCATTCTCCATCGGTGGTTCTCCCTTGAATGATCCGCCGCCAAGCCCTCCCAGACCGTCGGCGCATCGTGCGAACCCCAGGTGCTCTCCCAAGCGCGGGGCTCGACGGAGATCCAGCGAGGATCGTGCCAATTCGAAAGATGACGATATTTCAGTTATTTGACCGATTTTATGGGCGCGGCAGGGCGGCAATAAAGGTCTTGTTGACCATACCGGCCGGCAAATTCTTCCTACCCGCGACCGCCGTGGAAAGGTTCCGTTAACCATTGCGCCATAGCGTCGTCTGATCAGAGCCTTGGGCGCTGGCGGCGTTAGTCTCGCGTTTACGGTTCGCCTCGGCCGCGGCTCGCTTTTGCAACACACGGGCGATTCGGCCGATGGCGGACCCAGAGAAACCGGATGAAGGCGCAGCGGCCGAAGGCGCAGCGCCGAAGAGCAAGAAGAAGCTCATCATCATCGGCGCCGCCGCAGCCCTGGTGCTGATCGGCGGCGGCGGTGGCGCATGGTTCTTTCTGTCTGCCGGTCACCATAAAGAGGCGGAACACGCCGAAGCCGCCAAGGCGGTCAAGCCGCCGAGCTTCATCGAGGTGCCGGAGATCATGGTCAACCTGGCCGGCACGCCGGGTGAACGGGTGCAGTATCTCAAGGCCAAGGTCGTGCTCGAGGTGAAGGACGAGAAGCTGGTCGAGCAGATCAAGCCGAACATGCCGCGCATCACCGACCTGTTTCAGACCTACTTGCGCGAGCTGCGTTCGGGCGACCTCAACGGTTCGGTCGGGATGTTTCGGATGAAGGAGGAACTGACGCGCCGGGTCAACATGGCGATCGCGCCCTCGCAGGTGACGGCCGTGTTGTTCAAGGAAGTGCTGGTGCAGTGAGCTGACCATGGCGGGCCAGGACCAACTCGACCAGGACGCAATTGCCGCCCAATGGGAAGCCTCCATGGCGTCGGAGGATCCCGAGGCCGCGGCGAAGGCGGCAGCGGAGAACGAACTCACCGGGACGATGGCGGAGCAATGGGCCGCCATGGTCGAGGACGGCGGCCGCGATCTCGGCGGCAGCAAGAACGGCGGCGAGCGGGTGCTGTCGCAGGAGGAGATCGACAATCTCCTCGGCTTCAGCGTCGGCGAAGTGCATCTCGACGAGAACTCCGGCATCCGGGCGATCATCGACTCGGCGATGGTCTCCTACGAGCGTCTGCCGATGCTCGAAATCGTGTTCGACCGCCTGGTGCGGTTGATGACGACCAGCCTGCGCAACTTCACCTCCGACAACGTCGAAGTCTCGCTCGATCGCATCACCTCGGTGCGTTTCGGCGACTACATGAACTCGATTCCGCTGCCGGCGGTGCTGTGCGTGTTCAAGGCCGAGGAGTGGCAGAACTTCGGGCTCGCCACCGTCGATTCCAGCCTGATCTATTCGATGATCGACGTGCTGCTGGGCGGCCGTCGCGGCCAGGCCGCGCTGCGGATCGAGGGACGTCCCTACACCACGATCGAAACCAATCTGGTGAAGCGGCTGCTCGAGGTCGTGCTTGCCGACGCCGAGCAGGCGTTCCGTCCGCTGTCGCCGGTGTCGTTCTCGATCGACCGGCTCGAGACCAATCCGCGCTTCGCCGCGATCAGCCGGCCGGCCAACGCCGCGATTCTGGTCCGTCTGCACATCGACATGGAAGACCGCGGCGGCAACATCGAGCTGCTGCTGCCCTACGCCACGATCGAGCCGATCCGCGGCGTGCTGATGCAGATGTTCATGGGCGAGAAATTCGGCCGTGATCAGGTCTGGGAAGGCCACCTCGCCACCGAGATCGTGCAGGCCGACATTTCGGTCGACGCGGTGCTGTACGAAGCCGAGCTGCCGCTGCGGCAATTGATGGCGCTGCAGGTCGGCGACACCCTGCCGCTGGAATTGCGCGCCGACGCCACCGTGGCGGTACGCTGCGGCAGCGTGGTGCTCACCGAAGGCCGGATGGGCCGGGTCGGAGACCGCGTCGCCATTCGCGTCACCAAGCCGTTGCGCAGACCGCTCACCACCTACGCGATGTTCGAGCGCACCGACGAGCAGAGCAAAATGATGGAGGCACAATGAGCCACACCTTCGCAATCGTGATCGAAAGTCTGGTCGCCGTGCTGCTGCTCGTCACCATCGGCTATTGCTGGATGCTCAACAAGCGCCTGCTGCGCCTGAAGGCGGACGAAGCCTCGTTGAAGGCGACGATCGGCGAGTTGATCACCGTCACCGAGATCGCCGAGCGCGCAATCGGCGGTCTCAAGCTCACCGTCCGTGAGGTCAACGAGAATCTCGGCCGCGACATCGCCGCCGCCTCCGCGCTGTCCGATCAGTTGAAGAAGCAGCTCGGCGAAGGCGACAACGTGCTGCGGCGGCTGTCGAAGATCGTTGCGGCGGCGCGGCCGGCGGGCGACCTGCCGGCGGTGTCGGCGGCGCAGGCCAACGCGGCGGCGGCGCAGGCGTTCGCGGAGCGCAGGCGACACGACGGCTTGGCTGCATGAACGCATTCCGGGATATCCGCATCCTGCCGGTGGTGTTGGTCGCGATCTTCGGCCTCGCGGTGCTGAAGATCGCCGGACTGGCGCTCGATGGCGGCTACGTGTTCGACTACGACCCGAACGCGACCAAGCCGTCATGGGCCCAGGACAACCTCAACTTCCCCGGCCGCAAGCAGATCGATCCCGACATCACCGGCTCGGTGCCCAGCGAGCCGAAAAAAGAAGAACCCAAGCCCGCCGTCGCGGCTCCGGAGCAGACCAAGCCGGCCGAGGCCGAGCCGGAAACGCCGCCGATTTCCGCCTCGGAACGCGCCATCCTGGAGCGCCTGCAGGCGCGTCGCCAGGAGATCGAGGCGCGCGCCCGTGAAGTCGAGATTCGCGAGAGCCTGCTCAAGGCCGCGGAGAAGCGGATCGAGGCCAAGGTCCAGGAGATGAAGGAGACCGAGGGGCAGATCGGCAAGGCCAGCGAAGAGAAGTCCGAGGCGGAGACGGCGCGCTTCAAGGGCATCGTCACGATGTACGAGTCGATGAAGCCGAAGGACGCCGCGAAGATCTTCGATCGTCTGGAAATGCCGGTGCTGATCGAGATCGCTACCCAGATCGCGCCGCGCAAGATGTCCGACATCCTCGGGCTGATGACGGCGGAAGCCGCCGAAAAGCTGACCGTGGAAATGGCGCGCCGCGCCACCGGCAAGGCGGCGGTGGCCGCATCGGTTCAGGTGTTGCCGAAGATCGAAGGCCGGCCGGCGCCGCGGCAGTGATCGGCGCGGCGGACTACCCGCTGATCCGCGTCAGCAATGCCTTGAAGCCGAGCGACGGGGCTTCTGCCGCCATGCCTTCCACCTGCGCGTAGTCGCCGATCGTCGAGCCGTGGAAGTCCACCCGTACCTCGTCGATCCCGAACACCGACTGAATCGCCGGATCGCCGGTGTGCCTGCGCGCCGTGACGGTACCGTGGATCGACTGGCCGTTCTGTTCGTAGGCGCCGATATAGGCGAACGCCGAACTGCCGCCGTGCAGCCGGCCGTCGGATGCGAAGATCACGCCGACGGCTTTGCGGCGCGGCGTTTCGAACTCGACTTTATAAAGTCCCTTCAGCAGCATGGTGGTGGTCGGCTTGCCAGTGAGGTCTGTGAGCGCGCCGCGTCGGCGGGCAGTGCAGGTTCGATCGTTTGCGACGGTTCGTCGTCAGAACGCGTCAGGGCGACCGGAAGCGGCGTGGCGGGACGGGCATCGCGATCACAATCGCTCGTGAGGATGGTTCGGGCGTTCGTGCTCGCCGCGGGAGTCGATGCTACCAAAAACGTGTTTATTTCGACAATCTAAATCTCAGATTGTGTTGGCGGTAGCTTGGTGCCGCAGCCGGGCCGCAATGGCTGCGGCCGCCGATGGTTAAACCACCGTTAACGGCTTTTGTGCCCTAGTGGGGCAGGCTGCGGTTCTGTGCGCTTCCGCCGCGCCCACGCGCATGCGCGAAGCGCATCATCATGGACGGCGGCGAGACTGCCGAGGGCCGGCAGACGACAGGGTCGTTGACCGAAAGACACGACGGATGGCGCGGATGGCTGCCGCTGGAGTTTGGTCGCAGGCGCTGGTCGGGCGCGTCGCAAGGCTCTGCCTTGCGCTCGCGCTGCTGATCGCTGCCGGGCTGAGCGCGCAGCCGGCCGCAGCACAGGTGCGCGGCGAAGCCAGCTTCGAAACCAAGGGCGGCTATGGCCGGCTGCTGATCAAGCTCGCCGAAGACGTCGAGTCCGACGTCGCCACCGCCGGACTGATCGTGGTGATCCGTTTCAAGCGCCCGGTCGACATTCCGGTCGACAAGCTCGCCGACTCCGCGCCGGGTTACATCGGTTCGGCGCGGGCTGATCCGGACGGCTATGCGATCCGCATGGCGATGACGCGCAAGCTCACCGTCAACGCGATGGCCGCGGGTGAGCGGCTGTTCGTCGATCTGCTGCCCGAAAGCTGGACCGGTGCGCCGCCGGGGCTGCCGGCGGACGTCGTCAAGGAGCTGGCCGAGCGGGCGCGCGCCGCCGAGCGGGCGTTGCGGGCGCAGCGTGCCACGGCCGAGCTGAAGAAGCGGCCGCCGATCCGGGTGCGGACCTCGGTGCAGCCGACCTTCGTCCGCTACGTGTTCGAGGTGCCGCAGGACGTGCGGGTGGCATCGACCCTCACCGACCGCAAGCTCTCGGTGCAGTTCAACACGCCGCTGACTTTCGATCTCGCCGATGCGCAGCTTGCATCGCCGCCGAGCGTCGCCTCGATCGCGCAGAAGATCGACGGCGAGAATTCGACCGTGGATTTCGCGCTGATCGGCGGCGCCGACGTGCATTCGTTCCGCGAGGAGAAGAACTTCATCATCGATGTCGGGTTTCAGCCGTCGACCGCCGATGCGCCGCAAACCATGGGACCGTCGGCGCTGAAGCTGCCGGAGCTCGTGCCGTTCGACCCGAGATTGCTGCAGGCGGAATTGCAGGCGCAGAAGCCGGACAGCAGCGTCAGGCCGGAGGCGGACCGCAACAAGGTCGAGCCCAAGCCGGCGCAGTCCACGCCTGCGCCGTCCAAGCCCGCGACGGACGCGGCCGAGACCCAGGCCGCGAAGCCGGCGCCGCCCGCAGTGCCGCCGCCCGTCGCACCTCAGCCCGCAGCGCCGCAGCCGGCGCCTGTGGCATCATCCGTGGCGCCAGTGCCGCCGCCATCGGCAGCCGGTCCGGCGGCGACGCCGTCTCCCGCCGGACCGCCGGCCAGCCAAAGTCCGCTTGCGGCCGCGCCCGCCGGACCTGCCGTCGCAGCCGCGGCCCCGCGCGTCACAGCCCCGCAGACCGCCCCTGCCGCAACCGGTCCTGCTCCGGCGGAGCCCGCCGCCGCTGCGAAGCCTGCGGTGCCGAACCTGGCGCGGCCGGTCGAGGTGCGGATGCACAATGACGGCCTGCATCTGTCCTTCGCGTTCGCAGCTCCGACGCCGGCGGCGCTGTTCCGTCGCGGCGAGGTGCTGTGGCTGGTACTCGACAACACCGCGCCGTTCGACCTTTCGGCGATCCGCCGCGAGGGCAGCTCGGTGGTTGCCGATGCCAGCCGGGTGCCGCTCGCCGACGGCCAGGCGATCCGGATTCGGCTCGGTCGCCCGCAGATCGCGACGTTGAGTGACGAAGACGGCTCCGGCAAAAGCTGGATGGTGATCCTTGCCGATGCCGGTCGTGCGGCCTCGCAGCCTTTGTCCGCGGTGCGCAACATTGCCGATCCTGCCCGCGCCAGCGTCTCGGTGGCGCTGCCGGCGCTGGGCCGGGTGCAGCGGCTTCCCGATCCCGATGCCGGCGACACGCTGACGGTGGTGACGGCGCTGCCGCCGCCGCGCGGCTTCATCAAGCGGCAGAACTTCGTCGAGTTCAATCTGCTGGAGTCGATCCACGGCGTCGTGGTCGAGCTGAAATCCGACGACGTCGCTGTCGAGACCACCTCCGATGCGGTGGTGCTGACCCGGCCCGGTGGATTGACGCTGTCGTCCGCGGCGGAGCCCAGCGGCGATGTCTCCGTCCAGCGGCCGTTCTTCGATATTCGGCAATGGACCAAGGATCAGGCCGGCGACTTCAAGGAGTCGCTCGACGATCGCCTCAATGCCGCATCGACCGCGAGCGGCGACGACAAGCTGCCGGCCCGGCTGGATCTGGCCCGGTTCTACATGGCGCGCGGCCTGTATCCGGAAGCCAAGGGCGTGCTCGATCTGGCGCTGTCGACCAGCAAGCCGGGGCAGGAAGATGCCGCGGCGATGCTGGGACACGCCGCGGCCAGCGCGCTGATGGGGCGATCGGAACAGACCCTCAAGGACATCGCCAATCCGGCGATCGCCTCGACCTACGACGCGCAGATGTGGCGGGGGGTGGCGCTGGCGCGGCAGGGCAAATGGGCCGAAGCCCGCGAAAAGCTGAAGAGCGTGCAGTTCGCCATCACGGCACTGCCGCTCGACATCCAGCGCGCCGTGCTGGCCGCCGCGATGCGCGCCTCGCTCGAGGTTCGGGACTACTCCGGCGCAGCAAAGCTGAGTTCGGATTTCGATCTGGTCGGACTGTCGCCGGAGATCAGGCCGCAGGTCACGGTGATGCGCGGCTGGCTCGACGAGGCGCTCGGCCGCGAGCCGGACGCGCTGAAGAAGTACAAGGAGGCGATGGCCTCGCCCGATCGGCAGGCTGCCGCCGAGGCGTGGTTTCGCGACATCGTGCTGCGGCTGAAGCGCGACGAACTGACGCCCGCCGAGGCGCTGCCCGACCTCGAGCGGCTGTCGGTGAACTGGCGGGGCGACCAGCTCGAGGTGAACACTCAGCAGTTGCTGTCGAAGATGTACGCCGATGCCGGGCGCTATCAGGACTCGCTGCAGGCGGCGCGGATCGCGACCCAGCTCGCGCCGAACTCGGAAGCAGCCCGCAAGGCCCAGGACGATTCCCGCGCGCTGTTCTCGCAGCTCTTCCTCGGCAGCAAGGGCGACGACCTGCCGCCGATCGAGGCGCTGGCGATGTTCTACGAGTATCGTGAGCTGACGCCGATCGGCCGGCGCGGCGACGAGATGATCCGCCGGCTCGCCGAGCGGCTGGTCGCTGTCGATCTGCTCGATCAGGCCAGCGAACTGCTGCAGTATCAGGTCGACAAGCGGCTCGAAGGCGCGGCGCGGGCGCAGGTCGCCGCCAAGCTGGCGATGATCTATCTGATGAACCGCAAGCCGGACCGCGCGATCGGCGCACTGCATTCGTCGCGGATCGCCGACCTCGCCGGCGAATTGCGCCAGCAGCGGCTGCTGCTGGAGGCGCGGGCGCAGAGCGACATCGGCCGCCACGATCTGGCGCTGGACATCATCAGCAACATCGTCGGCCGCGAAGCGCTGCGGCTGCGCTCGGACATCTATTGGGCGGCGCGGCGCTGGCGCGAAGCCTCCGAGCAGATCGAGCTGTATCTGGGCGATCGCTGGAAGGATTTCACGCCGCTGTCGTCGGGCGAGAAGAGCGACGTGGTCCGAGCCGTGGTCGGCTACGCACTCGCCGAAGACGCCCTCGGGCTCGATCGCTTCCGCGAGAAATTCGCGCCGCTGATGACCGACCCGGCCGATCGCGCCGCGTTCGACATTGCCAGCCAGCCGAGCGCCGGCGACAGTGCGGCGTTCGCCGCAATCGCCAAGATGGCGGCCAGCGTCGATACGCTGGAGGGCTTCCTGCGCGAAATGAAGCAGCGCTTCCCCGATGCCTCGGCCCGCCTCACACCGCCCGGCGCCGACCTCACCTCGACCGGCACGCTGCCCCAGGTACTGCCCCAGGTACTGCCCCAGGTACCGCCCCAGGTGCCGCCGAAGATCCGCACCATTCAGGCGACGCGGTAGCAATCCTCGCCGTCTTCCACGGTCATGCCGGGGCGCTCGCAAGGCGAGCGAATCCGGAATCCCAGGGTTGTTGTGCGTAGCCGAGGTTCCGCGTTCGCGCGTGACCCGGAATGCCCCGTGGAGAGGAGGGCGAATCCGCAGCTTCGATGTCGGCGGACTACCCGCCGCCCGAATAGCTCTGCACCAGCGAGCCTGCGACCAGCGACCAGCCGTCGACCAGGACGAAGAAGATCAGCTTGAACGGCAGCGACACCACCACCGGCGGCAGCATCATCATGCCCATCGACATCAGGATCGAGGCGACCACCAGGTCGATGATCAGGAAGGGCAGGAACAGCAGGAAGCCGATCTCGAACGCGCGCTTCAGCTCCGAGATCAGGAACGCCGGCATCAGGATGCGCAGCGACAGATCCTCCGGCGTCGCCGGCGGCGGTTCGCCGGACAGGTCGAGAAACAGCTTCAGATCCTTCTCGCGGACGTTCTTCTGCATGAACACCCGCATCGGCCCGGATGCCCGCACCAGCGCGTCGTCGACCCCGATCTCGTTGGCGATCAGCGGCTTGATGCCGTCGTCATAGGCTTTCTGCAGCGTCGGTCCCATCACGAAAGCGGTCAGGAACAGCGCCAGCGCGATGATCACCGCGTTCGGCGGTGCGGTCGCGGTACCGAGCGCGGTGCGCAGCAACGACAGCACCACCACGATCCGGGTGAACGACGTCATCATGATCAGGATCGACGGTGCGATCGACAGCACGGTGAGCAGCGCGATCAACTGGATCGCGCGCTCGGTGACGCCGGGGCCGCCCTGGCCGCCGAGATTGATGCTGATGTCCTGCGCCTGCGCAGGCGCAATCGTCGCGAGAGCCGCGACGATCCAGACCGATAGGATGATGAAAACTCTACGCGGGGTGGTCGAGGCGCTCACGAAGGCGACTTCGGTCGGCCGAGCAGGGCCGCCATCTCGTCTTCGAGGCTTTCGAAACCGGTCTTGCCGGCAGCCGGTTCGGCCGCGGCCGGCGCTTCTTCGGCCGGTTCGGCAGCGCGCGGGGCCGGTGTGGTCGGCCGCGGCGGTTCGGGAGCGACCGGCGGCGCGGGCTCTGCCGGCGCCGTTGGCGGTCGGCGGAGCGCGGCTTCCAGCCGGTTGGCCATCTCCGCCAGATTCTGGTCGGCGGTGGACAGCGCTGCGACTGCGGGGGCCGCGGCTGCCGGAGCGGCGGTCGCAACCGGAGCGGCCGACGGAGCAGGAGGCGGCGGCGGCGCCGGACGTTCTGCGCGCGGCGCGGGGGTCGGTTTCGGTTCGGGCCGCGGCGGGCGCGGCATCGCCGGCTCGGCGCGCGGACGCGGCGCCGGCTCCATCCGCGGTTCCGGGCGGGGCTCCGGACGCGGCGGCTCAGGGCGCAGGATCGGCGGGTCGGCCCGCATGATCGGCGGCTCGGCGCGCATCACAGGCGGCTCGGCGCGCATGACGGGCGGCTCGGAACGCATCACCGGCGGTTCGGCGCGGAGGATCGGCGGCTCGGCGCGCTGCAGTGGAGGCAGCGGCGGCTCCGGGCGGGCGAGCGGCTCGGGCACCAGACCTGCGAACGGATCGCTCGGTCGCCGTTCCGGCATCGCCGGTGGTGCAGGACGCGGTGCGGGACGCGGCGGCATCGGCGGCAATTCCGGCTCAGCGGGCTCGGCGGCGACCTCGGCCTCCCATTGGCCCAGGTCGGACGGCGTCATCCGCGGTTCGACGCCGCCGCGGGTCGGCAGCGGATCCCGTGCCGGGGTGGCGCGAACGATGTTCGGCTCGATGACGATGTCGCTGGGCCCGCCGATCATCAGCAGGTGCTCGACATTGTCGCGGCGGACCAGCACCAGCCGCCGGCGGCCGTCGACCGCTGCGGCGTCGATCACCGCCAGCCTCGGCATTCGGCCGCGGCTGGCATTGGTGCCGAGCCGGTTGCCGGCGAAGCGGCGCACCAGCCACGCGGCCGCGCCGATCAGCGCCAGAACGGCCAGAAATGCGAGAAAGAACATCAATGGCTGCGATGACATGCTGTATCCCCGGCAAACAACGCTGGCGCTCCGGCGCAATCCGGAAGCGCCCTTTCCGGAGTGCGAACGCGACCAGTTGCGGTGACGCGCGGCGGACCGCCTTGGACCTTCTTAATAATCCCCGGCAAGAACTGCCATCCGATTCTTCTCATAATCCACCAATCATGCCGGGCAAAACCGGCTTTTGCGGGCGTGACGGCGATTGGGCGCGGCCGAGCGCGAGGGGCGCCCCGCGACTCTTAACCAGTCGTTAACCATAGAGGCGGCAAATTCTGCCTACCCGGCGGATTCGCGTAGCGGCAAGACCGGGGCGGAGGCGGTCATGCCGATCAACGATCTTCCCACACTGGCGGCGCTGCGGACCCGGATGCAATGGCACCAGCAGCGGCAGCGCGTGCTGGCGGACAATATCGCCAATTCAGACACGCCCGGCTTCAAGCCCCTGGATCTGGTCGCCCCAACCTTCGACCCCTCCGGCCGTCCGACTGCGGGCTCCCCGGTCGGCTCGCTGCCGATGATGCGAACCAGCGCCGTGCATATCGCGCCGTCGGGCGGAACCGAGAGTTTCTCGCAGGACCGCAGGGGCGGCATGCAGACCCGGCCTGCCGGCAACGCGGTCAATCTGGAAGACGAGATGCTGAAGGTGTCGTCCAACCAGGGTGGCTACGCAGCCGCCACCGCGCTCTACACCCGAAGTCTCGGTGTGCTGAAGACCGCCATCGGCAAGCGCTGATCCTCGCCAAAGGGAGAATGAAGATGGCCGACGATGCAATGGATTTTTCGAGGTCGATGGCTATCGCGACCTCCGGCCTGCGCGCCCAGGCCGGCCGGATGCGGGTGATCTCGGAAAACATCGCCAACGCCGATTCCACCGCGCAGACGGCCGGCGGCGACCCGTATCGCCGCAAGGTGCCGACCTTCACCTCGGCGCTCGACCGGTCGCTCGACGCCCGGGTGGTGGCGCTCGGCCGGGTCAAGCCCGACACCTCGGCGTTCCGCGTCAAATACGAGCCGACCAATCCGGCGGCCGACGCCAACGGCAACGTCAAATACCCGAACGTCAATCCGGTGATCGAAATGACCGACATGCGGGATGCGCAGCGGTCCTACGAGGCCAACCTCAACGTCATCAGCGCGACCCGCCGGATGATCCAGCGCACCCTCGACATTCTCAAAGCCTGATCCGCTTCTTCAGCATCGCACCAGGAACTGACCCATGGCCTCCCCGATTTCAGCAGCCAACGCCTATGCGAGCCTTGCCCGTCTGTCCAAGCCGGCCGGCATCGACAAGGGAGCCGAGGACAGCGTCCCGTCGTTCGGCAATCTGGTCAAACAGGCGATGGGAAGCGTGCTCGACGCCGGCCGGCAGTCCGACGCCCAGTCGATGGCGATGGCCTCGGGCAAATCCAACGTGATGGATGTGGTGACCGCGGTCGCCGAGACCGACGTCGCGGTGTCGACGCTGGTGTCGGTGCGCGACCGGGTGATCCAGTCCTACGAAGAAATCATGCGGATGCCGATCTGACATCGGCGCCTTGCCGCCAGGCATCGTCATTGCGAGCGAAGCCAAGCAATCCAGGGCCCAGCGCACTGCGCTCCTGGATCGCTTCGTCGCTCCGCTCCTCGCGATGACGGTGGCGAGACCGAACACCACCACTGCCGCAATCGCCGACACAAGGATTTGCTCATGACCGGTCCCGAAACTCTCGACGTCGCCCGCGACGCGATCTGGACCATCGTGGTGGTGTCGGCGCCGCTGATGGTGGTCGGTCTGGTGGTGGGCGTCGCAGTGTCGCTGGTGCAGGCGCTGACCCAGATTCAGGAGCAGACGCTGGTGTTCGTGCCGAAAATCCTGGCGATGTTCATCACGCTGGTGCTCGCATTGCCGTTCATGGCCGACGCGCTGCATGCCCAGATGCTCCGGATATCGTCGCGAATCATCGGCGGTTGACGCATGATCGGAGCCCGCGCCGCTTCGCTGGTCGCGTCTGCCGTCGTCGCCCCGGGCGGACGATGCGTGGACGGGATCTGCGCGCGCCGCTCCGAGCCAGATTGCCGCGATGCGCATCGACCTGACCTTCCTTCCGGCGCTCGCCGCCACCTTCATGCTGGTGTTCGCACGCATCGGCGCGATGGTGATGTTGATGCCGGCGCTCGGCGAGAGCAACATCCCGACGCGGATCAAGCTGTCGATCGCGCTGTTGCTGACGATGATCATGTTGCCGCTGCACCGCTCGGCCTATCAGATCGACATGTCGTCGCTGACGCCGCTGTTGGTGCTGATGGTTCAGGAGATCGCGATCGGTATCGTGCTCGGCGCCACCGCGCGGGTGACGCTGTCGGCGCTGCAGGTCGCCGGAGCGGTGATCGCCCAGCAGCTCGGCCTCGGTTTCGTCTCGGCGGTCGACCCGACGCAAGGTCAGCAGGGCGTTCTGGTCGGCAACTTCCTGACGCTGCTCGGCGTCACGATGCTGTTCGCCACCGACATGCACCATCTGGTGATTCAGGCGCTCAGCGACAGCTACAAGGTGTTCGCGCCGGGCGAGCTGCTGAACACCGGCGACGTGGCGGCCTTGGCGACCCAGGCGTTCGCGGCCGCCTTCAAGCTCGGCCTGCAATTGGCCGCGCCGTTTCTGGTATTCGGCCTCGTTTTCAACATCGGCCTCGGCGTGCTGGCGCGATTGATGCCGCAGATGCAGGTGTATTTCGTCGGCGTGCCGCTGTCGATCGTGATCGGCTTCATCGTGCTCGCGGTGGTGCTGACCACAATGATGGGCGCCTTCCTCGGCTATTTCGGCAGCGTGATGCACGACCTGATGCCACGCTGACGTTCGGCATCGTTCGGAGTTGAGCGATGTCGGACGACAGTGACGAGAAGACAGAAGAGCCGACACAAAAAAAGCTCGACGATGCGTTGAAACGCGGCGACGTCGCCAAGAGCCAGGAGGTCAACACCTGGTTCCTGATCGCCGGCGGCACGCTGGTGCTGTCGTCGTTTCACGGCTCGATCGGCGCCGGCATCCTGGGGCCGCTGCGCAGCCTGATCGAAAAATCGTGGATGTTGCGGGTCGACGGCGACGGTCTCATCGCGCTGACCAAGAGCCTGATGTACGCCACCGTCGCCGCGATCGGAGTTCCGCTGTTCCTGGTGATGATCACCGCGGTGATCGGAAACCTGATCCAGCATCGTCTGGTGTTTTCCGCCGAAGGGTTGACCCCCAAGCTCAGCAAGCTGTCGCCGCTCCAGGGCGCCAAGCGGGTGTTCGGCAAGCAGGCGCTGGCGAACTTCCTCAAGGGCCTGTTCAAGGTGGTGGCGCTCGGCATCGTGATGGTCGCGGTGCTGTATCCGGAGCACGACCGCCTCGACGCATTGTTGACCATGGACGTCGCGGCGCTGCTCGGCGTCACGGTGACGCTGACGCTGAAGCTGCTGGGCGCCGTGGTGGCGATGCTCGCCTTCGTCGCGGTCGCCGATTATTTCTTCCAGTATCGGCAGTGGCACGAGAAGCAGAAGATGTCGCTGCAGGAGATCAAGGACGAGTACAAGCAGTCCGAAGGCGATCCGCACATCAAGGGCCGGCTGCGGCAGCTCCGCTATCAGCGGATGAAGAAGCGGATGATGGCCGAGGTGCCGGGCGCCTCGGTGGTGATCACCAACCCGACCCACTTCTCGGTGGCGCTGAAATACGAGCGCGGCATGCCGGCACCGATCTGCGTCGCCAAGGGCGTCGACGCGGTGGCGTTCAAGATCCGGGAAGTGGCAAAGGAAAACAACGTGCCGATCGTCGAGAACGTGCCGCTGGCGCGCGCGCTGTACGCCACGGTCGAGATCGACGAGGAGATCCCGGTCGAGCACTACCAGGCGGTCGCCGAGGTGATCGGTTACGTCATGAACCTGAAGCGGGCGTGGTCCGGCCGCAGCAATTGAGCGGGGCGATGCATCAGCAGCGAGGAGCGGGGCGGGCGGCGCGCCGCCCTGGTGCGGGAAGCCGGAGCGGAATGTCCTTGATGGCCTGCGGACGGGCCGGAGGATGGTCTTGCGTTTCCGGCCGCGATTCAGGCAGTTGGAGCCGCGCCGCTGCGTGCCCGGCGGGCAAGGGACCGGTTCGGTGACCATGACCATCAACGATCAACAGGCTTCGTCCGAGCCGCGCCCGGCGTCGCCGGAGCCGGTCCGTCGCGGCGGCAGTATTGCGCTGGTGCTGCTGCTGGCAGGCGCCATCGTCGCCGCTGCCGTGGCGTTCATGACGCTCGGCCGCGCCGGCGCCCAGCCCTACATTCTCGTCCTGCTGGCATTGCTGGCGATGGTCGGACTGTTCATGCTGTTCGCCTTCGCGGCCGGCATCATCGGCTTTGCCGACCGCGCCGCCGAGGATCCGATTCTGCGGGCGATTCCCGAAAACGCCTTCGACGGCATCGCGGTCACCGACGCCGGCGGCCACGTGGTTTATGCCAACTCGACCTATCTGGCGCTGACCGGGGCTGCGACGATGCAGGACGTCCGCCCGGTGGAGCGGGTGTTCATCGGCAATCCCGATGTCTCCGAGGCGGTGTTCCGGCTGCTCAAGGCGGCGCGCGAGGGGCGGCGGTTGCAGGAGGAGGTGCGGGTCGCCGGCGCCGACGGCAGCCAGGGGCGCTGGATGCGGCTGCGGGTGCGCCCGCTCGGCACCAGCAAGCGCGAAGCACGGCAGACGGTATGGTCGATCGCGGACATCACCCGTGACCGCGAGCGCCAGGAGGATGTGTTCCAGACCCTGCAACACGCCATCGAATACCTCGACCATGCCCCTTGCGGGTTCTTCTCGGTCAATCCGGCCGGCAACCTGGTCTATGTCAACGCCACGCTGGCCAACTGGCTCGATCACGACCTCGCCGAGATCGGCTCCGGCGGCCTGAAACTGTCCGACGTTGTGTCCGGCGACGGCGCCGCGCTGCTGACCTCGATCGTGCCGGAGCCCGGCGAGGTGAAGACCGAAGTCTTCGACATCGACCTGAAGAAGCGCGGCGGCCAGACCGTGCCGGTGCGGCTGTATCACAAGCTGGCGTTCGGGGCCGACGGCACGCCCGGCCCGTCGCGCACGCTGGTGATCAGCCGTGCCCGCGACGACCGGCTCGATCCGCAGCGCGCCGCCGAAATCCGCTTCATGCGGTTCTTCGACCAGACCCCGATGGCGATCGCCACCGTCGACAAAACCGGCGCGGTGGTGCGCGCCAACGCTCGGCTGGCCAAGCTGGCGCAGAGCCTCGATCCGGCCGGTTCGGCGGGATCGAAGTCGATCCTCGCCGCGGCCTCGGCGCGTGACCGCGCGGTGCTGGCCGGCGCGATCGAGCAGGCCGCCAGGGGCCAGGCCGATATCGCCCCGGTGGAAGTGATGCTCGACAGCGCCAAGGAGCGCTGGGGTCAGTTCTTCGTCACCGCAGTCAGCGACGAGACCGACAACGAAGCGGCGATCGTCTACATGCTCGAGACCACCGAGCGCCGCGCGCTGGAAAACCAGGTCAACCAGGCGCAGAAGATGGACACCATCGGCCAGCTCGCCGGTGGCATCGCGCACGACTTCAACAACGTGCTGTCGGCCATCATGATGGCCAACGATTTCCTGCTGAACGCGCACAAGCCGACCGATCCGTCGTTCCAGGACATCATGCAGATCAAGCAGAACGCCACTCGCGCCGCGACCCTGGTGCGGCAGCTCCTGGCGTTCTCGCGCAAGCAGACGCTGCGGCCGCAGGTGCTCGATCTCGGCGAGGCGCTGACCGACATCGACCGGCTGCTCAAGCGGCTGATCGGCGAGAAGATCGCGCTGGAGATGCAGCACGGCCGCGATCTGTGGCGGACCAAGGCCGACGTCTCGCAATTCGAGCAGGTGATCGTCAATCTCGCCGTCAACGCCCGCGACGCGATGCCCGACGGCGGCAAGCTGACGATTCGCACCGCCAACGTCACGGCGTCCGCGGCCGCGCAACTCGGGCACAACGGCATGCCGGCGGCGGACTATGTCTGCGTCGAAGTCTCCGACACCGGGACCGGCATTCCGCCGGAGATCGTCGACAAGATCTTCGAGCCGTTCTTCTCGACCAAGGAAGTCGGCAAGGGCACCGGGCTCGGGCTGTCGACGGTGTACGGCATCATCAAGCAGACCGGCGGTTTCGTTTACGTCGATTCGGAAATCGGCAAAGGCACCAGTTTCCGCATCTATCTGCCGCGCCACGAACAGGCCGCCGAGCCGCAGGTCGAGGCGCCTGCAGTCACTCCTGGCGGCGCACCGTCCGAGCCCGCGCCGGCGGCGCCAAAGCCGCGCGCCGACATGACCGGGCAGGGCACGATCCTGCTGGTCGAAGACGAAGAGGGCCTTCGCTCGCTCAATGCCCGCGGCCTGCGCTCGCGCGGCTATCAGGTGATCGAAGCATCGAACGGCGTCGAAGCGCTGGAGGAGTTCGACGCGCACGGCGGCGAAGTCGATCTCGTCGTCTCCGATGTCGTGATGCCGGAGATGGACGGCCCGACGCTTTTGAAAGCGATGCGCGGCCGCAATCCGGATCTGAAGATCATCTTCGTCTCCGGCTACGCCGAAGACGCGTTTGAAAAGAGCCTGCCGGAAAACGAGCAGTTCGCCTTCCTGGCCAAACCGTTCGCGCTCAGCGCGCTGGTGGCGAAGGTGAAGGAGACGATGGAGTCGGACTGAAATACATTGGTGAGATGACGTATTTGATTTCTGAGATGGTTCGATCAGTCCCGGTGTAGGGGGAGCTGCTCGATGAGCAGTGACGACAAGCGATCTAAGCTCACCCCACAGGCGTTGGCGGGCAAAAAGAGGCTTGAGGTCTGGGCGCGCTTTCTGGAGTGGCTTGACGGCCACGCCGATAGCGGTTGGGTTTTCCGCGGGCTGGGAGATCCAGGGTTCGAACTGCTGCCGGGTATCGGGCGCGGAAAGTACTCGCTCGCCAAGGAGCGGACGCTTATCGAAATATTCGAGCGGCGAGCTGCCGAGTTCACGGATTTGTCTCGGCTGAGCCGGTGGGAGCGACTTGCCCTTGCTCAGCATCATGGTCTGCCCACCCGGCTGCTCGACTGGACGACCAATCCTCTGGTCGCGGCCTATTTCGCCGTTACGGCGTCTCCCAAGAGTGTATCGGTCCGGATCACGAGACCGCGCTCGCCCTCGTTTCAGGCGGTGCCTGCCGCCGGCGAGGTCGGCGCGCGTATCGTCGCTTACAGAGTGAGGACGCGACAGATCATCGATCAAACGGCGGACGAGGACCCCTTCGCAAGGAGCGAGGTTGGATTTCTGCTTCCGCGTGCGGTGGCTACGAGGATCGTGAATCAAGGCGGGTTGTTCAGTTCTCATCCTGCACCGAACGTGCCGTGGGCGGCACCGCTGGACGATGCGGCTCACGTTTTCGATATTCCGGCTGCCCTGCGCGGCTATTTTCAGCGGCGGCTGTTCTATTTTGGTATGGATTCGCAGCGGATCATGGGAGGATTGGACGGCTTGGGCGCGCGCCTTGCCTGGCAGTACAATGCTGGTATCGGATTGGGAGCGGTCAGATGACGGTCACCGGCGCTCATCAGGTTCCGAAGTTGAAGCCGGTCGAAGACCGGAAGCTGCTTCGAGCGATCATCGATGCGGTCAGCGAATACGATCTGGCCTCTTCGCCGGAATGGGATCAACTCGATCAGTTGTCGACCCACACCGAATTCGAGTCGATCGACGCGAATCCTGACGGTATTTTCGAGGGGCCGGACAATTCGTTCGAGGCTGTGGGCGACGTGTATGTGACTTTGAATTACGGCGATCGTCGCGACTCGACGGCCGTCTCCGACGCCTTTCCGGTGCAAGTGGCGGGGACCTTTGACAGGCAGACCGGCAAAGTCGTCGTCGAATCTGTCACCATCGACACTTCTTCCTTCTACAATTAGGGTTCCTTCTACAATTAGGCTGTCGATTCAGGCCTCCCGCGACCGAGCGCCGCAGGCGTGCGACGACGCGCCCGCTTTCTTTTTGATCGGCGCTGCCCATTTTTACTAGGCTTCCCCCTGCCGGGGATTGAGGGAGTGACATGAATTTCTTGCATCGCACGCGCGGCGTTATCGCTGCTCTTGCCGTGACCATGGCTTTGGCCCTGCCGATGGCGATGGTGCTGTCGTCGGCCGCCGACGCCCGTGCCGGTCGCAGCGGCAGCATGGGCTCGCGCGGCTCGCGCAGCTTCGCGGCGCCGCCGAGCACCACCACCGCACCGGGGGCCGCCCAACCGCTCAACCGCACCTACAGCCAGCCGGGCAGCCCCGGCATGAACGCACCCGCCGCAGGCGCTGCCAACAAGGGCGGCTTCTTCAACCGTCCGGGCATGGGCATGCTCGGCGGCCTCGCAGCCGGTTTCCTCGGCGCCGGCCTGCTCGGCATGCTGTTCGGCGGCGGCTTCCTGTCGGGTCTCGGCAGCTTCGCCTCGATCATCGGGCTGATACTGCAGGTGGCGCTGGTCGTGATCCTGGCCCGTCTGGCCTGGGGTTGGTGGCAGCGCCGCAACAACCAGCAGGCAGCCTATGCGGCTGGTCCGGCGGCAGGCCAGGGCCCGCGGCCCGATGGAGCAGACGCCACGGGCCCGATGGGCAGGGCCACGCATGCCATGGACCAGAGTGCGGCCCAAGGTACTGCCCAAGGTACCGCGCAGGCGTCGCAGTCCGGTTATCGCTCCGGCTTTGGTTTCGGCGGCGGCGCGCGCAACGATCGGCCGCTCGAGATCAAGCCGGACGACTACGAGGCGTTCGAGCGGCTGCTCGGCGAGGTCCAGGCCGCCTGGTCGAACGAAGATATCGATCGGCTGCGTGAGCTCGCTACGCCGGAAATGGCTTCGTACTTCGCCAAGGATCTGGAGGAGAACAAGGCCGCCAACGACATCAACAAGGTGTCGGACGTGAAGCTGCTGCAGGGCGATCTCGCCGAAGCGTGGACCGAGGGTGAAACCGATTTCGCCACCGTGGCGATGCGGTTCTCGCTGGTCGACAAGACCCTGGAGCGCGGCACCGACCGGCTGGTCGCCGGCAGCGAGACGCCGATCGAGGCCACCGAGATCTGGACCTTCACCCGGCGTCCCGGCGCGAGCTGGGAACTGGCGGCGATCCAGCAGACCAACTGACGCTCTTCGCCAGAGCGATCCCTCATCGAAGCGCCGCGGACCTTCCGCGGCGCTTTTTTGTTAGGCTCCGGAGGAGACCGGCCGCAATGCAGGCCGTGCGGCGCTCACCACAGGGGCCGAACCGATGGCTTACGAATTATACTACTGGCCGACCATTCAGGGTCGCGGCGAGTTCGTGCGGCTGGCGCTGGAAGAGGCTGGTGCCGGCTATGTCGATGCCGCCCGCCGCGGCAAGGCCGGCATGGCGACCATGATGAAGCTGATGCAGGCCGATCAGGGCACGCCGCCATTCGCGCCGCCGTTTCTGAAAGCCGGCAAGCTGACCATCGGCCAGACCGCCAATATCCTGCTGTATCTCGGCAGCCGCCACGGTCTCGCACCCGCCACCGAATCGGGACGGCTGTGGGTGCATCAGCTCCAGCTCACCATCGCCGACCTGGTGCAGGAGGTGCACGACACCCATCACCCGATCGGCACCATGCTGTACTACGACGACCAGCGGAAGCCGGCGAGGAAGCGCAGCGCCGAATTCTGGGACAACCGTGCCCCGAAATTCCTCGGCTATTTCGAGCGCCTGATCGCCGGCGGTGGCGGTGCGTATCTGACGGGGCGCAAGCCGAGCTACGCCGATCTGTCGCTGTTCCAGATCGTCGAGGGCCTGCGCTACGCGTTTCCGAAGCACATGAAGGCATTCGAGCGCGACATTCCCAAGCTGGTCGCGTTGCACGACCGCATCGCCGAGCGCCCGAACATCGCCGCCTACCTCACCAGCGACCGCCGCATTCCGTTCAACCAGGACGGCATCTTCCGGCACTACAAGGAGCTGGATAAGTAACAGCTTGTCCGGTGGCGCTCGATCTCTCCCCAAGTCATTCCGGGGCGCGCCGACAGGCGCGAACCCGGAATCTGATCCGAGCACATTAGCTCGAGATTCCGGGTTCGCCCGCTGACGCGAGCGCCCCGGAATGACGGTGGAAGATGTGGCCGCCGCCTACCTGTGACGGCCGTCGATCGGGGTCATCGTCAGTTGCGACAGTTCGATGCCGTCGATGCACGAGACGTTCAGCGCCACCACTTCGGTGCCGTCGGGCTTGGTGCCGCGCGCGAACACTTCGACGCCGCATTCGCCGCAGAGCTGGTGGCTGATCGCGCGCTTGTTGAACAGGTATTCCTTCAGGCTGTCCTCGCCGGCGCGGAGCTGAAAGCTCTTCGGCGGCAGGAAGGTGAAGTGCAGTCCCTTCTTGGTGCAGATCGAGCAGTTGCAGGCCGTGACCATCGCCAGGTCCGTGGTGCATTCGAACCGCACCAGGCCGCAATGGCAGCCGCCGGTCATGACTCTGACGTCGCTCATCAGCGCTACTCCGCTATCCACCCACGGAGTCTAGCAGAGCGTGGGCCGCATGCCAGCGGCCCTCCGCGTGTCGGCACCGAAACGACAAAGCCCCGCGCGCGGCGGGGCCAGTCGTCCTGCGCGCGGTCCCTGTTTCGGCAGCTACGCGATCTGGTCGATGCGCGTGCCCTGGCCGGGCGGCAGCGCCGCCTTCGGCGGCTGGATGCTGGTGGTGTCCTTGTCGTCCTTCGGCGGCGGCGGGGGCGGCGGCGGGCTCGCCTGCGTCGTCGGTTTGGCGACCTGGGTCGACGACACGCTCGAAATGCTGCTCATCAGTCTTTCCTCGTGTTGGCCAACGTCCCCCGATGACATGGTGCGTCGGTGGCGGCTTGCCATCGGCCGCGCCCAGGGAGGCATCGGATCACAGGCGATGATCGCGCCGTCCGGTGAAGTTTGCGCGCATTTCTGCGCCGGCATTTGCTTCAAATGCGTGATGTCGCCTCGGGAAAGAAGCGGGGCCGGTTTGCGGCTATTCGCTGCTGTCGCGGCTGATCGAGATCGAGGAGTCGGTCTTGGTCCGGGCGCAGCGCATGTCGAGCCGGCGGAACCGGGTCTTGATGTCGTTGCCGCGCAGGAGTCCGACCCGCCCGAAGCAGCGCTTGACGCCGCGCAGCGTGTCCGGCTTCGGGATGGTGAACACGATCGCGGCGGCGCTGGCGATCAGTTCGACGAATGCCGGCGACGGTTTTCGCGCCGGTGCTTGCCCGTAAATCTCGTTCTTGACCGTCCGGCTCGGACACCCCAGCCGCAGCGCCTTCGCGGCCGGATGCGACAGATAGATCGTATTGGCGGCGGTCTTGCCGATGCCGACCCCGCCGATCTGGGCCTTGAGCTGCTTGGCGAGATCGTCGCAATGATCGGCCCGGGCGGGGGAGGCGAGGGTGAGGGCAGCGAGCGCGAGGGCGAGGCCGACCAGCCAAGCGGTATGGTGCTGGATGCGGGACGAACGGTCGGCAACGGTGATCATCAACCCCTCCGCGATCAATACAGGCCGATTTCCATAGCGGAGGCGGAGGAAAATGCAAAATCCGAGACACGCCGGGGCAATCGGAAGTGGCGGACGGAGGGACGAAGTAGTAGTCTTTCCCTATGACCGAACTCCTTCAACAGGCACTGCAGCAGGTCGCCAAGCTCTCGGAATCCGAGCAAGATGCAGCCGCGGTTGCGCTGCTGGACTACGTCCAGCAGATGCATGGTTTGCGCCTGACCGAAGCGCAGGTTGCTGAAGTCCGCCGACGCCGAGCCGATCCGAACCGCAAGCTGGTTACTCACGAGGATGCTCGGCAGCGGATTGCACGGTTAGGTTCGCAGCCTCGGCAATGAGGCTGGTCTTCGACGATCGCGCGCTTGATGATCTCGAACAGATATTCAATTGGATCGCCAGCGATAGCCCGGTTAACGCGAAACGCGTAGTGGGACGGCTGTTCAGCAGTGCAGAATTGCTGCTCTCGTTCCCCTTGATGGGACGGCTGGGGCAAGATCCGGGAACGCTGGAGTGGGTCGTCCCTCGATTGCCCTACATTCTTGTCTACGAAGTGGATGAGACGGAGCAACGGGTGATCGTGACCGCAGTGCTCCATTGCGCACGGGATCGCAAGGTCTGAAGCCTGCCCACTTCCTGCCGCCCTCCCTCCCGTTTTGAACCCTTCAAAATCCCGCCGAAACCGCCTAGACAGGGCCGCGAATTTCCCCATTCGAGGCCTTGTCCATGAACGCTCCCACGCCGATTCCGTCCGCCGCCACGCCGGTTCCGCCCTACAGGCACACCCCGCTGTTCCCGCTGGGCAAGGACGACACCGTCTACCGCAAGATCACGTCGGAGGGCGTGCGGGTCGAGAAGGTGCTCGGGCGCGACATGCTGGTGGTGGAGCGCGAGGCGCTGCGGGCGCTGTCGGAGGCCGCGTTCGGCGAGATCAACCATTATCTGCGGCCCGGCCACCTCAAGCAGCTCCGCGCCATCCTGGACGACCCCGAGGCGAGCCCGAACGACAAGTTCGTCGCGCTCGACTTTCTGAAGAACGCCAACATCGCCGCCGGCGGCGTGCTGCCGATGTGCCAGGACACCGGCACCGCGATCATCATGGGCAAGAAGGGCTCGAACGTCATCACCGACGGCGATGACGAGGCGGCGCTGTCGGAAGGCGCGCGCGACGCTTACTTGCGCCGTAACCTGCGCTACTCGCAGGTCGCGCCGCTGTCGATGTTCGAGGAGAAGAACACCGCCAACAACATGCCGGCGCAGTGCGAGATCTACGCCGAGGGTGGCTCTCCTGAAACAGATTCGGCCTACAAGTTCATGTTCATGGCCAAGGGCGGCGGCTCGGCCAACAAGAGCTTCCTGTTCCAGGCGACGCCGTCGCTGCTGACCCGCGACCGGCTGCTGGCGTTCCTGAAAGAGAAGATCATGACGCTCGGCACCGCGGCGTGCCCGCCCTATCACCTGGCGATCGTGATCGGCGGCACTTCGGTCGAGACCACGATGAAGACCGTGAAGCTCGCATCCGCACGCTATCTCGATGCGCTGCCGACCCAAGGCTCCGAACTCGGCAACGCCTTCCGCGACGTCGAGATGGAGCAGGAAATCCACAAGATGACGCAGAGCCTCGGCGTCGGCGCGCAGTTCGGCGGCAAGTATTTCTGCCACGACGTCCGCGTCATCCGGCTGCCGCGCCACGGCGCCTCGCTGCCGATCGGCCTCGGGGTGTCGTGCTCGGCCGATCGCCAGATGCTCGGCAAGATCACCAGGGACGGCGTGTATCTGGAGGAGCTGGAGCACAATCCGGCGCAGTATCTGCCCGAGGTCGAGCAGGCGCTCGGCGATGAGGTGGTCAAGATCGACCTCAATCAGCCGATGAAGGAGATCCTCGCCACGCTGACCAAGTATCCGACCAAGACCCGGCTGTCGCTGACCGGCACCATGATCGTGGCGCGCGATGCTGCCCACGCCAAGCTGCGCGATCGGCTGGAGAAGGGCGAGCCGCTGCCGGACTATTTCAAGAACCATCCGGTGTACTACGCCGGCCCGGCCAAGACCCCGGACGGCTACGCCTCCGGCGCGTTCGGCCCGACCACTGCGGGGCGCATGGATTCGTTCGTCGATCAGTTCCAGGCGGCCGGCGGCTCGATGGTCATGGTCGCCAAGGGCAACCGCGCCCCCGCGGTGCGCGAGGCCTGCAAGAAATACGGCGGGTTCTATCTCGGCTCGATCGGCGGCGCCGCGGCGAACCTCGCCGAGCACTGCATCAAGAAGGTCGAGGTACTGGAATATCCCGAGCTCGGCATGGAGGCGATCTGGAAGATCGACGTCGTCGACTTCCCGGCCTTCATCATCGTCGATGACAAGGGCAACGACTTCTTCAAAGAACTGAACCTGGGCTGAGGCGAAGCTTCAGTCGCGAAAGACCTCGCACCGTCATTCCGGGGCGCTCACGCAGTGAGCGAACCCGGAATCCAGAGGTTGTTGCGACCGGGTGCCTAATCACTTCGAGATTCCGGGTTCGCGCGTTCCGCGCGCCCCGGAATGACTCCCTCGGAGGAGTTAGCCTAAGTTATCGTCAAGAGTAGTCATGGCCGGGCTTCGACCCGGCCATCCATTTTGTGCAGACAAAAAACACCGGGCCACGGCGATGACGCCGGCCCGGTGATGATGTCTTTGTGTGAAGCCTTACGCCCGCGTTCCGGTGAACGGGAACGAGCCCATCGGGCCGATGCCCATCTCGCCGGAGATGCTGTCGCTCAGGATATGGTACGTCAGCTCCCCCTCGAAAAGCGAACGTCGTATTGCGTCTCTACCGACTATTCAGCAGCCTTCGGTTGATGGCGGGCTGAATGCAGGAGCGGGGCATGTCGGTTTGGCGGTATGTGATTGTGAACGATGATGGGGCCGCTCCAAATTATGGTCGGCCTCGTTTGACGCTCGCGATCTGCAAGCCGAGAATTCGGAAGAATGCTGAAGTTGATGACATCATCTTGGCCTTCGAGAGCAAGATCTTGGCCGAGAAGAACAGAACAATTCACCGGCCCAATCGCATCGTCTGGGCTGGCTTGGTCGGCGAGCGGATAAGCTTTGCAGAGTATTGGGTGGATAAACGATTTTGGAGAAAGAAGCCCGACCAATCGCGATGCCCGGACAACATCTATCGTCCCTGCGGTCGCGCATACAGGCAGGTTAGCAATTCGGTGCACGGCCCCTGCGATGCGAGTCGAGATTTATCCGGCCAGTATGTTTTGATCATGAAAGAGGCTTGGCGTTTCCGCGAGCAAAATTGCGAGCTGCCAGTAGGATTAGCTGAGTTCAATATCGTCTCGCGTACTCGCCAAGGCCACCGCAGGAGTGCTCCGGACGCCAAGGTGGCTGCGCGCTTGTTAACTTGGTTGAGGCGAAACGGTACCGATGCAGTCGGTTGGAAAGCACCGCGGAACATCAATACGCAGTGCGGCAGGGGGCGCTCTCAGAATGTATCGCCTTGTCGACAAGGGAGCCGTTGGCCGAATCTGTCAAAGACGAGCTGTTAGCACGACCGCACTCGGATAGCTTCCTGAGCGGATGATCGAACTTCGCACCGTCATTCCGGGGCGCTCACGCAGTGAGCGAACCCGGAATCTCGCCGTTCAGGGCCCTCAATCGGTTCAACGCAGAACATCTCGGGATTCCGGGCTCGCCCGCTGACGCGAGCGCCCCGGAATGACCGCTTGGGGCAGGGGCGCTGCCGCGGAGGCGGGGCGCCTTACGCCCGCGTTCCGGTGAACGGGAACGAGCCCATCGGGCCGATGCCCATCTCGCCGGAGATGCTGTCGCCGCTCACCTTGCCGGTGTAGCTCAGCGTCAGCGGCATCGGATTGGTGATCGACAGCTTCCAGGCGACGTCGTCGCCGTTCACGGTGCCGTCGAAGATCTCGCCGGCATCGCCGTCGGCGGATTGCGTGCCGGTGAGCGTGCCGCCATCGGCCTTCAGCGTCAGGTCGGCCTGCCGCTCGCCCATCGGCGTGCTCATGGTGAGTTTCCAGTTTCCGTCGACTGCCATGTGTTTCTCCCCTTGGTCCCGGCCCTCGTGAGTTCACCGGGCCGCCCCTCTTAGTATGGGGCGGGAGCGGCGAACAAGCCCGAAGGTGCGGCATGGCTGCGGCCAGGGGCCGCGACAGCGGTGGACATTGGATCAGGTGGTGTTCTGCTCCGCCTGCCGCGCATGCAGATACCTGTGGTGCGGTGCAAACGTCATGCTATCTTATGTTAACTTTCGGAGGACGCCTCGAGGTTTCCCACGCGTTTGAAGGTGGAGACCCGACATGCGTTTGTCATCTGCCAATGCCGTGCTCGCCGCCGCAGCGCTGGTCTTCGGATTGAGCAGCGGTCCTGCTGCCGCGCAGATCGAGGTGGTGTCCGAGGCCACCACGATCCGGCTCGACGTCACGTCGCAGCCGGTTCCTGGACGGTTTCTCCTCAGTGCCACACTCACCACCGGCTTCGGTCACGGCGTCGCCGATGGCCGCATCGTGTTCCACGATCTGACCACCGGCACCGTGCTGGGCTGGACCGAGGCCGGCCGGCCGAGCCTGATGGTCGAGGGCCTCGTGCCGGGCCGGCATCGACTGCGCGCCGACTACGCCGGCAGCGCCAGCCGGTTGCCGCTGATCGTGCTGCCGAGCCAGTCGGCCGAGGTCGCGCTCGATGTGCTCGCCGTGCCGCGCGTGACGCTGTCGTCATCGGATTCGTCGCCGCCGCCCGGCGCGGTGGTGACGCTCACCGTGGCGGTCACCGGCGCTCTCGGGCCACCGGTCGGCACGGTCAGCTTTCGCGACGGCGAGCAGGTGATTGCCGCAAATGTGCCGCTCGACCGGGCCGGCCTCGCCACGTTCACCACCTCGGCGCTCGACAACGGGATCGGCGGCATTGTGGTCAGTTACGAAGGCGATCGCCGCTATGCGCCGGCCTCGGCGCGACTCGAAGCGACCGGCGACGGCGCGCTGACGCTGGCCGACACGCCACGGATGTGAGGGATCAGGATTCGGCGGCGATCGGTTCGGCGCCCGGCTGCACATTGGCAGCCCGGCTGCGGCTGCGGATCGCCGCCCGGAACACCAGATATTGTGCGGCGAGCGCGACCACCTTGAACGCCGGCGCGATCACCATGACGTAGAACGTCCAGAGCTTGATGTCGCCGGTCAGCGCCGCGGCGATCACCCCGGCACCGAGCAGCAGCATCAGCGCCGCCCACAGATAGCCGGCGACCCGCACATAGTCCGGAATCGCGGCTGCGATCCTCGGCGTCACATAGCGCGCCATCCAGTCGCGGCGCAGCATCAACACGCCGACCGCGATATGGCCGATGCTCGGTTTGATCAGCATGAAGAACGGGTCGTCGGTGAGCAGCGTCGCGCCGCCGAGCACCACCACCATCGCGACGCTGGCATAGGCCATCACGTCGAGCCGCAGGCCCTTGATCCGCGCATATCCGAACTGCGCCGCCGCGCCGAGCACCGCGACGATCGTCGCCAGCGCGACGTTGCCGGTGGAGAAATACAGCACCACGAAGATGATGGTGGAGAAGAAGTCGCTGCCGAGCTTGGCGAACACCGCCTTCATTACACGTCTCTCCAGCTCGCGCCGCTGGCGGCCAGCCACGGCGGCGCGACGTCGGCCCCGCGCGATTGTGCGGGCCCCGTCTGGGGAAGTAAACCGCGGCGGCCCGGCGGCAAGGGCCGGGCACCCACTTTAGAACGAGTTCAGTTTGGCGCGGCCAGCGCGGTGGCCCGGCCGGGCGTGCCGAACGGCCTGGGCTTGTCCTTGCCGCAGGCAAAGCCGCGCGCCAGCTCATCCGCGGCTTGCCGCGCCACCTCGTTGGCGTTGCGGTTGGCGGCGACGTCCACATAGGCGACATGGCATACCGGCCCTGGCGGCAGCCGTGTCACCACCAGCATCTGCTTGGTGGTGGGCCGACCGCCTTTGCCGAGATCATCGTTGTCGGCGAGGTGCCAGCGCTGGATGATGGCGAACGGCTTGCCGGCGCCGTCGAGCCGCCACTCGACCGTGTCGGTGGTGGAGTTGAAGGGGCCGAAAGAGGCGCTGGCCGCCGGCTCATCTTTGGCGTCCTTGTAATTGCGGCCGACGCTGACGGTCTGGCGCAGGTCCATCTCGGACACCCTCACCACCAGCCCGCCTTGGCCCGGACACAGCCACTCACCGCTATCCTCGGGCGCACCGCCCGGGCGAGCGACCTTGCAGGCTTTCGGCGCTGTCGAACTGTAGACGCTGCTGACGCCCTCCGCCTTCCCCGGCGTCGCCAGCGCGACCGGGAGGGTGATCGGGAACAGCACGGCGAGGGCAGGGAGCAGTCGCATCGGGGAGACTTGCATTGCAGAGCCTTGCATCACAGCGAGAACCTTGATCGATCGGTCGCCGTCCGGCTGGGGAAGGTTCGAGCAATTTCCGCTCAGGCACTGCCCTTTGCGGCGGAATCGCTCTAGAACGGCGGCTTGATGTGTCCTTTAGCCGCGTTCGAATCGAAGAACCATGCCGCTGTTGTCGAATGACCATTACCGCGTCGGCCGCTCCAAGACCGGACTCGGCCTGTTCGCCGTCAAGCCGATCAGGAAGGGCGCCAAGATCATCCGCTATTTCGGGCCGCTGCTCGACGCGCACAACAAGAAGCACGACGGCATCGAGAACAAATATCTGTTCGAGCTGAACAAGCGCTGGACTATCGACGGATCGGTGCGCAAGAACGTCGCCCGCTACATCAACCACGCCTGCAAGCCGAACGCCGAGTCCGACGTCAATCCGCGCAAGAAGCGCGTGATCATCCGCGCCATCAAGAACATCGAGCCGGGCGAAGAGATCAACTACGACTACGGCACCGACTACTTCAAAGCCTATCTGAAGCCGATCGGCTGCAAATGCGTCTCCTGCGAGAAGAAGCGCAAGAAGAAGGCCGCCGAAGCCCGCGCCGAAAAGGCCAGGCTGAAGCTGAAGGCCGAGCGCAAGGCGCAAGCCGAAGCCGAGAAGGCCGCCCGCAAGGCCGCGAAGGCAGCCGGCAAGGCGAAGCCGGAAAAGCCGTCGAAGCCGGAGAAGCTCGCCAAATCGAAGGCGCCGAAAGCGGTGAAGGCTAAGACGAAGGCGACGACGAAGGGCACCAGCAAGGTGGTGAAGACGAAGGTCGTGACGGCAACGGCCGGCAAGACCAAAGCGGCGAAGCCGGCCAAGACCACGTCGTCCCGCAAGACGTCTGCGAGCAAATCCAAGAGCAAATCCAAGGCCGCCTGATCGTCGGCACAGCCTCTCGTCGCGTCATTGCGAGGAGGCGAAGCCGACGAAGCAATCCAGACCCGTGCACGAAGCTGGATTGCTTCGCTTCGCTCGCAATGACGGCGGAAGCTTTGGTGCTAACTGGCCAAGGCTGCCTCACTCCGCTTCAGCCCGATGAACTGCAACTCGGCGAAGATCCCGACCACCGTCGCCTGCAGCAGCACGAAGGCGATGCCGAGCGCGTTCGGGGCTACTGACCCGCTGAGCAGCAGGGCGACGCTGCCGAGCGTCCATAGCGCGTTGCCCGCAATCACAATCAGAACCAGCGCGCGCGGCAGCACGGCGCGGGTGCCGAGCCATCCGACCAGGGCGGCGTAGCCGATCAGGAACAGTCCGGTTTCCAGCAGCAGCGGCTGCGGCAGGGCGAGAAGGCGCGAGAGTGTGCCGGCCGCCAAGCTCAGCAGCAGCGCCATCGCGCCGCTGACCATGGCGTCGGCCTTGGAGCGCGCGGCGGAGCAGCGTCGAGGGGCGGGTCATGGAGAGGTGGATCATGGAATATCTCCTTCGGTTGCAGCGATGAGCCGAAGGATGCCGGTCAGGGCGGCGCAATTCGATTACCTGGCAGGTTCAGAGACGCTTTACCTCGGAGGTCATGGATGCTGTGAGGTGAGCGTGCTAGCGTTCGCGGATGAACACCATCGTCTCCTCGATCAACGCCGCCGCCGGCGCGCAGCCGGTCCGGATCGGCGATTACTTGCGGCAGTGGCGGCAGCGCCGCCGGCTCAGCCAGCTCGATCTCGCGCTCGATGCGGAAATCTCGGCGCGGCATCTGTCGTTCGTCGAGACGGGCCGCGCGTCGCCATCGCGCGAGATGGTGCTGCGGCTCGCCGAACGGCTCGACGTGCCGCTGCGCGAGCGTAATGTGCTCTTGGTCGCGGCCGGCTTCGCACCGGCGTTCCCGCAGCGCTCGCTGGACGATCCGGCGCTCGCCGCGGTGCGGACCGCGGTCGATCAGGTGCTTGCCGCGCACGAGCCGAACCCGGCACTGGCGGTCGATCGGCATTGGAACCTGGTGTCGGCCAACCGCATGGTCGCGCCGATGCTCGACGGCGTTGCGCCGCATCTGCTGGCGCCGCCGCTCAACGTGCTGCGGCTGTCGTTTCATCCCGAAGGCTTGGCGGCACGCACCGCCAATCTGGGCGAGTGGTGCGCGCATCTGCTCGAGCGCCTACATCGGCAGTGCGAGACCAGCGCCGATCCGAAGCTGATCGCGCTGTATGAGGAACTGAGGACCTATCCGGTGCCGGCCCGCGCAGCGCCGATTGCACTGGATGCGGTTGCGGTGCCGTTCCGGCTAAGGCTCGGCGACGAGGTGCTGAGCTTCATTTCCACCACCATGGTGTTCGGCACGCCGATCGACGTCACGCTGTCGGAGATCGCGATCGAGACCTTCTTCCCCGCCGATGCGATCACGGGGACGCGATTGCGCGAGCTGGCTACGCGGCTCTGATCCGCCTTGTCCGGCGTTGCCTGCGCCCCATCTGTGTGGGAGGGTGCCGGCAACGACAACGAGGAGGCGCCGATGAGCACGCTGAAGCCGCTGACGATCGACGTGGTGTCCGATGTGGTCTGTCCCTGGTGCTACATTGGCAAGAAGCGCATCGAGCAGGCGATCGCGCTGGCGCCGGAGGTGCCGGTCGAGCTGATCTATCGGCCGTTCTTCCTCAATCCCTGGGTGCCGCGCGAGGGTATCAGCCGCGACGAGTATCTGACCAAGAAGTTCGGATCGCCGGAGCGCTACAAGGAAATCGCCGGCCGCATCGCCGAGACCGCCGCCCAAGAGGGACTGGAATATCACCCCGATCGCGTGCAGCGGCAGCCGAACACGATCGACTGCCATCGCCTGATTCACTGGGCGAGCGCGGTCGGCCACGGGCCGGCAATGAAGCAGCGCCTGATGGAATTGTACTTCCGCGACGGCGGCGATCTCACCGACCCTGAGGTGCTGGTGCAGGCGGCGGCGGAATGCGGGCTCGATGCCGATGACATCCGCGCCAGGCTCGCCACCGATCAGGATATCGAGGAAGTCTCGGCGCAGGCGCAGGAGGCCGCTGAGAAGGGCATCTCCGGGGTGCCGACCTACGTGTTCATGCACCAATACGCGGTGTCCGGCGCGCAGGAACCGGCCTTGATCGCCCGTGCCATCCGCAAGCTGTCGGCGGAGCTGAACGCGGAAGCTGCGGAGTAATCAGCGCTTCAACAGCCGCTTGGCGAGGTGCCGCAACCGGTCGCGCGCGGCCAGCGCTGCGACGATCGGTGCGAACAGCGGATCGCGCTTGCGCAGCGGCAGCACCAGATCGCCGACCGCGAACCGGCCGCGCCAGATCGGATCGATCATCGGATGCCGGGCGCTGGCGGTGGAGTCGGCGAAGCGGATGTTCGGATCGGCGCACAGGTGTCGGGTCAGCCCCACGGTTAGCAATACGCCGGGCGAGCAGCGCGCAAAACTCTCGTCGATTCCGAGCTTGAAGAAATAGGCGCGATCGGCGTGGCGCAGCACGACGCCGGCGGCGACCGGTGTGGTGCCGGCCGACAATGTGATCACTTCGCATTGGCCGCGCGAGGTCAGCGCCACCGCGGCGCTGCGCAGCCGGGCGGCCAGCTCCGGCTGCCGCTTCAGCGAGCTGCCGCCGCGGCCTTTCCAGCCGCTGTCTTCCAGAGCAAGAAACACGTCGAAGGCGCGTGCCGCCTCGTCCGCGCTGCGGGCGACGGCGAACCGCACCTCGCCGTGTTCGCCGAGACGCCGCTCCAGCCGGCGCAATTCCTTCAGCTTCTTTGCGCCGAGGCCGTCGCGCAGCAATTCCTCGGCGTCACGCGTGGCGTCGAGGCTGGCGCGGGTCCAGCCGCGGATCAGCCGCGGGCGAAGGCCGTCCGCGGCGAGCGCGCGGGTGAAGGCCGCCACCGCTTCGCCGTCGCGGGCGACGTCGCGCAGCACCAGCGCGCGGGCCGCGGTGGCACGAGCCTGCGCCAGCAATTTCGCAGCGGCGTCGGCGGCGGCATCGCGGTCGAGCAATGGCGTGTCGAGCGAACGGAACGGATCGGCCGAAACCAGCGCCGGCAGCGGCAGGCGGAACGCATGCCAGCACGAGATCACCGGCACGAGGCCGATCAGCCGGCCCACGGAATCGTGCGCGGTCAGCGCACGCGGTGCGGCATGATCGCCATTGGCTGCAATCACCCATTCCGGCAGGTAGTAGCCGTTCGGTTCGATCACCCGTGTCGCCAGATCACACCAGGCCGCCTGGTCGATCGCAGTGATGCCGGGCAACGCGCCCGGCGCGGACGACGTCGTCACGGCGGCGCCGGCGCGGCGATGCATCATCGGCGAGGCGGGAAAGGTGTCGGCCAAAGCGTCGGTTCCTGCGTGGTGGAACGCGCCGGCGATCGGAACGGCCGGCGCGCAGGTCATCAGCCTAATCGCGCGCCCTCAACATCGCCTTGGTTCGGCGGCGCAATCTGCCGACAATGTTAACCGCAGCTTTCCGGACGATAGCTGCGACCGCGAATTGCAGCCCGGCAGAACTGAACCCGATCGCACCTGCGCGCGACCAACAGCCGAGATCGGCTCGGGCAAGGGAGGCTTCATGCGACGCGCGATGCTGGGAACGGCTGCGATCGCCGCCGTCTTGCTGTTCGGAGCTGCGGCTGCCGCGGCGGAAAGCCGGGTCGCACTGGTGATCGGGCAATCCGCGTATCGGGCGGTGCCGGCACTGCCCAATCCGGTGAACGACGCCAAAGCGATTGCCGCGCTCCTCGGCGAGGCCGGCTTCGAGGTCACCGAGGCGTCTGATCTCGGCCAGACCGAGCTGCGCGCCAAGGTCGGCGACTTCGCCGCCACGGTCGCGGCGAAAGGGCCCGAGACCGTGGCGCTGATGTTCTATGCCGGCCATGGCATCCAGGTCGATGGCGAGAACTATCTGATCCCGGTCGACGTCGATCCCAAGCGCGAGGCCGACATCCCGTTGCAGGCGGTGCGGCTCGACGACGTGCTCAACACGCTGAGTTCGGTGCCGAGCAAAACCCGGATCATCATGCTCGACGCCTGCCGCAACAATCCGTTTCCGAGCATCAACAAGACCACAGGGCAGGGGCTGGCGCTGGTCGATACCAAGGCCGGCGCGCCGGGCACGCTGCTGTCCTATTCCACCTCGCCAGGCGCGGAAGCCGAGGACGGAGGCGGCAGCAACAGTCCGTACACCACCGCGCTGCTGAAGGCCGGGCGCGAGAACGGACTCAAGATCGAGGACACCTTCAAGCGGGTGCGGCTCGCGGTCAATCAGGCGACCGAGGGCCGCCAGACGCCGTGGGAAAGCTCGTCGCTGGTCGACGACTTCCACTTCTTCGCGCCGGCCGCGGCGGAGGCGACGGCTGCGCCGGGCGATAGCGCAGCACCGAAGCCCCGCACCGTCGAGGAATGGCGCGGCTTCCTCAAGGGCAAGCCAGTCGATCAGGCCAACGCGCTGATCGTCTCCGATGGCTCGGCCGACGCCTACGAGGCGTTCGTGTCGCTGTACGCCGAGCCGCCGTTCGCGCCGGATGCCAAGCGCTGGCTCGACCGCCATCGCCGAATGCAGGCTTGGAACCGGGCGGTCCTCGCCAACACCGGATCGGCCTACACCGCATTCCTGGCCGAATACCCCGCCAGCGATCTGACTGCGACCGCGCGCAAGCTCGCCGAACGGCTGCGCTACCGGCCGGACAACGCGGTCGTCGTGCCGACGGCTGCGCTCGCCACCCCGGTGGCCGCCGCGGCGGCGCTGACCTGCCCGTGCGGACCGAGGCCGCCGGCGCTGCAGAAGGTGGAACCGAAGAAGACCAAGAGCCGGGCCGAACGCGACGACCCGGCCAAGCGCAGCGGCAAGAAGGCGTCGCGCAGCCGGGTCTATGTCGAGGAAGAGGACGACGTCGTGGTGGTCCGCCGGCCGCCGGTCTACGTGGTGCCGCCGGGGCCGGTGATCCAGTTCGGCGGCGGCTTCCGCGGCGGCTATGGCGGTGGCCCCAGCCGCGGCGGGGACAATTACGGCCCGAGTCGCGGCCGGTACTGAAGTGCTGTCTGGAACCATTGCGAGGCCGGCTCGGGGGAAGCCACCCAGAGCCGGCGCCCGCGCGTTCACAGCATCGCGAACGCGCTCGACACCATTGCGACCGGTTTCTGATCGGCCGCGCTGAGCAGCGTGACCCGGCCGAAGCTCATGGTGCGGCCGAGCCGGACCAGCCGGGCGTCGGCGATCACATCGGTCGCGGCCACCGCTTTCAGGAAATGCGTGGTCTGATCGACCGTGGTCATCGGGCGGAACCCGCGGTTACCGGCACAGACCGCGAAGACCATCGCGGTGTCGGCCAGAGCCATCAGCGCCTGGCCGCAGACCACGCCGCCGCTGCGGCACAGCCGCTCGGAAAACGCCATCCGCAGGGTGGCGCCGGGTTGCCAGTCGGCCGGGCTGGCGGCTGGCGGATCAAGCTCGAGCCGCTCGACCGACAGGCCGAGGTCCAGCACCCAGGGCGCGAACGCCTCCCGCAGCATCCGCTGCGCCTCGTCGAGGCTGAACTCCGCCGTCTGCTGGCCTGCCATGCGTCTCTCCCTGACCCGTTGATTGTCCGCGTGTTTCGCGACGTTTCGCAGCATCCCACCCGATTCGGCACGGCTTGAAAACGACACCGTCGATCCCTTAAGTTCGGCGGCATCCGAGGGGGCACGATGGTCAGACGAGTGGCGTTGGTGGTCGGCCTGGTGGTCACGGCGATCATGGTGAGCGGGTGCACCAAATGCGGTCCGATCTGGGAGGACTGGCAGTCGCCGAAGTCCTGCCGGTCCGATCGCCTGTAGCGCGGCGGCCGGGCGCGGCCTGCGGCGAGAGGGAGTTTGCGATGAAGATTCTGCACGGCGTCGCCGTCCTGGCCCTGCTGGCCGGCCCGGCCTTTGCCCAGAGCGAGGGGCCGCACGTCAATCTGGTGCCGGAGATCCAGCACAAGACCCCGGAAGAGAAGGCCCAGGACGCGATCCGGCAGAAGGCCTACCAGGAATCACTGCGTAAGATTCCGGATGCCCAGGGGCCCAGCGATCCCTGGGGCGGCGTCCGTGGCGCCGAGGCGACCCAGCCGAAAGCCAAGCGCAAGACCGGACAGACCAACTAGGCCCGTCGAACGGACGCTGCCGCTGAGTTGGGCAGGTGGTCAAAACGGCACAGATTTTTTCTGCGATTTGAGGATGATGCGCGGCGGAGTTCCGGCATGGCCAGTTTGGGGCGTGCCGAATCCGACTGACTCAATCGTTTTCGTTCGCAGGATATCACGTGACGTCGCGCGAGGTGCCGTTCGATCCAAAGGTCTTTCTTCGCAGTGCAGGCACGGGGCGCACCGTTCTGCAATTTCGAACCAACCAGACCATTTTCACGCAGGACGAAGCCGCCGACTGCGTGATGTACATCCAGCACGGCCGCATCAAATTGTCGGTGATGTCGGAACAGGGCAAAGGCGCAGTCGTAGCCATCCTCCAGCCCGGGCAGTTCTTCGGCGAGAGCGGTCTGCTCGACCATCGGCGCCGCGCCACAGCGATCGCACTGGAAGATTGTACCGTCACCACCATCGCTAACGCGACGATGATGACGACGCTGCAACGCGAGCCGGCGCTTTGCGAACTATTCACCCGCCACCTCGTCGCCCGCAACACGCGGGTCGAGGACGACCTGATAGATCAATTGTTCAACAACAGCGAGAAGCGTCTGGCGCGGCTGCTGCTGCTGCTTGCCGACGCTGTCGAGGCTTCGCGTCCGGTGCCGATTGAAATTAGTCAGGAGACGCTGGCGGAGATGATCGGCACGACACGCTCGCGCGTCAGCTACTTCATGAACAAGTTTCGTAAGGCTGGGTTCATCGACTACAACGGCCGGATCGAAGTGCACCCGACGCTGCGCAATGCCGTTTTGCCCGATCGTCCGCGCGCCGTGGAGCTCGCCCGCAAACCGGAATAACCGGGCGCGGTCTTGCGATCGACTATTTGGTCTTGGTCTTGTCGCCGAGCAGGCTACCGGTGCGGCGGTCGACGAAGTGCATCTGGGCACAGGCCGGGCAGTGCACCAGCTCGAAAGTCGTTTGCGCCGAGCTTCCGGGGTCTTCCTGCAGCCAAGCCTGGACCTTCATCCCGGTCCGGGGACATTGATAAAGCAAATGCGCCATTGGGAAGGCCAGGTCCGCCTTAAGTTCTGTAGACGAATTGCCGGGGTTGGCCGTTCGGGCGCTTGATCTAGATCAATTAGCGTATTATTTTACCATTATTTTGGGGCTGAATCGGTCGCAAGCCGAAACCGTCTGGATCGGCCGGTAATCAGGTGGTGGCCGATCAGGGGCCGTTCTCTGATCGGAGTCGCACCGGCATGCAAAAGGCCGCCAGAGTCGATCTGGCGGCCTGAGCTGTATTGCTCACTCGGTTGGGCCGGGAAGCTACTTGCGGGCGCAGCTCACCTCGATCCGCACCGAGCTGGGTCCGCAGCGCGCCGTCATCACGCCGCCTTCGACCGAGATATTGTCGCTGAATCGGGCCGAGCCGTTGCCGACACACAGCGCTGAGACGAGCGTCTCGCTCGGCTCGCAGGTGGTCGGGCAGCCATTGGCCGAACAGCTCGTCGATGACACGGTGCGGATGCTGGAGATCGACGCACCGTCCTTGCCGGCGGGGCCGGCCGGTCCGGCGGGGCCTGCCGGACCTTGCGGGCCGGGCTCGCCTTGCGGCCCTTGGTCGCCTTCGCCGCAGCCCGCCAGCGCGATCGCCGCGCCTGCCAGCGCGATCAGCGCGCCCATCCGAAATCTGTGCATGCCCAAACGGCGCATTCCTGTCTCCTTGTCGGTTGAACCGGGTGCCGGATGGCACGCGGCGATCACGAGCCTGACGTTGACGAGCGAGCCGCCGCGATGGCGGCGCCCGGAGCAAAGCTAGTCATACTGAGAGAGCGTTTTCGAGCTGAATCCATACAGGATTGTGCGAGAAAACCGCGTCGAAGCGAAAACCGAAAGCAGGGGGCGAGCGCAAACGGAGAGATTGACTCCCGTGCTCATCGACGTGGCGCGCGCCACAGCCCCGCACCTGATTGGGCGCCACTCCCGCCCGTTCCGCGCAATCGCCGTAGGCGGTCTTGGCCGCGAAACGGGGCCTGAGCGGAGGGCTCCTGCGAAAGGAAGGAGCCCCGAACGAGGCCGTGTTCGGGGCTCCGGTCAAGGTCGAAACTCCCCACCTCTAGAAAGCTCGGCAATGACGGGCGTTACGCTAGCGGCGGGCGCTCGGAATTGCCTTTGCGGAAAATCAAATACCGTCGGCGCTAAGAGCCGCCGAAACTGTGGTGAGGATCCCGCTCAGAGAGTTGGGCGATCAATTGCTTCAACACCCTGCGGCGGTCCTCGTCGTGGGTCTCCGCCAGCAGCCGGCGGTACAATTTCAGGTTCTCGTCGCGGAGGAATTTGTCCAAGACGCTCTCCTGTTGTTTGCTCCCGTTGGACGCGGCGGCCATCGCAACATACGCGCCCGTTGTTTGCGCTTTCCTGTGGAACCTGATGGCAGGGCAAAGTTAATACGCGCCAAAATGTCTGTCGATCCGAATTGCTGTCCGAAAGTTGCAGGCAAATGCCGTGTGATGTCAGGAAAAATACTGACACTCCGAGGCTGGCCGAGCAGGTCGTCCGACCTCATCCGAAGGAATGGATGGTGAGGTGATTGGGCTGCGGTAAAGCTGGCGCATGGTCACTTCACAGGACGAGGGACGATGAGTTTTTGGTATGTGGTCGACGCCGTCGCGGTCGGGATCATCTTGCCCTGGATCGTCGCGACCTATCGGCTGCTCGAGGCTTTCAAGCGTGGTATCGGTGTCGGCGTCGCCAAGTGGGCGATCTATGCTGCACTCTGCATCCCGGCTATGTTGCTGGTGATGTGGGGCATCCAGAACCTGCGCTGAGTCGATCCCGCGGCGTCACAGCCCTTCGGCATCGTTCCCGTAAACCGCCGACACCGAGGCGCCGTTGCGGATCCGCCGCGCCTCGGTCATCGCCCGCTGCACGCCGAGATCGGCTGAGTCGCTGGAGAAGGTGATCAGCCGGCCGCAATTCGGGCACTGGGTCTGAAACCCCTCCCGCATGTTCTTGACCTTCTCCCGGAACGGCATCCGGCAGCGGCTGCACAGCACGCGCACCTTGTCAGGGATTGAGGGAGTGGCAAGAAGGCTGTCCATCGTTCCATTGTGGCGAAGGACGGTTGAGAAAGCGTGAAGGGCCGCTGACACACCTCATTTCGGTGACGATATCTGGCTAAGCCGGCACGCTGCCGGATCTCGCTGTCGGTCGCCGTTGCAGATAGGAAATCCCGATCGCCGCCAGAAGAACATATTGCGAACTGAGAACAAATAGAGTACATTGAATTTGCCGGCTGAGACCGGTGCCTGTTTGTCCGTTTGGCGAATCCGTCCATAAGGAGCACGTTGATGGCTGCCCCCACCGCATTGCGTATCGTCGAAGGTTCTTCCATGGACAAATCCAAGGCGCTCTCCGCCGCGCTGTCCCAGATCGAACGCCAGTTCGGTAAGGGCTCGGTGATGAAGCTCGGCAAGAACGACCGCGCGATGGAGATCGAGACGATTTCCTCCGGGTCGCTCGGGCTCGATATTGCGCTCGGCGTCGGCGGTCTGCCGAAGGGCCGGATCGTCGAGATCTACGGCCCGGAATCCTCGGGCAAGACCACGCTGGCGCTGCATTGTGTCGCCGAGGCGCAGAAGAAAGGCGGCATCTGCGCCTTCATCGACGCCGAACATGCGCTCGACCCGGTCTATGCCCGTAAGCTCGGCGTCAATGTCGACGACCTGTTGATCTCGCAGCCCGACCACGGCGAGCAGGCGCTGGAAATCGCCGACACGCTGGTGCGCTCCGGTGCCATCGACGTGCTGATCGTCGATTCGGTGGCGGCGCTGGTGCCGCGCGCCGAACTCGAGGGCGAGATGGGCGACGCGCTGCCCGGCCTGCAGGCCCGGCTGATGAGCCAAGCGCTGCGCAAGCTCACCGCCTCGATCAACAAGTCGAACACCATGGTGATCTTCATCAACCAGATCCGGATGAAGATCGGTGTGATGTACGGTTCGCCGGAGACTACCACTGGCGGCAACGCGCTGAAGTTCTACGCCTCGGTCCGGCTCGACATCCGCCGCATCGGCGCGATCAAGGAGCGCGACGAGGTGGTCGGCAACCAGACCCGCGTCAAGGTGGTGAAGAACAAGTTGGCGCCGCCGTTCAAGCAGGTCGAGTTCGACATCATGTACGGCGAGGGCGTGTCCAAGATGGGCGAGATCCTCGATCTCGGCGTCAAGGCCGGCATCGTCGAGAAGTCCGGTGCCTGGTTTTCGCACGACAGCCAGCGGCTCGGTCAGGGCCGCGAGAACGCCAAGGCATTTCTGCGCGCCAATCCGGACATGACCGCCAAGATCGAAGCGGCGATCCGTCAGAATTCCGGCCTGATCGCCGAACAGATCCTCGCCGGCTTGCCGGAGCGCGATGCCGACGGCGAGGAGCCGGCGGAGGATTGATCGCGGATGCGGCCGGCTCGCACCGGCCGCATGAGGTGAAACCGGCGCACGCTCGCGCCGCTGCGGACAAAGCATTTGAAAACGGCGAGTTCTGCGCCTCCCTGTTACAGGGGGGCAGTAGTGCTCGCCGGTCTGGTTTTCGCAGTGGGCGACGACGGGTCCTTCAGCGAGCAACAATGGAATTCGCCGTCCTGAGGGCGCGCCGCGAGCCTCGAAGGATGATTGCTTGGCGCTAATCCACGTCCGCCGATATTCTCCGCTCACCCTTACTCAGCGGCTCGTGCGTAGTCCGCCGCCAGCGCGTAGTCCTCGACCGGCGGGCACGAGCAGATCAGGTTGCGGTCGCCATAGACGTTGTCGACCCTGCCGACCGGGCTCCAATACTTATCGGTGCGCGAGTTCGCCGCCGGGAAGCAGCCCTCGGTCCGAGGATAGGGCCGGGTCCACTCCGCCGCGGTGACGTCGTGCGCCGTGTGCGGGGCGTGGCGCAGCGGCGACTGTTCGATCTTGTAGCGGCCATCCTCCACCTGTGCGATCTCGCGGCGGATCGCGATCATGGCGTCGCAGAATCGGTCGATCTCGGCTTTGGATTCCGACTCGGTCGGCTCGATCATCAGCGTGCCGGGAACCGGGAAGCTCATGGTCGGAGCGTGGAAGCCGTAGTCGATCAGCCGCTTGGCGATGTCGTCGACGGTGACCCCGGCGGTGGTCTTCAGCGACCGCGGATCGACGATGCATTCATGCGCGACCCGGCCGCGCTGATTGCGATACAGCACCGGGAAATGCGGCTGCAGCCGTGCGGCGATGTAGTTGGCGTTGAGGATCGCGATCTCCGTGGCGCGCTTCAGGCCGGCCGCGCCCATCATCAGGATATAGATGTAGGAGATCGTCAGGATCGACGCCGAGCCCCACGGCGCGGCAGATACCGTGCCGCCGCCGTGCAGGCCGCCGTTCAGCGGCTCTCCTTCCGCCGGATGGCCGGGCAGGAACGGCGCCAGATGCGCGCGGACGCCGATCGGGCCCATCCCCGGGCCGCCGCCGCCGTGCGGGATGCAGAACGTCTTGTGCAGATTGAGATGGCTGACGTCGGCGCCGTAATCGCCGGGGCGGGCGAGGCCGACCTGAGCGTTCAAATTGGCGCCGTCGAGATAGACCTGACCGCCATGGGCGTGGACGATGTCGCAGATGTCGCGGATGTGCTCTTCGAACACGCCGTGGGTCGACGGATAGGTTATCATCACCGCGGCGAGGTTTGCCGAATGCGCCTCGGCCTTGGCGCGAAGGTCATCGACGTCGACGTCGCCATGGGCATCGCAGCCGACCACCACCACGTCCATGCCGGCCATCGCGGCGGAGGCCGGGTTGGTGCCGTGCGCCGACGACGGGATCAGGCAGACTTTGCGATGCGGCTCGCCGCGCGACAGATGATAGCCGCGGATCGCCAGCAGGCCGGCATATTCGCCCTGCGCGCCGGAATTCGGCTGCAGCGACACCGCATCATAGCCGGTGATCTCGGCGAGCCAAGTTTCAAGCCTGGCGAACAGCGCGTGATAGCCGGCGGCCTGCGCTTTCGGCACGAACGGATGAAGGCTGCCGAATTCGGGCCAGGTCAGCGGCATCATCTCGGTGGTGGCGTTCAGCTTCATGGTGCAGGAGCCGAGCGGGATCATGGCGCGGTCGAGCGCGAGATCTCGGTCGGACAGCTTGCGCATGTAGCGCAGTAGTTCGGTTTCCGAACGATAGTCCTGGAACGCGGCTTGCGTCAGATAATCGCTGGTCCGTTTCAGCGCCGCCGGCAGCGCGCCGCCGAGCGAGTCGCCGGCGTCACGTTCCTCAGCGGCGTAGTCGAGCGATCCGCCGAAGGCTCGCCACAGCGCTTCGACGACCGCCGGCGTGGTGGTCTCGTCGAGCGAAATGCCGAGCGAAGACGCGTTGATCCGCAGGTTGATCTTTTCGACCTCCGCTCGCGCCACGATGGCGTCGCGGCGATCACCGACTTCGATGGTCAGCGTATCGAAGTATGTGCCGTGGGTCGGTGCAAAGCCGAGTTGCCGAAGGCCGGCCGCCAGCACGGCCGTGCGCCGGTGGACGCGGCGCGCGATCGCGGCCAAGCCGTCGGGGCCGTGATACACCGCGTACATCGCGTTGATCACCGCCAGCAGCACCTGCGCGGTACAGATGTTGGAGGTCGCCTTTTCGCGGCGGATGTGCTGCTCGCGGGTCTGCAGCGCCAGCCGATAGGCCGGCTGGCCATGGCTGTCGATCGACAGCCCGACAATCCGGCCGGGCAGGCTGCGCTTGAGGCTGTCGCGCACCGCCATAAAGGCGGCGTGCGGCCCGCCATAGCCCATCGGCACGCCGAAGCGCTGCGCCGAGCCGATCGCGATATCGGCGCCGAGTTCGCCCGGCGGGGTGATCAGCGTCAGCGCAAGCAGATCGGCGGAGACCACGGCCAGCGCGCCCTTCTGGCGCAGCGCCGCGATCACCGCGCGCGGATCGCTCAAACGCCCCGACGATCCGGGATATTGCAGCAGCGCGCCGAACACGTCGGCGCCTTCCAGCTCGGTCTCGGGATCGCCGACGATGATCCGCCAGCCGAGCGGTTCGGCCCGGGTGCGCAGCACCGCGATGGTCTGCGGATGGGTATCGGCATCGACGAAGAACGCCTTGGCGCTCTTGGCGGCGGCGCGCTCGGCCAGCGCCATCGCTTCTGCCGCGGCGGTACCTTCGTCGAGCAGCGACGCGTTGGCGACGTCCAGCCCGGTGAGGTCGCAGATCATGGTCTGGAAGTTGAACAGCGCTTCCAGCCGGCCCTGACTGATCTCGGGCTGATACGGCGTGTAGGCCGTGTACCAGGCGGGGTTTTCGAGAATATTGCGCTGGATCACGGTCGGCAGGATGGTGCCGTAATAGCCTTGACCGATCAGCGAGGTGAACACTTGGTTCTGGGCGCCGAGCTCGCTCATATGCGCCAACGCTTCGCTTTCGGTCAGCGGTGCGCCAAGCTTCAGCGGCTCGCGATGCCGGATCGCATAAGGCAGCGTCTCGGCGACGAGCTGCTCCAGACTGCCGGCGCCGGCCGTCGCCAGCATCGCCGCGATGTCCTGCGGCGACGGCCCGATATGCCGACGCACGAAGTCGTTGGCGGCGTCGATCGGTCGGCGATGCGGCATGCTCTGGTCCTCGTCAAATGCAACGGCCCGCAAAAGCGGGTTGCTCGGGAATCTCAACTGCGTCATTGCGAGGAGTGAAGCGACGAACCAATCCAGAGACTCAGCAAGCTGGAACTGGATTGCTTCGCTTCGCTCGCAATGACGAATTCACGCGAACGGACGATCCGTCAGGCCGTGTGAGCCTTGTAGGCGGCCTCGTCCATCAGACCGTCGAGTTCACTCTTGTCGGCGATCTTCAGTTTGAAGAACCACGCCGCACCGCCGGCGTCGGAATTCACCAGGCCGGGCTCGGTGCCGAGCGTCTCGTTGACTTCGAGCACTTCGCCGGTGATCGGTGCGTAGACGTCGGAGGCGGCCTTCACCGATTCCACCACGGCGGCGGCTTCGGCCTTCTTCACGGCGCGGCCGACCTTCGGCAGCTCGACGAACACCACATCGCCAAGCTGTTCCTGGGCGTAGTCGGTGATACCGATCGTGGCGACATCGCCCTCGATCTTCAGCCATTCATGATCGGGGGTGTAGAGCGTGGTCATAACAAGTCCTCAGCGCTTGTAGGTGTTCGGAACGAACGGCATTGCCACGACGCGCAGCGGCAGACGCTGGCCGCGCACTTCGGCGAAAACGACAGTGTCGCGCACGGCCAGCGCGGCCGGCAGGTAGCCCATCGCCACTGGTGCATTCAGGCTCGGCCCGAAGCCGCCGGAGGTGACGGTGCCGATCGGCTCGGCGGAAACGGCGCTGGCGAATAGAGGCGCGTTTTCGCGCACCGGGGCGCGGCCTTCAGGCCGCAGGCCGACGCGCAGCCGCGCGGTGCCGCTGTCGAGTTGACCAAGAATCGCCGCGGCGCCGGGGAAGCCGCCGGGGCGGGCGCCCCCACCGCGGCGGCTCTTCTGAATCGACCAACTCAGCGCCGCTTCGACCGGTGTGGTGGTGGTGTCGATGTCGTGGCCGTAAAGGCAAAGCCCCGCTTCCAGCCGCAGGCTGTCCCGGGCTCCGAGTCCGATCGGCAGCACGTCCGGGTTGTCGAGCAGCGCGGTCGCAAGCCGTTCGGCGCCGTCAGCCGGCACCGAGACCTCAAAGCCGTCTTCGCCGGTGTAGCCGGAGCGCGACACGATGCAGGCAAGGCCGTCGAGGCTGAGCTCGGCGACATCCATGAACTTCATCGTGGTGACGTCTGCACAGATTTTCGCCAGCGCGGCTTCGGCTTTCGGGCCCTGCAGCGCGATCAGCGCCCGATCGGTCAGCGCGGTGATGTCGCAGGCGTCCGCCAGATGCGCCCGCAAATGCGCTTCGTCGGCGTCCTTGCAGGCGGCGTTGACCACCAGAAACAGCCGGTCGCCGAGATTGGTGACCATCAGGTCGTCGAGAATCCCGCCGGATTCATTGGTGAACTGCGCGTAGCGCTGGCGGCCGGGCGGCAGCGCCACGATGTCCTGCGGGATCAGCGCTTCGAGCGCGCGTGCGGCGTCTTCGAGCTTGCCGGACTTCGCCCGCAGTTCGATCTGGCCCATATGCGAGACGTCGAACAGGCCGGCGGCGCTGCGCGTGTGGAGATGTTCCTTCAGCACGCCAAGCGCGTACTGCACCGGCATGTCGTAGCCGGCGAAGGGCACCATCTTGCCGCCGCGCGACACATGCAGCGCATAGAGGGGCGTGCGTTTCAAAGATTGGGTGTCGTCACCCGCCAGCATTTCCAGGCTCCCAAGGTTCCCGAGACCGATTTCTCGTCACCATTCGAGCCCCATCTGTCGCTGTGCCTGAGAGCATTATCCCGTCGGCGGACCCGTCCCGGCATCGCCGGCAGGGTCTCTTTCCAGATGTCATCAAGTCGCACGGTCCGTTTGCCTGAGAGTTTCCGGGGCGGTTGCTCCTTCGGCGCCGGCCCCCCTTCACTGAAGGATTGGGCCGATCTCTCCCGACGCGACTTAGTCTTAGGTAGGTAGGACACAAACACGGCTTCAGCAAGGCTGTCAACGCGGGTCAGCGAGCTATCAACGGGTCTTCGTAAAGGTCCGTGGAATGGGGCCCCGCCGGCTGGCAAACAACTGAATCCATGCCCACTTTCTAGACAGCGCGCGCCCCCGCGTCTAAAAGGCATGACACCGGAAGAGGTGGGTTCGGCGGGCGTTTCGCGGGCATTCCGGGTGATTGGACGAACATGAGCGGCGTTAACGAAATTCGGTCTACGTTTCTGAACTACTTCGCCAAGAACGGCCACGAGATCGTGTCGTCGTCGCCGCTGGTGCCGCGCAACGACCCGACCTTGATGTTCACCAATGCCGGTATGGTGCAGTTCAAGAACGTGTTCACCGGGCTGGAGAAGCGCTCCTATCAGCGCGCCACCACCTCGCAGAAATGCGTGCGCGCAGGCGGCAAGCACAACGACCTCGATAATGTCGGTTATACCGCCCGACATCTCACTTTCTTCGAAATGCTCGGCAATTTCTCGTTCGGCGATTACTTCAAGGAGCGTGCGATCGAACTCGCCTGGGAGCTGATCACCCGCGATTTCGGCCTGAACAAGCACCAGCTTCTGGTCACCGTCTATCACACTGATGACGAGGCGGCCGGCTACTGGAAGAAGATCGCAGGCTTCTCCGACGACCGCATCATCCGGATTCCGACCTCCGACAATTTCTGGGCGATGGGCGACACCGGCCCGTGCGGCCCATGTTCGGAGATTTTCATCGATCGCGGCGAGCATATTTTCGGCGGCCCGCCCGGCAGCCCCGATGAGGATGGCGACCGATTCCTGGAATTCTGGAATCTGGTGTTCATGCAGTACGACCAGGTGACGAAGGACGAGCGCGTGCCGTTGCCGCGTCCGTCGATCGACACCGGCATGGGCCTGGAGCGGATGGCGTCCATCCTCCAGGGCGTCGACAGCGTGTTCGACACCGACTTGTTCCGCAGCCTGATCGACGCGACCGCGTCCGCGCTCGGCCGCGGCCCGACCGAACAGGACGCCGCGTCGTTCCGCGTCATCGCCGACCACCTGCGCTCGTCGTCGTTCCTGATCGCCGACGGCGTGCTGCCGTCGAACGAAGGCCGCGGCTACGTGCTGCGCCGGATCATGCGCCGTGCGATGCGTCACGCGCAGCTGCTCGGCGCCAGCGAGCCGCTGATGTGGCGGCTGGTGTGGGCGCTGGTGCGCGAGATGGGCCAAGCCTATCCGGAACTGGTGCGCGCCGAGGCGATGATCGAAGAGACGATGCGGCTGGAAGAGACCCGCTTCCGCAAGACGCTCGATCGCGGTCTCGCGATCCTCGACGAGAAGAGCGCCGGCCTGAAGAAGGGTGACATGTTCGACGGCGAGACCGCGTTCACGCTCTACGACACCTACGGCTTCCCGCTGGATCTGACCCAGGATGCCCTGCGCAACCGCGGCATCAATGTCGATATCGCCTCGTTTACCGACGCGATGGACCGCCAGCGTGCCAAGGCACGCGCCTCGTGGGCTGGCTCGGGCGAGGCCGCGACCGAGGCGGTGTGGTTTTCACTTCGTGAGAAGTTCGGCGCCACCGAGTTCCTCGGCTACGACACCGAGATCGCCGAGGGGGTGGTGATGGCGCTGGTCAAAGACGGCGCCGAGGTCGACGTGCTGAAGGCCGGCGATGCCGCTGCGATCGTGATGAACCAGACGCCGTTCTACGCCGAATCCGGTGGTCAGGTCGGCGACACCGGTGTGCTCACCGCCGATGGTGTGCGCTTCCTCGTCACTGAAACGTTGAAGAAGGCCGGCGATCTGTTCGTGCATTTCGGTACCGTCGAGCAGGGGACGATCAAGCTCGGCGACGCGCTGGCGCTCGACGTCGATCACGCCCGCCGCTCGGCGATCCGCGCCAATCACTCGGCGACGCATCTGCTGCACGAGGCGCTGCGCCAGGTGCTCGGCGATCACATCGCCCAGAAGGGGTCGCTGGTCGCGCCCGACCGGCTGCGCTTCGACTTCGTGCATCAGAAGCCGATTACCCAGGACGAGCTGCGTAAGGTCGAGGACATCGCCAACGATATCGTTCTGGAGAACGATGAAGTCGTGACCCGGCTGATGGCGGTGGACGACGCCCGCGAGGCCGGCGCCCGCGCGCTGTTCGGGGAGAAATACGGCGACGAAGTCCGCGTGGTTTCGATGGGGAGGGCGGCGCGCGAGCACGGCTCCAACGCGCTCGGCTGGTCGGTCGAACTGTGTGGCGGCACCCACGTCAAGCGCACCGGCGACATCGGCCTGGTGTCGATCACTGCCGAGAGTGCGGTGGCGTCGGGCGTCCGTCGCATCGAGGCGCTGACCGGCCGTGCGGCGCGGCACAATGCCAACGCGGCGATCTCCACCGCCAAGACGGCGGCTGCCGAGCTGCGGACCACGCTCGACGACATGCCGGCGCGGATCGCCGCGCTGATGGACGAGCGCAAGAAGCTGGAGCGCGAACTCTCCGAGGCGCGCAAGAAGCTGGCGATGGGCGGTTCGGCCTCCGGAGACGGTGCAGCGGCCTCCGACGTCCGCGAAATCGGCGGCGTCAAACTGATGGCGCGGACAGTCCAGGGCATCGAGATCAAGGATCTCAAGGGGCTGGTCGACCAGGGCAAGAAGCAGATCGGCTCCGGTGTGATCGCGCTGGTGGCGACCAGCGAAGACGGCAAGGGGTCGATCGTGGTCGGCGTCACGCCGGATCTCGTGTCGCGGTTCTCGGCGGTCGATCTGGTCCGCAAGGCGTCCGAAGTGCTCGGCGGCAAGGGCGGCGGCGGCAAGCCCGACATGGCGCAGGCCGGCGGTCCCGACGGCTCCAAGGCCGGCGCCGCACTGGAAGCGATCGCGGCCGCCATCGGCGGCTGAGGTGGATCACGCATTGGCGTGGCAGGTCGAACAGGCCTGCCACAACGCATGGCCGTCGTTGCGGTGCGCGCTGATCGGCGACTGGCTGCTGCGGTTCGGCGACGGCGTGTCGCGCCGGATCAATTCAGCCAATCCGCTGCATCCGGGCATCACCACGATCGCGCCGCAGCTCGATGCGTTCGATCGGCTCTATCGCGCGCAAGCGCTGCCGCTGATCGTGCGGCTGGTCTCGCTGCTGCCGCCGCAGGTGGAGCGCGAACTCGATACTCGCGGCTTCACGGCCGAGGGTGAAGCCTGCACGCTGTATCGCAACCTGACACGCGAGAGGTTGGCCGACGCAACACCGGACGTGACTGTCGCTCCACGCGCCGATGCCGAGTGGCTCGCGGCCATCGCGCGGCTGCAGGCGCAGTCGCCGTCGCATGCGTCGGTCTACGCCCGTGTGGTCGATGCGATCCCACTACCGACCGGTTTCTTCGCGCTCCGCCAGGACGGTCGCATCGTCGCCACAGCCTGCGGTGTGCTGCACGGCGATCTGGTGGTGATCGAGTCGGTGGTGGTCGACGAAGCGCTGCGCGGCCACGGCCTTGGCAGGCACCTGATGACCGCGCTGCTCGCCTGGGCGTCTGCACAAGGCGCCACCGGCGCCTGCCTGCAGGTCGTGGTCGACAACTCCGCTGGCCGTGCGCTGTACGCCGGCCTCGGGTTCGACCAGGAGCTCTACCGCTACCACTTTCGCCGCGCACCAACGAAGTAACTGCTTCGCCCCGTCACGCCGGGCGCGAGCGATGGTTCGCGAACCTGGAATCTCGGTCGGTTGAGCACTGAGCAAAATATCCTGAAGATTGCGGATCGTTGCTGCTCGGCGTCCGGAATGACGAACGAGAGAATGGGTACCGGAACCGGAGACCATTCGTCCTAGTCCGCCGTGACGCCTTCGCGGACGCGCTTCTTCCGGATGTCGCGCTCCTCGTGGATCGCAGCGATCACTTTGCCGGCCGGCACGCCGAGCGACTGCAGCACGGTGGAGGCGATCTCGAAGCTGGCTTCGAGCACTTCGCGGATCACTTCGGTGGCGCCGAGGCTGAACAGCCGGGTGGCGTGGTCGGCGTCGCGAGCGCGGACGATGATCGGCAGATCGGCGCGCTCGGCACGGGTCGCGGCGACGACGTGTTCTGCGGCTGCGGCATCGTGCATCGTCACCACCATCGCCGGCGCGTCGCCGAGCCCGCATTTGCGCAGAAACGCGCGCTGGGTGGCGTCGCCGTAGACGACATTGACCCCGGCCTTGCGCGCCCGTGCCACCGCTTCGGGATCGACATCGATGCCGATGAACGGCTTGCCCTGCTTGCTTAGGATGTCGCCGACGATGCGGCCGACCCGGCCATAGCCGACCAGGATGATGCGTGGGGAATCGCCCGGGGTGGGATCGGTGTGGCCGGCGGCTACCGCTACTGCGTTGCGGGCCCGCGCGCTGGCCTTGCGGCTGAGCCGCGCCAGATACGGCGTCATCATCATGGTGCCGGACGACACCAGCAGCATGAATTGCTCGACCTCGCGAGTGACGAGACCGCTGGAACTGGCGAGGCCGAGTACCAGGAACGCGAACTCGCCGCCGCCGGCGAGCAGCAGGCTGGCCTCGGCGATCACCGGTCGAGACAGCCGGAACATCCAGGCCAGGCCGGCGATCACCATCGCCTTCAGCGCCGTCATGCCGATCACCGAGGTGACCACCATCGCCGGATAGCGAGCCACTTCGGCCAGATCAATCCGCATTCCGACCGAGATGAAAAACAGCCCGAGCAGCATGCCCTTGAACGGTTCGATATCGACCTCGACCTGGCGGCGGAATTCGGTTTCCGCCAGCACCAGCCCGGCCAGGAACGCGCCGAGCGCCATCGACAGTCCGGCGACGTGGGTGACCAGCGACGTGCCGACGACCACGAACAGGATCGTCGCCATGAACAATTCGCGGTTATTGGTCGAGGCGACCATCCGGAACAGCCGCCGTAGCACCAGGCGGCCGAAGCCGATAATCAGCAGGATTGCGGCGGCGGCCTGCACCAGCGCCATCGCCAGGCCGAGCCACACCGCGCCTGTACTGCCGCCGCCCGCCGCGTCGCCGGCCGCCTTGCCGAATACCACGATCAGAAACAGGATCGGCACCACCGCAAGATCCTGCGCGAGCAGCACAGCGAAGATGCTGCGGCCGGCGACCGTCGCCAGTCGCTTCTGTTCGGCGAGGAGCTGCAGCACGATCGCGGTCGAGGACAGCGCCAGACAGGCGCCGATCACCAGACTGGATTCCACCGTGTTGCCGAACGCCAACGCTATGCCGCTGATCGCCGCAGTGGTCAGCACCACCTGCGACATGCCGAGTCCAAACACCAGGCGGCGCATCGTCCACAGCCGGTCGAACGACAGTTCGAGGCCGATGGTGAACAGCAGAAAGGCGACACCGAGCTCGGCGAGCCGGTCGACGGCCTCCTGCGACGTGATGGTGACGTAGCTCAGCCAGTGCACGTCGGCACCGATTCGGCCCAGGCTGTGCGGGCCGAGCACCAAGCCGGCGACCAGGAAGCCGAGCACCGGGCTGACGCGAAACCGCGTCATCACCGGGATCAAGACGCCTGCGGTCCCGAGAAACACCAGGGCTTCGCGGTAAACTCCGACACCGTTTTCGACTGCCATCGATCCATCAATCACGTGAGGTAGCGGGGGGCGACGACATCGATCAAATCGTCGCAGTCTGCGGCAATAGATCGCGATTCGCGGTTAAAGGCGGGTTCCATCTGGCGCGCGCACTGCGGCGATCGGTAGCCCTCGTTCGGGTGGACGGTCGCGGCGTCATGCCGCACAACGGCACGATGGAGCACAACACCCCTCTGATTTCCACCATTGTGGCCGGCTTGGTGCTGGCATTCGCCTTCGGCGTCGTGGCGCAGCGACTGAAAATCTCGCCGCTGGTTGGTTATCTGCTCGCCGGGGTTGTGATCGGTCCGTTTACGCCGGGCTACGTCGCCGACCAGAAACTCGCCAACGAACTCGCCGAGATCGGGGTGATCCTGCTGATGTTCGGCGTCGGTCTGCACTTCTCGCTGAAGGATCTGCTCGAGGTCAGGGCGATCGCAATTCCAGGCGCGGTGGTGCAGATCGGAGCCGCGACGTTGCTCGGGCTCGGGCTGGGGCACGCGCTCGGCTGGCCGTTCGGCGCCGGCCTGGTGTTCGGCCTGGCGTTGTCGGTGGCGAGTACCGTGGTGCTGTTGCGCGCCCTGCAGGAACGCCGCCTGATCGACAGCGAGCGCGGCCGGATCGCGGTCGGCTGGCTGATCGTCGAAGACATCGCGATGGTGTTGACGCTGGTGCTGCTGCCGGCGGTCGCAGGGCTGCTCAAGGGTGAGGCGAACAGCGCCGATTGGCAGTCGGTGCTGTGGCAGGTGGCCCTGACGCTCGGCAAGGTCGCCGCCTTCATGGTGTTCATGCTGGTGGTCGGCCGCCGGATCATTCCGAGAATGCTGCACTACGTCGCGCATACCGGCTCGCGCGAGCTGTTTCGGTTGGCGGTACTGGCGATCTCGCTCGGCGTTGCGTTCGGCGCGGCGATCTTGTTCGACGTGTCGCTTGCCCTGGGCGCGTTCTTCGCCGGCATGATCCTGTCGGAGTCCGAGCTCAGTCACCGCGCCGCCAACGAGACGTTACCGCTGCGCGACGCGTTCGCGGTTCTGTTCTTCGTCTCGGTCGGCATGCTGGTCGATCCCGCCATCGTCGTCCGCGAGCCGCTGCCGTTGATCGTCACCGTGCTGATCATCGTCTTTGGAAAATCGATCGCCGCGTTCTTGATCGTGCGGTTGTTCGGCCATCCCAACATGACGGCGCTGACGATCTCCGCCTCGCTGGCGCAGATCGGTGAATTCTCCTTCATCCTCGCCGGGCTCGGCGTCGCGCTCGGCCTGATGCCCGAGCGCGGCCGCGATCTGGTGCTGGCAGGCGCGATCATCTCGATCATGCTCAATCCGCTGATGTTCGTTCTACTCGATCGTTTCAGCGCCAAGGTCGCGGCGGCCGCGGAAGCTGCCAAGCAGGCGGCGAAACTGGCGGCGGCGGCCGCTGCCCCGCCGCCGCCGCGCGGCCACATCGTGCTGGTCGGGTACGGCCGGGTCGGCTCCAACGTCGGCACCGTGCTGCGCTGCGCCGGGGTCGATCTGGTGGTGATCGAGAACGACGACGAACGGGTGATGCGGCTGCAGCGCGAGAGCGTCACTGCGATCAACGGCAACGCCGCCGCCCAGGAGATCCTCGACGAAGCCGATGTTGCTCATGCACGCGGTTTGGTCGTGGCGATCCCCAACGCGTTCGAGAGCGGTCAGATCGTCGGCAAGGCGCGCGCAGTCAATCCCGGCCTCCTGATCGTCGCCCGGGCGCATTCGGCCGAGGAAGTGGCGCATCTGAAAAGCAACGGCGCCAATCTGGTGATCATGGGCGAAGACGAAATCGCCCGTGCGATGATCGCCAAGCTCGGCTTCGATGCCGCCAGCAGCGATGCAGCGACCAGCGCCATCGCGATCAATAGCGCCACGGCCCCGGCTTCGGCCGGCGCAGCGGCCTGATCGAGACGGCTACGGGTATCCGCAGGGACTTAGCCGTTCCGCCGGCGCCATATCCACAACCACAGCCCGGTCGCGTACAGCGCCGGCAACGCCATGCCGCAGATGAACACGACGGCCTGTCCTAGCAGGCCGAGCCGCAGATCGGTGTGCAGTGGGTTCAGCCACTCGCGCCGGAGCGCGGAGTCGGTTTCAACCGTTTCCACCACAGGCGTGGCACATCCTGTTCTGACCTCGACGGTCAGGTCGCTGGGGATCGATGCCGGTGAACGCAACCTGATTTGATAAGCGCCGGCGGGGCCTCGCGGTAGAAACACTCCGACAATCTGCCTGCCGGGCTGAGCCCGCGCCGCAGCGCTCAACGCGCCGCTCAGGTCATTGCCCGCAGCACAGGACGGGGGTGTCGCCTGGGACGTTGGTTTGGCCGGTGCCGGGCCGGGCAGTCCCAGCCACTGCGGCTTGGTGAGAGCCACTCCAGTTGCAGCCAGCACCAGCATCGGCGCCAGCAGATATGCGGCCGACACGCCATGCCATTCGATGAGATGCCGCCGACCGGCAGCCGATGAGCCGATAGAGAATGATCGCCACCATTTTCGCTGCCGCGGCCACCACAGATACACGCCCGACAGCAGCGACAGCGCAAGGCCGATGCCGCACCAAGCGACCACGTCGGCGCCTAGCGAACTCAGCAGCAGCAATCGGCGATGCAGATTCACCACCGCTGCGAACCACGATTGATCGAACGCGAACAGCCCGAGCGGCTCGCCGCTCTGGGGATGCACGAACACCACGCCGAGATCGCCCGGCGGCTGGCGACCGAATACGATCGCCGCGTTGCCGGGCAGGAAGCCTGCGCCCGGCGCGTTGGCTCCCATCACCCTCAGCTCGGGATAGTGCTCGCTCGCCCGCGCGATCCACATGTCGGCGTCTGCGTCCGGCCGCCCCGGCATGCGGGGCGGTTTGACGACCTCTCGTCCGACTTCAAGTGTAAGCAACGGCTCCTTCAGGACCAGCATCGCGCCGCTCGCCCCGATCAGTGCAAACGCAGCGCCGACGGTGAGGGCGAGCGAGAGGTGCAGCATGCGCCAGATACGGCGGGCCGACAGCCGCCGCACGGAGCGATCCGGGCGCGTCATCACCGCGACAGCAGCTTCAATGCCCCGTTGCGATAGACGGGCCCTTGTACCTTGCCGCCGGTGACCACGTTGGTCTGATATTGCTGGCTGACACCGTCGAGGGTGTTCGACAGTTCGGCACGAAAGCTTGCGAAACCAGCCGAGTCGATCTGCTTCGGCACTTCTCCGTTCGCGAATAGGCGTTGCTTGGCCTCGTCCGGAGCCTGCGCGCGAACTCCGCCGCTGACCATGAGATCGACGATCAAGCGGTCGCCCCGCCACCGAGCAGAGCCGCCGGCGCCGAGTTCGGCGTCGTCGAGCATCAACGAGCCGGCGACCAGATAATCGCCGCTCGGCAGCGCGGTGAAGCCGAGGCGCAAGGTGCCGGTCTCGCCGTCCTCCGACCGCCACGCCCAGCGATGCTCGCCGCGATAGGTAACGTTGGTTTGGGTAAGCTCGGGCCGCAGCTCTTGTGCCGAAGCGGGGCACGGCATGGTTGCCGCCCACGCCGCAACGATCGCGGTCCGGGCCACGTAAGTCATGAAGCGCATTGTATTTCTCCTAAAAGCTCACCAGCGGTAGCGAAGGCTGGCTATGACCGAGCGGTCGAAGCCGGCGTTGCAGCTCGTGGTGGAGCAGCTCACGTAGTACTGCTTGTTGGTGAGGTTGGTGGCGTTGATGGCGAGCCGCATCCCCTTCAAGTCGCGGTGAAGTTGGCCGAGGTCGTAGTGCAGCGCTGCGTCGAACAGCACGTAGGACGGCACGCCGATGGTGTTGGCGGCATCGGCGAACGTCTCCCCGACGTAGCGCGTTCCGAAGCCAGCACCGAAGCCGGTGAGTGCTCCACTTTGGAAAGTGTAGTCTCCCCACAATGATGCGGTGTCCGCAGGCAGCCCGGTTGGGCGGTTGCCGAGCTCAACCAGGTTATTGCTCTTCGTCACGGTCAGGTCGGTGTGCGTGTAGGAGGCCACCAGATTGAGGCCTGCGATCGGATTGGCGACGCCCTGCAGTTCAAATCCGCGGGACCGCACCTCTCCGACCTGAAGACGATTGAGCGAGTTGTTCGGATCGGTTGTCTGCACGTTCTCTTGATAGAGGTCGAACACCGACATGGTGACGAAGCTGGTCGCTCCCGCCGGCTGGTACTTGACGCCGACCTCCGCCTGCCGCCCGGTGGTCGGCTTGTACGGCTGCCCGTAGAAGTCGGTGCCGAGCAACGGGCTGAACGAGGTTGAATAGCCGATATAGGGCGCGAGGCCGACGTCGCTGAGATAGACCAGCCCGGCCCGGTAGGTGAACGCTTTGTCGTCCTGCGTCGCAGTCGAGCTCTTGAGGCGGTTATCTGTGGCGGTGTTCGACCAGTCCTGCCGGCCGCCGAGGCTCAACACCCAGCGTCCGTCGAATTTGATCTGTTGTTGGCCGTAAATGCCGACCTGGTCGGAGGTCTGCCACGTCGAGGCGTTTGGTGTGGCTGCCACGCCGATCGGTTGATCGTAGACGGGATTGAAGATGTCGATCGACGGAGCGCGACCGCTGTTGAGATAGTAGTCCTCGGTCGAACGGCGATAGTCGACGCCAGCCAGTGACACGAACTGCGTCGAGCCCATCCACCAGTCGGCCTGGATCTGATTGTCAGACGCGTAGGTGTCGCCGACGATGCGGAATTGATACAGCGCACGGTTGAGCGTCCGCTGGTCGGCCGCAAGGTTCATGCCCGACGCGGTGTTGGTCAAAAGGTCGACGTGGCCGTAGCGGAAATTCGACCGCATCGTGAAGGTGTCGTCGAGATGCCGCTCGAATAGGTATCCGGCCGAGTATTGCGTGCGATCGTTGGCGAGCCCGGGCTGGTCGAGGAACTGGTTGCGCGGCAATTGCCCGTTCTTGTTCGGAAGCAGCGTGCCCTGGATCGGAATGTACGGGCGCGGCGGACCAAACTTCTCGTAGCTGTAGTCGGTCAGAATGGTGAACGTGGTGTCGATATCCGGCCGCCAGGTGAACGCCGGTGCGATGAACAGCTTGTCGTCCGGGATCGCCTTGAACTGTGTATTGCTATCCCGCGCCAGTCCGGTCAGCCGGTAGAGAAACTGGCCGTCCTTGTCGATCGGTCCGCTCAGATCGAACTGCCCCTGCAGCCGGTCGAAGCTGCCGCCCTGCAGCATCACTTCGTTAACCGGTGTGTCGAGCGGTCGCTTGGTGATGAGGTTGACCAGGCCGCCCGGCGTGCTCTGACCGTACAGCACCGAGCTCGGCCCGCGCAGGATCTCGACGCGTTCGAGACCGTAAGGCTCGGTCTTCGGCCAGGCTTGGGCGGTCGTGCCGCGCAGGCCGTCGCGGAGAATTCCGGTGCTGCTGGCATCGAAACCGCGAATGCTGAACGTGTCGAAACGCTGCGAGATCGCCGGTGTGGTCGCTACGACGCCGGCCGAGTAACGCAAGGCATCGGTCACCGACTGAACGTTCTGCGCGTCCATCTGTTGGCGGTTGATCACCGAGACCGACTGTGGCGTTTCGATCAGCGGCGTATTGGTCTTGGTTCCCGTCGTGCTGGCCCTAGCCACATAGCCTGGTCCGTCTGCAACACGTGCAGTGCTTGGGCGAGACGTCTGGCGGGGAGGCGCTACCGGCGCGGCGATCGCTGCCGGTCGAGCAGCGGCCCGCTTCGGCTTGCTGCGCTTCGGTGCGCTCACGACCACCGGAGGCAGCGCGCTCGCCGTCGGGACGGCGGGCGTCGGTGTAGTAGCCTGAGCCCGTGCATCCTCGATGACGGCGCCGACCAACAGCAGCGCGCTCATCGGCAACGAGGCGGCGAGTCTGCTGCCTCGGCGTATCGCGAGCTGTCGTGAATTGTGTAGTTCGGCGGAGCGGCGCTGTGTCGTCATCTTGATATTCCTCCAGGACGCGGCACAGAAGCGTGACTGTGAGGAATGCGACAAGCCGTCGGACTTTTGATTTCCGGACGAATTCTTAAGATTACAAAGGTTCTACGCCGGCGGCGGGATCAGGCGTTCGCTGAATGGAATTACAGCAGGTCGCGCGGAGAAATCCCGAAGCGCTTTCTGAAAACTGCCGAGAAGTAAGCTGGCGTGTAGCCGACGCGATGCGCAGCCTCCGAGACGTTGGTGGCGCCGCTCGACAGCAGCCGATACGCTTCGTTCAAACGTGCGTCTTGCAGGAAATCGTTCACGGTGGTCCCGAAAGCCGCCTGGAAACCGTCCGTCAGCTTGCGGGTGTTCAATCCCACCGCCGCGGCCAATGCCGGCAAATTCGGTGGAGCCCCGAGCCGCTCCAGAAGGATGGTGCGGGCTTTCTTCAAGCGTTCGACATCGCCAAGTGACGGTCTCGGGGGCTCGATCGCGGAGTTGGTCTCGATCGCTTCGCAGGCCAAGGCGAGGATCTCGAGTGCCTTGGCAGAAAGGAACAGGTCCCGCGCTGCGCCGACGAAGGGGCAAACTTCGAGCTGCGTGCACAGCGCCTGCAGCGCGCGGGGCGCCGCGATGTATTGCAGGCTGGGCCGATCGATCGGGATCAGCGACGCCAACGGATCGCTTGCGGACTCGGCCTTGCTGCCGGGTTCAAGGGTCGCCTTGACCATCACGTAATGCAGTGGCTCGTCGGGGCTCACCATCTGCCGACCGCAGGCATCGGCCGGCGAGCGGATGACGCAGACCGTGGGGCCGGCGATGCTGAACTCGTCGGTGCAACCGTCGATCCGTGCCCGCATCGCGCCGCGCAGGATGACGACCACCTTGGTGCCGTGATGCAATTGTTCGTCGACCCAATCCCCATCGGGCTGTTGCAGAACGCCGCTAGCCAGATCGAGCTGCGAGATCGCGCCCGTCCACCTGTGCTCCAATGTCATGCTTCCGCCGTTGAACACCACTGGTGACAATGAGCAACACTATGACACCGAAGCCCGGCGACGACACCGCCACGACGCGGCGTGGAGTCGAGAAAAGCTCGAAGTTCGCTGTGCGGAATGAAATGCAAGCTGCGTCAGGGTCGAGAAGCGGCCTACGCCGGCAGCGAGCGCGGTCCGAACAGGATCACGCTCATGCCGACCAGGCAGATCGCGGCGCCGATCACGTCCCATGGGTCGGGGCGGTTGCCTTCCATCGCCCAGCCCCACAACAGCGCGCTGGCAATGTAGATGCCGCCATAGGCCGCATAGGCGCGGCCGGCGAGGGGACTGTCGGCCAGCGTCAGCAGATAGGCGAACAGCGCCAGCGCAAGCATGCCGGGGATCAGCCACAGCGGCGACTGGCCCAGCCGCAGCCAGGCCCAGAACGCGAAGCATCCGGCGATCTCCATTAGCGCAGCAGCGCAGAACGTGAGGAGTGAGGTCATGGGCGTTGGCCGTGGCTTTCGGTGAAGCTGCGCATTGATCGATGCTCCGAACCATAGATGAACTGCGCCGCCAACGAAAAAGGCGCGGGAGTCGTGCCCGCGCCTTTCGCTTGTTCAGTCGCTGCGCCCGATCAGGCTGCCTTGGTCTCGCTCATCGCCTTGTGCAGGTTCTGCGCGACCTTGTCGAGGAAGCCCTCGGTCGACAGCCAGCGCTGGTCGGCACCGACCAGCAGCGCGAGGTCCTTGGTCATCGCGCCGGCTTCCACCGTCTCCACGCAGACCTTTTCCAAGGTGTCGGCAAAGCGAGCCAGCTCTTCGTTGCTGTCCAGCTTGGCGCGATGCGCGAGGCCGCGGGTCCAGGCGAAGATCGAGGCGATCGAGTTAGTCGAGGTCGCCTTGCCCTTCTGGTGCTCGCGATAGTGCCGGGTGACGGTGCCGTGCGCGGCCTCGGCTTCTACCGTCTTGCCGTCCGGCGTCATCAGCACCGAGGTCATCAGGCCGAGCGAGCCGTAGCCCTGCGCCACGGTGTCGGACTGGACATCGCCGTCGTAGTTCTTACAGGCCCAGACGTAGCCGCCCGACCACTTCAGCGCCGAGGCGACCATGTCGTCGATCAGGCGGTGCTCGTAGGTCAGGCCCTTGGCGTCGTACTCGGCCTTGAATTCGTTGTCGAAGATCTCCTGGAAGATGTCTTTGAAGCGACCGTCGTACACCTTCATGATGGTGTTCTTGGTCGACAGGTAGACCGGATAGTTGCGGATCAGGCCGTAGTTCAGCGAGGCGCGGGCGAAATCCTTGATCGACTCGTCGAGGTTGTACATCGACATCGCGACGCCGGCGCCGGGCGCCTTGAACACTTCGCGCTCGATCACCGAGCCGTCTTCGCCGACGAACTTCATCGTCAGTGTGCCCGGGCCGGGGAACTTGATGTCGGTCGCGCGATACTGATCGCCATAGGCGTGGCGGCCGATCACGATCGGCTTGGTCCAGCCCGGCACCAGCCGCGGCACGTTCTTGCAGATGATCGGCTCGCGGAAGATCACGCCGCCGAGGATGTTGCGGATGGTGCCGTTCGGCGACTTCCACATGCTCTTGAGGCCGAATTCCTTCACCCGCGCTTCGTCCGGGGTGATGGTGGCGCACTTCACGCCGACGCCGACCTGCTTGATCGCGTTCGCCGCATCGATGGTGACCTGATCATCGGTTTTGTCGCGGTGCTCCATCCCGAGGTCGAAATACATCAGCTCGACATCAAGGAACGGGGTGATGAGCTTGTCCTTGATCATCTGCCAGATGATCCTGGTCATCTCGTCACCGTCGAGTTCCACGACGGGATTCTTCACCTTGATTTTCGCCATGCGGGATCGGGCCTTCTTGTGATTCTGCGCTTAAAGGGGCGGGAATTGGACTAAAGCCGCGCCCGCTATAGCACCGCGCCGGACCGGCCGAAAGGCGATTGCGGAAGCAATTTGGACGGATTCGCAGCGCGGCTTCGCATGGCTCGGCAACGCCGCGATCGCAAGGCGTGCCGCGACCGGAGGCGGGTAGGGCGCGCGCCGTGTCAAGCGCACTTCACACCGCCCAAATCGCGCCGGCAAAACCACTATTTGCTTGAGAAATCGCCGCCGCCTTGGCAACGGAAAGGCGCGGCGGCCGCCGCTGTCCGGCCCGCCCCGCCGCGGCTTCCCCCGATCCTCCCGCGCCGCCTCGGATCACTCCGAGGGACGCCCGTTTTTGAAAGACCACGCCCATGTCCGGTTCCGGTACCGACCGATCCAAGCCCCCGGCCGCGCTCGACGGCCCGGTGGTGATTCTGGTCGAACCGCAGCTCGGCGAGAACATCGGGATGTGCGCCCGCGCGATGGGCAATTTCGGGCTGACCCGGCTGCGGCTGGTGAAGCCGCGCGACGGCTGGCCGAACATCGCCGCGACGCGCGCCTCGGCGGGCGCCGACCACATCCTGAACGCGGTGGAACTGTTCGACAGCGTCGCCGACGCGATAGCCGATTGCGCGCTGCTGTTCGCCACCACCGCCCGTGCCCACGACCAGGCCAAGCCGGTGCGCGGGCCGGAGGCCGCCGCGCAGGAGATCGTCGCCTCGATCGCGACCGGCGTCACCGCCGGCATCCTATTCGGCCGCGAGCGCCACGGCCTGGAGAACGACGAGGTCGCGCTCGCCAACCGGATCGTCACCTTCCCGGTCAACCCGGCGTTCGCCTCGCTCAATCTGGCGCAGGCGGTGCTGCTGATGGGCTACGAATGGTTCAAGCACGCCACGGGGGGCGCGCTGCCGTTCGCGATGCCGGAGCGCTCCGAGCCGGCGTCGCAGCACCAGATGCAGGCGTTCTTCGACAACCTCGTGGCCGAGCTCGACCGCGTCGAATTCCTCCGCCCGCCGGAGAAGCGCGACACCATGCTGGTGAACCTGCGCAACATCTTTACCCGGATGGATCCCACCAAGCAGGACATCCACACCCTGCACGGCGCCATCATGGCGATCGCCGAGGGCCGCAAGGGCCCGGCCAAGGGCGGGGTGCTCGACGGCGAACAGGCGACGCGGCTGCGCGCGCTGCTGGCCGAGCGCGCAGCGGCCGGTGGTCCCGACGCCGAGGGCGGCTCGCTGCGCGGGCTCGCCCGCATGCTCCGCCGCAACCCGACCGACGCCGAGCGGCTGCTGTGGGAACATCTGCGCAAGGACCGCCGCTTCGCCGGCACCTTCAAGCGCCAGACCCCGGTCGGCCGCCACATTCCGGACTTCGTCTCGTTCCCGCACCGCATCGCGATCGAGCTGGTCAATCCGGACGAGAGCGACGCGATCGTCCGCGACCGGGCGATGCGCAAGGAGTGGCTGGAAGCGCGCGACTATCGCGTCGCGCTGGTCGCGGCGACCGACGTCACCGGCGACATCGCCGCCGTGCTGGCGCGGCTGGAGGCGGTGCTGGCGCGCGCCTGATTGACTTCACGCCCCGGCTGAGATTCGCTTCGTACCAAGCGGCGGCTCGCCGCAGCACAGGCAATCGGGAGGGGACATGACAACGACATCGACGATGCGCCGCGCGGGATGGCTCACCGGCCTCGGCCTGCTCGCCGCAGCGCTGGCCACCACAGGCGCCCGCGCCGACGACGTCGGCGGCACCTGGCTGCGCGAGACCGGCGCCTCCAAGGTCAAGTTTGCGCCCTGCGGCGGCGCGGTGTGCGGCACGCTGGTGTGGCTCAAGCCGGGCATCGAGACCCCTGCCAAGGTCGGCCAGAAGATATTCTTCGATATGAAGCCGACCGGCCCGGGCGCCTGGGCCGGCAGTGCCTTCAATCCGGAGGACGGCAAGACCTACACCGGCAAGATGAACCTGTCCGGCAGCACGCTGACCACCCAGGGCTGCGCGATGGGCGGGCTGATCTGCAAATCCGCCACCTGGACGCGGGCGAACTGAGTGGAGGAGGCGCGCCAGCAAGGTCAGGTGAGCTTGCCCAAAGTCATCTTGCCTGACGTTCTGCAGCGCGGCCTCAAAGTCGTGTTCTGCGGCACCGCCGCCGGCCGTGCGTCGGAGAAGGCGCAAAGCTATTATGCGCACGGCCGGAACAAGTTCTGGAGCGTCCTCAGCGAAACGGGCCTCACCGATCGAAAGCTGGCGCCGCACGAGTTTCGCGAAGTGACGACATTCGGCATCGGCCTGACCGACCTGTGCAAGGATGTCGCCGGAAGCGATCATGAGGTTCGGCCGCGGCCGGAACATCGGGTGGTTCTCAGACGGAAGATCGAAGAAAACCATCCCGACTTTCTCGCCTTCACCAGTATGGAAGCTGCGAAGCGGTTCGTCGGCCGCAGGGTCGGCCTCGGGCGGTATGAGGAGAGCATCGGAACGACATCGATCTATGTGCTGCCATCGACCTCGCCGATGGCGGATTGGAATTGGATGGCGAACAAGATCCACTGGTGGGAGTTTGCCGAACGGGTCCGCGCCTCCTGATCGAGAAGCGCCGTGTCGTTGCGTCAGGTCGCCGTCCGGCGACCGTCAATGGAGTTCAACTTGAGCGTCGCTTTCACCAAGGAAGATAGCGCCGAGACCGCCTCGGAGACCGTGCTGCCGGATCGCCCGATCTCGCCGCATCCGAACCTCGTCACCGCAGCCGGCTTGGCCGCGCTGGAGGCGCAGTTGGCGCAAGCCCGCGCCGCGCTCGAAGCAGCCGGTACGATCGAGGACGTCAACGAGCGCCGCCGTGCCGAAGCCATCCCGCTGCGCGACGCCCGTTACTACGCAGCCAGGGTGCGCAGCGCGCAAGTGATGCCGGATCCGCCCTCGACCGACGAGATCGCGTTCGGCTCCACCGTCACCTTCCGCCGCGCCGACGGCCGCGTCCAAACCTATCGCATTGTCGGCGAAGACGAAGCCGATCCGAAGCAGGGCACGATCTCGTTCGTATCGCCGGTGGCGCGCTTGCTGATGGGCAAGAGCGTCGGCGACGTGGTGGGGAAGGGCGCGCAGGAGTTGGAGGTGGTGGGGATTGGGTAGTGACAAGTTTCGAAATCGTGATGATAGGTGGCTTCATTTATTAGAAATTCTTTGATCGGAGAGTGCTTATGTCGCGAGGCCAGACGGCAAAGATCGCCCAGCCAATATCAGGAGATAAGCTCTACCAGGATCGCGCGCGGCAGGCCTTTCCTTTGCTTGTCCGACAAGCTGAGGCACATCAGCCCATCTGCTATTCAGATCTTGCTGAGGAGCTTGGGATGCCAAACCCGCGCAACCTCAATTATGTTTTGGGAAGTATTGGGCAAACGATCGAGAATCTATCCGCGGTTTGGAAAGAGCCTGTCCCGCCGATCCAATGTCTGGTGATCAATAAGAGTACCGGCTTGCCGGGCGAAGGTATCGGGTGGTTTCTGGTCAAGAAAGAACAATTCGCAAAGCTTCCGCAATCTAAGCGGCGAGAGATAGTCCACGGGGAGCTTGCTAGGATTTGGGCTTACCCAAAATGGCCTGCTGTGCTCGAAGCGGTAGATTTGTCGCCGACAACCATCACCTTCAAAGATAACAATAGGGCTGCTGCTGCTATTGGTGTCGGCGGTGGTGAGGGGGATGCGCATCGCGCCTTCAAGGTTTTTGTTGCAAAGAATCCGGAGCGTTTTGATCTTCCTGGCAGTACTCGTTGTGGGAGTGTTGAGTTGCCTTTGCCGTCAGGAGATTCCCTCGATGTATCATTTCAAACAGGTTCGGAGTGGGTGGCGGCGGAGGTTAAGTCGTCGATTTCATCGGACTCAGATATCGTTAGAGGGCTTTATCAATGCGTGAAGTATCAGGCGGTGATGCAAGCCGTTGAGGCTGCTGAGAATCGTGAAAGAACCGGAAGAGCTATTCTGGTTCTTCAGGGTAAGTTCCCCCGTCAGCTGGTCGCGCTTAAGAACATTTTGGGTGTCACCGTTTTTGATGGAGTTGAAGCTTAGCGAGCGTAGATGGGGTAACGGGCCGGCCAGGCCGAGCAGGTCGCTTGGCGAATTGGCGGAAGGGTGGTCGTCCCTCAAACTGATGGTGTCAATCAACGGAGTCAGGGCGAGCCCGCTCCAAGCATCATCGAGGAACGACCATGTACCACTATGCCGGAATCGACGTGTCTTTGGAACAGTCTGCGGTTTGTGTCGTCGACGGGAGCGGGCGGATCGTGCGGGAGGCGAAGGTGGCGAGCGAGCCGGCGGCGCTGATCGCCTGGTACGGTTCGCTGGCGACGCCGCTGGAGCGGATCGGTCTGGAGGCTGGACCGTTGTCGCAATGGCTCTACGCGGCCTTGCGCGAGGCCGGGCTGGCCGTCGAACTGCTGGAGACGCGGCACGTTCGTGATGCCTTCAAGGCGATGTCGGTGAAGACCGACCGCAACGACGCCCGCGCCATCGCGCAGCTGATGCGGCTCGGCTGGTTCCGGCCGGTGCATTGTAAATCGATCGAGGCGCAGGAAGTCCGTGCCGTGCTGACGGCGCGCAAGCTGCTGCAGACGAAGTTGCTCGACGTCGAGAACAGTCTTCGCGGGATTCTGCGCGGCTTCGGCCTGAAGGTCGGCAAGACGACCGAGCGGAGCTTTGCGGCGCGGATCGAAGAATTGACGAAGGGCCACGCGGCACTGGCTTCGATCGCCAAGGCAATGCTCGCGGTGCATGCCGTGCTGCTGCGCGAGTTCAAGGGGCTGGACAAACAGGTGCTACAGATCGCTAAGGCGCAGCCGCAGGCGCGCCTGCTGATGACGACGCCGTCGGTTGGTCCGATCGTGGCGCTCACTTACGCCAATGCGATCGACGATCCGGCCCGGTTCAAGTCTTCGAAGGCAGCCGGCGCCCACTTCGGTCTGACGCCGAAGAAATATCAATCGGGGCAGACCGATTACACCGGTCGCATCACCAAGATCGGCGACGCTTCGGTGCGCGAGGCGCTGTATCAGGCGGCGCACATCATGCTGACAAAGCCGATCAAGAATTGCACCGAGTTGAAGAGCTGGGCGATGCGGATTGCCAAGCGGGCCGGCCTACGCAAGGCGAAGGTGGCGCTGGCGCGCAAGCTGGCGGTCGTGCTGCACCGGATGCTGGCCGACGCCAAGCCGTTTAACCCCAACGCCAAGCTGGCGACGACCTGACGAGGAGAAATCACGGATTCGGGGAAGGCCAAGGCACCAAGCCATCCTTGAGCGAGGTCCCTTCGCCGGGACGATGGATCCGGTCAGGCCGCCACCCGGGAAGTCGGTTCACAACCACGCTTCCGTAGATTGGTCGGCCGGTTCCTCTACGCACCCCAAAAGGTGACGGCCACCGCGCCGATCCCGGACAGAAGCAAGTCACCGGCGACAGGACCACGCAAAAGGGATTGACTAACCGAGGCCCGTTACAGAAGCCCGGGTGAGCGCAGCGATACCCGGGACGTTTGGTATCTCCTGCATATCGCTTCGCTCATGCAGGCTACCGTCCGCAATTATTTGTCACGCCGCTGGCTTCACCACGCGCCATTCCACTGTCAGCCGCGCCGCCGTCGCCAGCAGCATCAGGGCGTCGAGGCTGAATTTGTCGATCCGTCCCCGGAGCAGATCATTCATCCGCGGCTGCGTCACACCGAGGCGTTTGGCTGCTTCGGCTTGCGTGAGCTTGCAATCGTCGACCACATCGCGGATCGCGATCATCAGCGCCGATCGAGCCTTCATGTTGGCTGCATCTGCAGGGGAATCTTCCGACGCATCTCAGACGCTATCGAACCGTTGCTCGCTCATGGTCTTTGTCTCCGCATCAGCGGTTCGATGCGGTCGGCTCACGCCCGCCGCGCCTTACTCACCTTCAGCTCCAACCCCGCGCGATCTTGCAGATAGCCGATCACGCTGAACAGGTTTTTCGCCTGCGGGTTGCCGCTGGGGCCGAACATTCGGATCAGGCTTTTGGGGGGCAGATCAGTCGCGGCGCCGAGTTGTTCGAATCCGACGGTGGCCTTGATGTAGTCGCGCAGGACGGCTTTTCCGGTCTCGATATCGCCCTTGAGCATCACCTCGATCGCTTCCCGCAACAGGGCGTCGCCGAATGCCGGGTCTTTCGCCACGCGGTTTTGGACCAACTCTTTGAAGCTCTTCGTATTAGCCATTGCTCAGTCCTGATCGCCGCTTTTTGCTCTGCTTGTAGTCGCGCCAATACACGATGGCTCGCGCGATATCGCTGCGTTGTCGCTTCTTGGTGCCACCGCAAAGCAGAATGACCAACGTATCGCCGTCACGACCGAAATAGATCCGATAGCCGGGCCCGAAATCGATCTTGGTTTCGAGGACGCCTTCGCCGACCGACTTAACGTTGGAAAAATTGCCCAGGGACAGCCGAGTCACGGCCGTCGTGACCTTGGCGGCCGCCATGACGTCGAGCCCGTCGAGCCAATCCGCGAATGGGCTTTGCCGATCAGCCGAATAGTAGCGAATATCCAGCATGATCAACGGTAACATATGTGTTACTTTACGTCCAGTGCGCGCTCTATTCGATTGCGATCCGAGGTGGCCTGTACGGCCGCATCTTGGCCTGCTTGCCGGGCCAGAGGGCCTGCCGGACGGTGTCCCGCCGTTAACGTTCTGCGCCTTCGCCGCCTTCGTCCAGCGCTCACCCAGGTCCATCCCTGGTGTGGTGGCGCTCGCCTCCGCGCGAGATGCAGCTCGCGGCTTCTCGCGCGACCTGATTCGCTGTGATTCGTCACCGCTTTGTTCCGGCTGCGTTCGGAACGTTAAGACGCGCGGTGGCGGCTGTCGCAGGGTGGGACACTTCGGCTGTCATCGGCAGCTTCGACGCCGCGACTGGCGCCGTGCTAGCGTCCGGCCAACAACAACAGCAGACACCCCAGGGAGATCGCCGATGATCAGCACCGCCGCCAAGCGGGCCACGTTTCGCAAGCTGCACGAGGCCGGCTGCTTCGTGCTGCCGAATCCGTGGGATGTCGGCTCGGCGCGGGCGCTGGCGTCGTTTGGATTTCAGGCGCTGGCCTCGACCAGTGCCGGCTTTGCGTGGTCGGCGGGGCGGGCGGACAATCAGGTCAGCTGCGACGACGTGCTGGCGCATCTGACCACGCTGTGCGCGGCGGTGGATCTGCCGATCAATGCCGATTTCGAGAACGGCTTTGCCGACAGTCCCGACGGCGTCGCCACCAATGTCACGCGCGCGATCGCCACCGGCATTGCCGGGCTGTCGATCGAGAATACGACCACCGATCCGGCGCGGCCGTTTTACGACGACGCGCTCGCCGCCGAGCGCATCAAGGCGGCGCGGGCGGCGATCGATGCGTCGGGTGAGGACGTCGTGCTGGTGGCGCGCTGCGAGGGTTTCTTCAAGGGCGAGCGCGATCTCGCCAAGACCACCGCGCGGCTGGTGGCGTTCGCCGAGGCCGGTGCCGATTGCCTGTACGCGCCGGGCGTCACCACCGAGGCCGAGATCACCACGCTGGTGAAGGCGGTGGCGCCGAAGCCGCTCAACGTGCTGATCGCGCAGCCGAGCATGACGGTGCCGATGCTCGCCGACCTCGGCGTCCGCCGCATCAGCGTCGGCGGCTCGCTGGCGCGCTGCGCCTGGGCCGGCTTCCTCGGCGCCGCACGCGAGATCGCCGAGCAGGGCACCTTCACGGCATTCGCCGGGGCGACCAAGGGCGCGGAGCTGAACGGGCTGTTTGCGGGGAAGTAGTAGCTGCGATCAGCGCACGATTCATGTATTATGAGGGCCGGCCCTGACTACGTGCGCGTTGAAGGTCGGACCATGGTTCTTAAGGTCCAGGATTGTGTGACCTGACGATGAGGTTGACCATGGCTACGTTGAGCATAAGCAGAGGCGCGGCAGCCGAGATCACCCGCGGCAGCGGCAATGTGTTTGTGGACCTGGGCATGGCCGACGCGGAGGAGAGGCAGACCAAGCTCAGGCTTGCCTACGCTCTGAACGCGGTAATCGACCGGGCTCGCCTGAGCCAAGCCGCTGCCGCCGAGCGGCTCGGGATCAATCAGCCCAAGGTCTCGGCCCTGCGCAATTACAAACTGGAAGGCTTTTCGGTCGAGCGGCTGATGACGTTGCTCAACGCGCTCGATCAGGACATCGAAATTGTCATCCGCAAAAAGCCACGCTCGCGCGCGGCGGCGCGGATCAGCGTAGTGGCGGCGTGAACGCGTAGGGTGCAGTCGCGGCGCCTATTGCACCTCCACCCGGTCAGCAAGCGTAGCCCGCATGAGCGAAGCGGGGGCGTGTCGATGTGCTCCCGCATTTCGCTGCGCTCATACGGGCTACTCGCTGTCGCGGGCAAATGTACTTGACCGACTACTTCCTCCTCCTCGGTCCCCGCCGCACCACCTCCCGCTCCGGCGGGGTGTAGGCGTCGTCCAGCAGTGCCATGGCTTCGGCGGGGATGCAGGTGGTGAAGACGCCGTTGTGACGCATGTCGGTCAGGGCCTTGCGGATCGCGCTTTCGCGGTCGAGCCAGTCCTCTTCGGTGCGGGGCGCCGGGCCGGGTTTGCCGGGGCGGCCGCGACCTTTCTGGGTGAGCCGCGCCATTTTCAGCACCTCCATCGCCTCGATCAGCCGGTTGAGGTCGACCGACGGCGCCTGCCACAGCTCGTCGACATAGCGTTCAGCGAGCTGCTGCAGTTTGCTGCTGAGCATCCGCAGCTTCAGCCGGCGGCCGGCGCGCTCGGTCGGCACGGTGTCGCTGGCGCGCGGCGCCAATGGGTGACGCGTCCAATTGAACTCACGCTTCCAGCGCCCGACGGTGCCGGCGCTGACGCTCGTCTTCGCTTCGATCTCCTTGTAGGTCAGCGAGGTCTGTTCGATCAGCCGGCGCACATGGGCGACCTTGGCATTGGTGTGCAGCCGCTTGCAGCCCTTCGGACGGCCGCCAGGGACCGGCGGCGGTCCGTCGTCGAGCGTGGCTAGCACCAGCCGGTCGAGGGAGGAGTCGAGCACACGAATGGGGGAGCGAAAAACCGGGAAGGGCATGTTGGGCTCCGGTCAAAGCAGGGCATCAATCCAATATAAGAATATATACCTAAATAGTGACAGGGCAAGGACGACGTCGCCGCGAGCGCTTCCGCAGGAGCCACGCCCCGGCTCTGACGGGGGATCATGTGGGGAGGCCGCCGTCGCGGCCGTCGCCCCGCGCCGCGTCCAGATCGTTCGACTGGAATGTTAACCCTTCCGCCCCGTTTCACCGCCTTAAGCGAGGGGACGCTTCCAGCATTGGTGTGAGTGGGAAGGCGGACGCACAACTTGCAGCGTTAGCCGCGCCGGCAAGCCCGATTCGCAGCGATTCGTCGCCGCTTTGTTCCGCCTGCGTGCCGAACGTTAATCCGCGCCAGGCGGGCTGTCGCAGAGCGGGACACCTCCGCCGTGCTTGGCCCGGCGCCCGGCGCCGAAAACAAAAATGCCCGGGACAGGCCCGGGCATTCGAAATTCGATTAGGCAATCAGGCGGGCCGCCGTGGCGGCCGGCGGGAACCCGTCAGGTTCCGGCCTTCACCTCTTGGACCGCCTGGGCGTACAGTTCGGTCATCTTGGCGCGCAGCTCGGTTTCCGGCAGCGTGATGCCCTTGTCGGCGAGATCCTTGGTGACTTTGCGCACCACGTCGGCGTCGCCGGCTTCTTCGAGGTCGGCCACTACCACTTCTTTGGCGTAGGCGGCAGCGGCATCGCCGGACAGGCCGAGCTTGTCGGCGACCCAAAGGCCGAGCAGCTTGGAGCGCCGCGCCTCGGCCTTGAACTTCTGCTCTTCGTCGAGCGCGAACTTCCTCTCGAAGCCTTCCTCGCGCTTGTCGAAAGTGGTCATGTCTGCGGTTCCGATCATGTAGGCCGACCAACGGCCGGTTTGCGGTGGGCGGGTTCGATGCCTAGATATCCAGAGCCGCCGGTGAAGACAACTGCCACAATGGCGCACGGCGAGGGGTAAAACTCCCGGGCCACCCGGCCGGATCGATTGTATCGGGGGGGCCAATCAGCTAGGTTGCAGCGAGGCTGGGTTCTCGTTCTGTTTCCTGTTCCTGGCCTTTTCGGCAGCTCCGCCGTGGGCCGCTTTCGTCAGACGGAGCCCACCACCCGATGGATTTCAACAAAACACGGTACATCCCCATGAGCCGGCGACGTCGCATTTACGAAGGCAAGGCCAAGGTGCTGTATGAAGGTCCGGAACCCGGAACGCTGATTCAGCACTTCAAGGACGACGCCACCGCGTTCAATGCCAAGAAGCACCAGGTGATCGAGGGCAAGGGCGTCCTCAACAACCGGATCTCCGAGTACCTGTTTCAGCACCTCAACGACATCGGGGTGCCGACTCATTTCATTCGCCGCCTCAACATGCGCGAGCAACTGATCCGCGAAGTCGAGATCGTGCCGCTCGAGGTGGTGGTGCGCAACGTCGCCGCCGGCAGCCTGTCGCAGCGGCTCGGGATCGAGGAGGGCACCCAACTGCCGCGCTCGATCATCGAGTTCTACTACAAGAACGACCAGCTTAACGACCCGATGGTTTCGGAAGAGCACATCACCGCGTTCGGCTGGGCGACGCCGCAGGAGATCGACGACATCATGGCGCTGGCGATCCGCGTCAATGATTTCCTCACCGGTCTTTTCCTCGGCATCGGCATCCGGCTGGTCGACTTCAAGATGGAGTGCGGCCGGCTGTTCGAGGCCGAGATGATGCGCATCATCGTCGCCGACGAGATCTCGCCGGATTCGTGCCGACTGTGGGACATCAAGTCGAACGAGAAGCTCGACAAGGACCGCTTCCGCCGCGATCTCGGCGGCCTGCTCGAGGCCTACACCGAAGTCGCCAAGCGTCTCGGCATCCTGATGGAAAACGAGCGCCCGATCGGCTCCGGCCCGGTGCTGGTGAAGGGCTGAGGCTCAGGGCGGCGGGCGCAAGCGCGTTTCCAAGCGATGTCATTCCGGGGCGCGCGCCAGCGCGAACCCGGAATCCAGAAGTCATAGAACGATCGAGATTCCGGGTTCGCTCGCTGGGCGCGAGCGCCCCGGAATGACGGATGGGGCGGAGGCTCTGCCCGGCATGACGAGGGGATCATCGAGGCGACCATGAAGGCACGAGTCACTGTTACCTTGAAGAACGGGATCCTGGATCCGCAAGGCAAGGCGATCGAGGGCGCGCTGAAGTCGCTCGGCGTTGCCGGCATCGCCAGCGTGCGCCAGGGCAAGGTGTTCGACATCGAGCTCGACGGCGCCGCCGACAAGGCCAAGGCCGAAGCCGCCCTCAAGGACGCCGCCGACAAGCTGCTGGCGAACACCGTGATCGAGAATTATGCTATCGAGGTAAAGGGTTAGTCTCCGGAGACTAGGTCATGGCCGACGTGAGCAACGAGTTGATTTTCGAAGTGCTCAAGCAGGTTCAGCAGAGATTGGACAAGGTCGACCACAAGGTCGACGAGCTGAAATCTGAAATGAACGCCATGCGTGGCTATCTGATCTCCATGCAACAGGACGTCCAGAACGTCTATGGAATCCTCGGTCGCTATGACGGCCGGCTCGAACACATCGAGCGTCGTCTCGAATTGAACGACGCGCCGACGATGTCCGCGTGATCATCGCCATCGACGCGATTGTCCACTGCCCCTCCACGCGCTAACGGAAACCGCATGAAATCCGCCGTCCTCGTCTTCCCCGGCATCAATCGCGAGCGCGACATGGCGCGTGCGCTGAAGCTCGTCTCCGGCAACGACGCCGCGATGGTGTGGCACGCCGAAACCGAGTTGCCGAAAGGCACCGATCTCGTGGTCGTCCCGGGCGGGTTCTCCTACGGCGATTATTTGCGCTGCGGCGCGATCGCGGCGCGGGCGCCGGTGATGGACGCGGTGCGCAAGTTCGCCGCTGATGGCGGCCTGGTGCTCGGCGTCTGCAACGGCTTTCAGATCCTGTGCGAGTCCGGCCTGCTGCCGGGCGTCTTGATGCGCAATGCGCGGCTGAAGTTCATCTGCCGCGACGTGCATCTGCGCGTCGAACGCAACGACACCCCGTTCACCCGCGGCTACACCGCCGGCCAGGTGATCAAGGTGCCGGTGGCGCACGGCGAGGGCAATTACGAAGCCGACGAAGACACCGTGAGGCGGCTCGAGGGCGACGGCCGGGTGCTGTACCGCTATTGCTCGCCGGAAGGCGAAGTCAGCGAGAGCCACAATATCAACGGCGCCGCCGCCTCGATCGCCGGCATCGTCTCCGAGCGCGGCAACGTACTCGGCATGATGCCGCATCCGGAAAATCACGTCGAAGACATCATGGGCTGCACCGACGGCCGCGGCCTGTTCGCCGGCCTCGCTCAGCACTTCGCCAAGGCTGCGTAAGCGGCGGCTCTTTGCTGATCTTCGTCATGGCCGGGCCTTGCCCCGGCCATCCAGGTCTTTCTTGCACATCGGCCTGAAGACGTGGATGCCCGGCACAAGGCCGGGCATGACGTGGCGAGGTCTGCACCAGATCTCGGTGCTCGAGCGGGCGGCCGGCCCCGTAAGTATCAGGCTTGCTGCAGCCATAAAAAAGCCCCCGCAAACCGGGGGCTTTTTCGTTGCGCGCGCTGTCGGCGCCGCGGCTCAGCTCTCGCCGAACACCCGCTTGAAGATGGTGTCGACGTGCTTGTGGTGATAGCCGAGGTCGAACTGCTCTTCGATTTCGGCGTCGGTCATGTACTTCTTCATGTCCGGATCCTTCTTCAGCAGCGTCAGGAAGTCGCCTTCGCCGCGCCACACCGGCATCGCGTTGCGCTGCACCAGTCTGTAGCTCTCCTCGCGCGAGCAGCCCTTCTGGGTCAGCGCGGTGAGCAACCGCTGCGAATGCACCAGGCCGCCGAGGCGGTCGAGGTTCTTGGTCATGTTCTCCGGATACACCACCAGCTTCTCGATCACGCCGGCGAGGCGGTTGAGCGCGAAGTCCAGCGTCACGGTGGCGTCGGGCGCCAGCATCCGCTCGGCCGAGGAGTGCGAGATGTCGCGCTCGTGCCAAAGCACCACGTTCTCCATCGCCGGCATCACATAGGCGCGCACCATGCGGGCGAGGCCGGTGAGGTTCTCGGTCAGCACCGGGTTGCGCTTGTGCGGCATCGAGGACGAGCCCTTCTGGCCTTGCGAGAAATACTCCTCGGCCTCGAGCACTTCGGTGCGCTGCAGATGGCGGATCTCGGTGGCGAGCCGCTCCATCGACGAGGCGATCACGCCGAGCACGGCGAAGAACATCGCGTGGCGGTCGCGCGGGATCACCTGGGTCGACACCGGCTCCACCGCGAGGCCCATCGCCTTTGCGACGTGCTCTTCGACCCGCGGATCGATATGCGCGAAGGTGCCGACCGAGCCGGAGATCGCGCAGGTGGCGACCTCCTTGCGGGCGGCGACCAGGCGGTCGCGGGCGCGGCTGAATTCGGCATAGGCGTAGGCCATCTTCAGGCCGAACGTCACCGGCTCGGCGTGGATGCCGTGCGAGCGGCCGATCGACGGCGTCATCCGGTGCTCGAAGGCGCGAGCCTTCAGCGCCGCCAGCACGCGGTCGAGGTCGGCCAGCAGGATGTCGGCGGCGCGGGTGAGCTGGACGTTGAAGCAGGTGTCGAGCACGTCCGACGAAGTCATGCCCTGGTGCACGAAGCGCGCATAGGGGCCGACGAACTCGGCCAGATGGGTCAGGAAGGCGATGACGTCGTGCTTGACCTCGCGCTCGATCTCGTCGATCCGCGCCACGTCGAACGCGGCGTCCTTGCCGCCCTTCCAGATCGCCTCGGCGGCCTCCTTTGGGATCACCCCGAGCGCAGCCTGCGCGTCGGAGGCATGGGCCTCGATCTCGAACCAGATCTTGAAACGGGTCAGCGGCTCCCAAATGGCAGCCATTTCCGGACGGGTATAACGCGGGATCATCGCAAACTCGTGGGTTTTGGGGATTACGCCGCGCTTTAGCAGATCGGCGGGGCAGGGGCTAGGGACGGGGAAGGTGGCAGTCGGTGGGGGCGCCGCCCCAGGGCTTCAGGCCCGGCTGGGCGAAGCCCGAATTCCGCGATTGGCAGGACCTGTCTTTTCACCGCGTCATTCCGGCCTGCGCGCTCCGGGCGCCCCGGAATGACGAACGAGGGGGAGTGACAGCTGCAAGGGGGGACCGATTATGTGGCCCAGTCGCAGCCACATTCACTCCCGTCATGCGCGGGCTTGACCCGCGCATCTATCGCGCGCGCCAGCGCGCCATCTTGCGGAGAGTGATGGATTGCCGGGTCAAGTGTTCAGCCCGGAGACATAGTCGACACGTGTTCGGAGACATAGTCGACGCATCATAGTGGCTGGATTTGGCGATTGGAGGCCAAGTCCATGCCCTGGCGTGAGGTGTCGGCAGTGGATCAGAGACGCGAGTTCGTACGGCTTGCGATGCAGGAGGGGGCGAACCGGCGCGAGCTGTGCCGGCGGTTCGGCATTCATTGGACGACCGGCTACAAATGGTTGGAGCGATGGGCGGCCGGAGGTGATCTCGCCGACCTGTCGCGGCGGCCGCAGGACAGCCCGCGGCAGACCTCGGCGGCGTGTGAGGCCCAGGTGCTGGCGGTTCGTGATGCGCATCCGGCATGGGGCGCGCGCAAGATCGCCAGCTCGATGGACCGGTCCGGACAGCACGCTCCGGCGGTGTCGACGATCCACGAGATCCTGCGCCGGCACGGCCGGATCAAGCCTGCCGCCGGCGGTCCACCGGCGACGCTGCGGTTCGAGATGCCGGCGCCGAACATGCTTTGGCAGATGGACTTCAAAGGCTGGGTTCGGCTCGGCAACGACGTCCGCTGCCATCCGCTGACCGTGGTGGACGATCACTCACGCTACGATCTGTGCCTCCAGGCTTGCGCCGATCAGCGCGGCGAAACCGTGCAGGACAGGCTGCAAACGACGTTCCGGCACTACGGCTTGCCCGACACGATCTTCGTCGACAACGGCTCGCCGTGGTCGGACAGTTCCGGCGAGCGCTGGACATGGCTCTCTGTGTGGCTGCTCAAGCTCGGCATCAGGGTGATCCGTAGTCGTCCCTATCACCCGCAGAGCCGCGGCAAGAACGAGCGTTTTCATCGCACGCTGGACGACGAGGTGTTTGCGCTGCGGCCCTTGCGCGACCTCGCCGAGGCGCAACGTGCCTTCGATTCCTGGCGCGAGGTGTACAACTTCGAGCGCCCTCACGAGTCGCTAGGCCAGCTGGTGCCTGCTGATCGCTACCAGCCGAGCCGGCGTTCTCTGCCGGACCGCCTGCCGGCTCCAGAATACGATGAGCGCGACATCGTCCGCTCCGTCTCGAAAACCAAGGCCTATGTCAGCTTCAAAGGTCGTTTGTGGAAGGTGCCGCAAGCCTTCGCCGGAGAGCGCTTGGCCATCAGGCCGCTCTCCACCGACGGCAAATACGGCGTGTTCTTCGCTGCCCACCAAGTCGCCACCATCGACTTGACGGGCGTGGAAAGTGTCGGTCATGTCTCCGAACACGTGTCGACTATGTCTCCGGGCTGAACATCAAGCCCGGCAATGACGGTGATGTAAGCGAGCGGCCGCTAGATGAACGCAGTGATACTCGTGTAAGTCGAAATGGAGGCAGAGTGTCTCAGGTGGTGCTACATCATCAGTCCCACCTGGCACGGTGCTACGCACTTCTGCCTGTCGTCAGTTTCGACGAGTTTGGTCTGAACGGTCCTTAAACCGCCTCGCCCCGCGCCTGTAGTGCGGCGTTGCGGATGCCGGCGATATTCGCCTTGTACGCCTCCAGCGTGCCGCCCTTGAACACGGCGGAGCCGGCCACGAAGGCGTTGGCACCTGCTGCGGCGAGTTCGCCGGCGACCTTGTCGGAGACGCCGCCGTCGACTTCGATGTCGATCGGACGATCCGCCACCATGGCGCGGATCTGGCGGATCTTCTGGACTGCGCTCGGGATGAAGGCCTGGCCGCCGAAGCCGGGGTTCACCGACATCACCAGCACCAGATCGATGTCATCGAGCACGTATTCGATCGCGCTCGGATGCGTGCCCGGATTGAGCGAGACGCCGGCCTTCTTGCCGAGGCCGCGGATCGCCTGCAGCGAGCGGTGCAGATGCGGGCCGGCTTCGGCGTGCACGGTGATGATGTCGCAGCCGGCCTTGGCGAAGGCCTCGAGATACGGATCGCACGGCGCGATCATCAGATGGGCGTCGAACACCTTCTTGGTGTGCGGCCGCATCGCCTTGATCACGTCCGGGCCGTAGGAAATGTTCGGGACGAAATGGCCGTCCATCACGTCGAGATGGATCCAGTCGCAGCCGGCGGTATCGACCGCGCGGACCTCTTCGCCGAGCTTGGAAAAATCCGAGGCGAGGATCGAGGGCGCGATGGCGAGCGGACGGAGCGCGAAGGAGGACATCAGGGCTTCCAGGTGCGTGTGGGGTGGATCAACTTCGCTACCACGCCGCGCCGGTCTCTCGCAAATCCAGAGCGCAACAACGGGCCGTGCAGGCCCGGCAGGTTGTGCCGAAGGGGCAGAAATTGCCGTCCCGGCGCCCTCGCCGAATCCGAAAAAGTCAGCAATTTCGGGCGCTTCGCGGCTGGCACGGCGATTGCTCGGAGACAGCCGGAATAATCCGTGGGTAGTTGCCGGCCGCGGCCAGCGGTGTGTGATGCGGAGTTTCTGTGATGCTGCCTGCCCTTGGCGCGCTCGGCGCGCTGTCCGGACTGCTCAATACGCTGAGCGCGTCGACGTCGAAATCGTCGAAGCAGACCACCGGCTTCACCAATCCGTTCGAGAGCTCAAGCGGCAGCAACGGCACGTCGTCGTTTCCGGGCCTGCCGACCGGCAACGGCTCGTTGCCGTCGAGCGGTCTGTCGCCGCAGACGATGCAGGCGCTGCTCGACGCGCAGAGCGCACAGTCCACCGGTAATTCCAGCTCGACCGCATCCAAGTCCCGCGATGCTGCGCTGAAGGATCTGTTCAAGCAGATCGACGGCAACGGCGACGGGGCGATCAGCAAGGGCGAATTCGAGGACGCGCTTGGAGCAGGCGGCACCAACATCGCCAATGCCGACAAGGTGTTCTCCAAGCTCGACAGTGACGGCGACGGTTCGGTCACCGCCGAAGAGCTGGCTTCGGCGTTGATGCCGCGCAAGCAGCACAATCGTAGCAGCGAGGAAGCCCGCAAGTCCGGCCGCGGCGGCGGTTCGAGCGATCCGTTGCTGCAGGCGTTGTCCGGCTCGTCCTCGACCAGTGTGGCCAATTCCGACGGCAGCGTGACCACCTCGATCAGCTATGCGGACGGCACCAAGGTGACGATGACCTCGGCGGCGACCGGCTCGTCGTCGAGCGGTGCGACCTCGTCCTATAATTTCATCGAGCAACTGATCCAGCGCCAGGCGGCGCAGATCCAGGCGGCTTCGGGCTCGTCGCTGTCGGTCAGCGCCTGAACCGATCGCGCCACGCCGGCTGCGCGTCCTTGAACGGCAGCGTGGTGGCCTCATAGACGCCGCGTGCGATCGCCCGTGCCACGGTATTGGCCGCGATGGTGCCGAGCTCGGTCAGCCCGGCCAGCGGCTCGACCGGCTTGACCCCGGTCGCCGCGGCGAACACCACGTCGCCGTCGAGCGGCGCGTGCACCGGATAGATTGCGCGGGCAAATCCGGTCTGCGCCAGCATCGCCAGCCGCTTCACCTGGGTCTTGGTGAGCGCGGCGTCGGTCACCACCGCGACCAGCGTGGTGTTCTCGACCGCGCTCGGGGTCGCGGCGCCTTTCAGCCGCACCTTCAGCATCTCCGGCGTGAAGCTCTCGGGCATTCCTAGCCCGCCGAACTCGTCGCCAACTTCGAACGGCGCCGACCAGAACCATGGGCCGTCACCGATCGTTGCGCTGCCGATCGCGTTGACCACCGCGATCGCGCCGACGGTGACGCCGTCCGGCGTGGTCGCCGAGGCCGAGCCGAGCCCGCCCTTCAGCGTCGCGGTGGTGGCGCCGAGGCCGGCGCCGACGCTGCCGAGCGCGAAGCTGTCGCCGGCTGCGTCCGCGGCGGCGTAGCCGAGATCGCGGTACGGCGAGAACCGGCCCCAGGCCTTGTCACCGCCGTTGATCATGTCGAACACCACCGCGCCCGGCACGATCGGGATCGTGGCGTCGCCGATCGCAAAGCCGCGGCCGCGCTCGGCGAGCCATGCCTGCGCTCCGCCGCCGGCGTCGAGTCCGAACGCCGAGCCGCCCGACAGCGTGAAGCCGTCGACCTGCTCGACGGTGTTGACCGGTTCCAGCAGCACGCCGTCGCGAATCCCGGGACCGCCGCCGCGGACGTCGATCGAGGCGACCGCAGGCTTGTCGAACAGGATCGCGGTGACGCCGGAAGCGAGCTTGGCGTCGTCGGCGTTGCCGACGCGAACGCCGGGGACATCGGTGATGAGGTTTCGCAAGATGGGCCTGTCCGTAGCTGGCTGAGAGGGAACATTCTCGGCATAAACAATTGGTCGAAGCAATCCCTCACGCTGCGATCACAAGGCGCGGAACCTTGACGCAGCGGCTTGCGCCTGTGCGAAGCGCGGGTGCATGTAGCCGGCCATGATCCATGACGTCTCGATCCCCGCCGCCCTGATCGCCGGTCTGGTCAGCTTCCTGTCGCCCTGCGTATTGCCGCTGGTGCCGCCGTATCTGATCTATCTGACCGGTGCGACCATCGAGCACGTCGCCGCCGACGAAGCCGAGCGCAGCTCGAAGCGTGCGGTGATGATCTCGGCGGCGATGTTCGTGCTCGGTTTCTCCACCGTGTTCGTCGCGCTCGGCGCCAGCGCCAGCCTGGTCGGCGGCCTGATCCGCGCCTGGTCGGCGGAACTGGCGATCGTCGCCGGTATCGTCATCATCCTGATGGGCCTGCACTTCCTCGGGCTGACGCGGATCAACATCCTGATGCGGGAAGGGCGGCTGCCGATCCCCAAGCCGGTCGGGCTGTGGGGCGCCTATGTGATGGGGCTGGCGTTCGCGTTCGGCTGGACCCCGTGCATCGGCCCGATCCTCGCCGCGATTCTGTCGGTCGCCGCCGCCGAAGCGACGGTGGCGAAAGGCGCCGGCCTGCTGGCGGTGTATTCGCTCGGCCTCGGCGTGCCGTTCCTGCTCGCAGCGCTGATGATCGAACAGTTCTCCGGCCTGTTCGCCCGCATCAAGAAACACCTCGCCACCATCGAGCGGGTGATGGGCGTGCTGATGATTTTCACCGGCATCGGCTTCCTCACCGGCGCGATCAGCGACGTCAGCATCTGGCTGCTGAACACGTTCCCGGCGCTGGGGAATATCGGGTAGTTTGTCTCTGAAGCCGCGATGCTGGCCTCAGCCTGAGGAGCGGTCCGTTAGAGCGGTTCATCATTTGACTGAAACGATCCGACCTTTCCGAAGGCACTGAGTCCTCATCCTGAAGAGCCCGGCGAAGCCGGGCGTCTCGAAGGATGGGGCAACGCATTCCCTGAGTCATATGGTTCGAGACGGCGCTACGCGCCTCCTCACCAGGAGGTTGTGCGTGTGGCAGGCGATGCGGACTAGCTCTGGTTCTATAAAAAACAGAACTGCTCTAGGACCGCGTCTCGAAGGATGGCAGCGCACGATGCGTCGCCTCATGGTTCGAGACGCGTCGCTGACGCGATGCTCCTCACCATGAGGAGCAGAAGCTGTGCTTGTGCGGATCAAGTTGGATGCAGCAGAGCGCTCATCACCGTGAGCGCTCTGGAGTACTGGGCCGCCCGGTCGAGCCGGGCGGTGACGGTTTGTAGGCGAGGCGAGGGCGCGCGCAGCGCAAGAGGGCGGATCGGAAGATCACGTCGGCTCAGTTGCCGATCTCCGCGTAGTTGCCCTTGGCGTCCCATTTGTAGACGACGTAGTCGATCGCCTTGATGTCGCCCTTGGCGTCGAAGGCGAGCTTGCCGAGGACGGTGTCCCACTCGCCGGCCTTGATGGTTTCGATCACCTTCTTCGGATCGGTCGATTTGGCCTTCTCGACGGCCTGCGACCAGATCTGGAACGCCGCGTAGGTGTAAAGCGTGTAGCCTTCCGGATCGATGCCCTTGCCCTTGAACTTCTCGACGATCGCCTTGGCGGTCGGCTTGTTGCGCGGATCGGGGCCGAAGGTGAACAGCGTGCCTTCCGCGAGCGGGCCGGTGATCGAGGCGAACTCCTTGTCGTTCATCGCGTCGCCGGCCATCATCACGGTCTTCAGGCCCTGGTCGCGCATCTGGCGCAGGATCAGGCCGGCTTCCTGATGATAGCCGCCGATATAGACCAGATCGATGGCGTCGCGCTTCAGCCGCGAAACGATGGAATTGAAGTCCTTGTCACCCTTGTTGTAGGACTCGAACATCTTCTCCTGGAAGCCGGCCTTGTTCAGCGCCTTCTTGGTCTCGTCGGCGAGCCCCTTGCCGTAGGTGGTCTTGTCGTTGAGGATCGCGACGTTCTTGCCCTGATAGTTCTTCAGGATGTACTCGGCGGCGATCAGTCCCTGCTGATCGTCGCGGCCGCAGACCCGCAGTACGTTCCACAGCTTGCGCTCGGTGAACAGCGGGTTGGTCGAGGCCGGAGTGATCTGCAGCGTGTTGCCGTCCGCATAGGCTTCCGACGCCGGGATCGACGACGACGAGCAGAAGTGGCCGGCGACGAACGGGATGCCGTCGCCCGCGATCTTCTCGGCGATCGAGCGCGCCTGTTTCGGATCGCAGGCGTCGTCGCCGGTTTGCAGCTTGAGCTGCTTGCCGAGCACGCCGCCGGCGGCGTTGAGATCGGCGACGGCCTGATCGGCGCCGTTCTTCAACTGACGGCCGAATGCCGATTCGCCGCCGGTCATCGGGCCGGCGACCGCGACCGTGATGTCCTGCGCCAGCGCCGTGGTCGACAGCGCCAGCGAGGCGCCGAAAGCCAAACCGAGAAGCTTTAGTTTCATGGAGTGATCCCTGCGGTGAGACTGCGATAGGTCAGCCGCGCCCGAACCGGATCGCGGCGCGGCAATGCCGGCATTGTTGGCTGATTTTCACGTCAAGTCATCGACAAAATGCCGCATCGGTTGCGACGCACTGGCACATTCTGCCGCAGGCGGTAACGAGAGAGGTCAGGCCTTGCGGCCGCCTTCCAGATAAGCAGCACGGACTTCCGGGCGAGCCAGCAGTTCGGTGCCGCTCCCGCTCATCGTGATCAGTCCGTTGACCAGCACGTAGCCGCGGTGCGCCAGCTTCAGCGCGTGGTTGGCGTTCTGTTCGACGATCAGCACCGTCAGCCCGTCCTGCCTGTTCAGGGTGCGGATCGCTTCGAAGATCTGGCGGGTGATCAGCGGCGCGAGGCCGAGCGAGGGTTCGTCCAGCAACAGCAGTCGCGGCCGGCTCATCAGCGCCCGGCCGATCGCCAGCATCTGCTGTTCGCCGCCGGACAGCGTGCCGCCACGCTGGCCGAAGCGTTCGCGCAGCCGCGGGAATAGCGTCAGCACCCGCTCCAGCGAGGCGGCGCGGTCCTCGTCGCTGCCCTGGCCGGCGTCGGCCCCCATCTGAAGATTCTCGGCCACGCTCATCCGCGGGAAGATGCGGCGACCTTCAGGCGACTGCGCGATGCTCATGCGCGCGATCTGGTAGGTCGGCATCGCGGTGATGTCGACGCCGTCGAACACGATGCGGCCGGTCTTGGCGCGCGGCCTGCCGAAGATCGACATCATCAGCGTCGACTTGCCGGCGCCGTTGGCGCCGATCAGGGCGACGATTTCGCCGGGCTGGATGGCGAGATCGACGCCCTTCAGCGCCTCGATCTTGCCGTAGGCGGCGCGGAGGTTTTCGATTTCGAGCAGAGGCGCGGCGGTGGTGTTTGTCATCGCGCGGCCTCGCCACGCTTACCTTCGTCATGGCCGAGCTTGACCCGGCCATCCACGGCCACAGGCGAGGTCGTGCTCGTTTCCGTGGATGGCCGGGTCAAGCCCGGCCATGACGGTGGACTATGTAGCAACGTCCTCACAGCCCGAGCTCCTGCTCGACGGCCTCGACCTCGTCGTCCTCGACGCCGAGATAGGCGGCGATGACGCGGGGATCGTCGCGGATCTCGGCCGGCGTGCCGCCCGCGATCTTGACGCCGTAGTCGAGCACCACGACGGCGTCGGAAATTTCCATCACCACGCTCATGTCGTGTTCGATCAGCAGGATCGAGGTGTCATGCTGGTCGCGGATCGACAACAGCAATTCGCTGAGTTCGGCGCTCTCGCGCGCATTGAGGCCGGCGGCGGGCTCGTCCAGGCACAGCAGCACCGGCTCGGTGCACATCGCCCGCGCGATTTCGAGCCGGCGCTGGTCGCCGTAAGGCAGGTTGCCTGCTGCGTCGTCGGCGCGGCCGTGCAGCCCGATCTGCTCCAGCCAGAACCTCGCGCGGTCGATTGCGGCGCGCTCTGCCGCACGCCACGACGGCGCGCCGAACAGGCCAAGAAACGTGAAGCCCGAGGCGCGTAGCAGCGCGTTGTGCTGCGCCACCATCAGGTTTTCCAGCGCGGTCATGCCGGGAAACAACCGGATGTTCTGAAAGGTGCGCGCCACCTTGGCGATCTTGGTGATGCGGAAGTCGTTGAGCTTGTCGAGCCGGTGCGTGTCGCCGCCGCGATGCTGGAGCCGGATCGCGCCGGCGGTCGGCCGGTAGAAGCCGGTGATGCAATTGAACACCGTGGTCTTGCCGGCGCCGTTGGGGCCGATCAGCGCGGTGATCTTGCCCCGCTGCGCGTTGAACGACAGGGCGTTGACCGCGATGATGCCGCCGAACTGCATCGTCAGGCCGTCGACCTCGAGGATGTCGGAGGCGTCGTTCATCCGTGGCCTTCCTTGACGAGGTCGGACGAGATCGCCTGCTTGTGCTGAAGATACACGGTCGGCGCTCGGTGGCCGATCAGGCCGCGCGGCCGCCAGATCATCAGCAGCACCATCGCCATGCCGAACACCAGCATGCGGAACTGATCGAGGCCGCGGAACAGCTCGAAGCCGCCGATCAGCGTGACCGCGGCGAGCGCGACGCCGAGCTGCGAGCCCATGCCACCGAGCACGACGATCGCCAGCACCAGCGCCGATTCCTGGAAGGTGAACGATTCCGGCGAGATGAAGCCCTGCCGGGTGGCGAAGAACGCCCCGGCGAATCCGCCGAACATCGCGCCGATCGCGAAAGCCGTCAGCTTGGTCGTAGTGGTGTTGATGCCGAGCGCGCGGCAGGCGACCTCGTCCTCGCGCAGCGCCTCCCAGGCGCGGCCGATCGGCAACCGGCGCAGCCGGATCGTCGCCCAGTTGGTGATCAGCGCCAGAATTAGGATCAGATAGAACAGGAACACCAGCCGTTGCGATGGCGAGAACGGAATCCCCAGCATGGCGGCGAGGCCGTTCTCGCCCGGCGTCAGCGGAATGCCGAACACGGTCGGCCGCGGAATGCCGCTGATACCGTTCGGGCCGCCGGTCAGAGTCTGCCAGTTGATGATGACGAGGCGGATGATCTCGCCGAAGGCGAGGGTGACGATGGCGAGATAATCGCCGCGCAGCCGCAGCACCGGAAAGCCGAGGATCACGCCCCAGAACGCCGCGAGGATGCCGGCGAGCGGCAGGCAGATCCAGAACGACAGCCCGAAATTGGTGGCGAGCAGCGCGTAGGAATAGGCGCCGACGGCGTAGAACGCCACGTAACCGAGGTCGAGCAGGCCGGCGAGGCCGACCACGATGTTCAGCCCCCAGCCCAGCATCACGTAAGTCAGCACCAGGATGCCGAGGTCGAGAATGTAGCGCTGATCGTAGAAGATCACCGGCACGAGCACAGTGAAGATCAGCAGCGCCGGGGCGACGATGCGGCCGGCCAGACCGAGCGTCTTGCGGGCGCTCGCCGGCATCATCTTCGAGGTGTCGACCGGACCCCACCACATCCGCAGCAGCTCGACCACGATCGAGCCGACGAACACCGCGCCGACCATGCCGGCGAGGTCGCCGAATCGCGTCCAGTAGATCAGCCCGCCCTCCGGACCGGCCTCGGTTCGCACGCCGATCATCAGCGAAAACAGAACCAGCGCCACCAGGGCGCTGATCAGGGCTTTCTTGACGATGAATCCCGCGCCGGTTCCGGCGGTGGCGGTCGGGGCTACGGCGTGCGCGAGTTTGGCCACGTCGTCGCCCGCTCAGACTTTTTCGACTTCCGGCCGGCCGAGCAGGCCGGTCGGCATGAAGATCAGCACCACGATCAGGATCGAGAACGCCGCGACGTCCTTGTACTCGACCGAGAAATAGGCCGACCAGAACGTCTCGATCAGGCCGATCAGGAGGCCGCCGAGCATTGCGCCGGGCAGCGAGCCGATGCCGCCGAGTACGGCTGCCGTAAACGCCTTGATGCCGGCGACGAAGCCCATGAAGAAGTCCACCAGGCCATAGTACAGCAGATACATCATGCCGGCGACCGAGGCGAGCGCGGCGCCGATCACGAAGGTCATCGAGATGGTGCGGTCCACGTTGACGCCGAGCAGTGCCGCCATGGTCTGATCCTGCTCGCACGCGCGCATGTCGCGGCCGAGCCGGGTCTTCGCCACAAGCCAAGTGAATATCGCCAGCAGCACGATGGTGGATACCACGACCAGAATCTGCACGTTGGACAGCCGCACGACGAAACCGTCGGCGCTCTCGTGCAGCGTGTAGCCGCCGGTGATGATCGGCGGAACCGGCTTGACGCGGGCGCCCTGCGAAACCTGGGCGAAGTTCATCAGCACGAACGACATGCCGATCGCCGACAGCATCGGGGCGAGGCGGAACGAGTGTCGCAAGGGTCGGTAGGCGATGCGCTCCACCGTCCAGCCGTACAGTGCGGTGATCGCCATCGACACCAACAGCACCACCAGCAGGATCAGTGGCACGAAGGTGAGGCCGAACGACACCAGGATCAGGAAGCTGATGAGAGCGATGAAACCGCCGATCATGAAGATGTCGCCATGGGCGAAATTGATCATGCCGACGATGCCGTAGACCATCGTATAGCCGATCGCGATCAGGCCGTAGATGGAGCCGAGGACGAGACCGTTGATGAGCTGCTGGGCGAAGTAGTCCATGCGCTGCCGTGGTCAGAGGACTCGAAGGATCAGGACTCGAGAAAGCGGATATTGCGGTGCAAACGATCCGGATCGGCTTTCGCTGCACACACGATGCGGCGAGGGCCCCGGCAGCCGGAACGTCGCTTCGCTTTTCGATTTTCTAACAGTGGGTCGCGATCGCGGCAACAGCGGCCGGTTACAACCTTCTTCCCTGTGGACGACGATGCCGCAGTTAGCGGTTCCATTCGCCGCGATGAGTTGGCGGTGAAGTCCGGCGCTATGCGACGGGTGAAATCGGGCGTGCCGCGTCGGTCGCCGGTTCAGGTCCGCGGTGGGGTCGTGGTCGGATGAAAGCGGCATTCCAACGTTCCACCTTCGCCGTTCGACCGGCACCGGGCCGGGCGTCGCGGCTATTCGGTGGGTGCGGCCCGGGAACGCTGCCGAGGCGCGGGGCGGGGTGAGAACAGGCATCATGTGGACTGCTGACGCAAATTTCATGCCGATTTCGCGGTGGAACCTGCCGCAGACGTCGTCCACAGCCGAAAGCCGAAGTTAACCTTAACAAGACGTTTCCATTGCCGTGCCGCGTTAACCTGAAGTTAGCTTCGTTGGCGCGGCCAGAAGATTCGGCGCGCTCTGGCTGGCGGGACACGGCGATGAAGACGGATTGGCGGATCAGCTCGGTGAACGGCGTTCTGCTGGCGGCCTATATCGCGCCGACATGGTTGATCGTGGCGTACCGGCTGATCGTGTCGCCGATCAACGCGCTGTACGACCGGCCGAACATCTCGGTGGCGATCTTCATCAGCGATCATCTGCATCTTGGCGCGATCGCGACGATGAAGATGGCGTGGCTGCTGGCGCTGGCCAAGCTGACGGTCGCCGGTTTCCTGCTGGTTTTTTCGGCGCTGCTGACGCGGCCGTCGGTGCGTCTGTCGGGCGGCTGCAACGAGGCGCTGGCGTTCGCGCTGACGCTCGGCAGCCTGGTGTCGTTCGTCAGCATGGTGATGGCCTCGCAGGTCGCCGAGCCTGAGGCGATGCGGCTGCATGCCACCGAGCTGCTGCTGTTTCTGAGCACCGCGATCCTGATGCTGGTCGAGCCGTCGAAGCGGCCTGCGGCCGCCGTGCGCCCGCGCGCGGCGTTCGAGCCGAACTACCCGGCCGCCGCGCAACGCTCCTGATCGCAGGTCCGACTGTCCTGTTTGCTTGACGCTGGCGCTCGGGCCGGGCGCCACCTATCTCAAAAGCTGCATAACTGTTATCGCCGCCGATCATTCGGGGCGGTGTCGCGATACTTTTTCTTTGCCGCCCGGCGTGCTTAAGTAGTCGCAATGCCGCTGTCCGAGGCGGCCGCCGATCCGGGAGGAAATATCCATGGCCATGACGATGAACGGCGAAGTCCAGTTGGACGCGCCGAAAGATTTGGTGTGGAGCAAGCTCAACGATCCGGAAGTGCTGAAGGTCTGCATTCCCGGCTGCGAGGAGCTCGAAAAGACCGAAGACGACAGCGGTTTTCGCGCGGTGGCGAAGTTGAAAGTCGGCCCGGTATCGGCCCGCTTCAAGGGCAAGGTGACGCTGTCCGATCTCGATCCTCCGAACGGCTACAAGATCACCGGTGAAGGCGAGGGTGGTGTCGCCGGCTTTGCCAAGGGCGGCGCCACGGTCGGCCTGTCCGACAAGGACGGCGGCACGCTGCTGTCCTACGATGTCGAAGCGCATATCGGCGGCAAGCTGGCCCAGCTCGGGCAGCGACTGATCAACGGCTCGGCCAAGAAGCTCGCGGACGAGTTCTTCGCCAACTTCTCCAAGGCGGTGCAGAACGGCAACGGCGCGGCCTGATGGCGCCGCGGGGTTCGATCACGCGGATGTCATTACACGGCAGCGGGTCCGGCACGGCCAGAGCCGTTCGCGGTTGCCGATCCTGGGGTTGCCTCGTAAGATCGGTTCAAGAAACACAACTAAAAGACGAGTGATCGCCGTGCAACGCGGCGGTGCGCATTGAAGAGAGGGCCGATGGCCAAGATTTCCCTGATCGTCAATGGCAAGCCTGTGACCGCGAACGTCGATCCGCGCACGCTGCTGGTGCAGTTTCTGCGCGAGAACCTGCGGCTCACCGGCACGCATGTCGGCTGCGATACCTCGCAGTGCGGCGCCTGCGTCGTGCATCTCGACGGCAAGGCGGTGAAGTCCTGCACCACGCTGGCGGTGATGGCCGACGGCCACGAAGTGACGACGATCGAAGGGCTCGCTGCCGACGGCGCGCCGCTGCATCCGATGCAGGAAGCCTTCCGCGAGCATCACGGCCTGCAGTGCGGCTTCTGCACCCCGGGCATGATCATGACCGCGGTCGACATGGTGCATCGCAAGGGCCACGAGCTCTCCGACGAGACGATTCGCGAAGAGCTCGAAGGCAATCTCTGCCGCTGCACCGGCTATCAGAACATCGTGGTGTCGATCGCGGCCGGCGCCAAGGCGATGGCGAACTCCGACCGCACCTGACCGGCTCTGCGCCGGCCCGCTTCAACGAGGCCGCGCGGCACGCCCAACGAGACGCAGGAAGCTCAGGGAAGCGCAATGTACGAATTCAAATATCACCGCCCCGGGACTGTTCGTCAGGCCGCCAATCTGCTGCTGAAGAACGAGGACGCCAAGCTGATCGCGGGCGGCCACACGCTGCTGCCGGTGATGAAGCAGCGCTTCGCGGCGCCGCCGCATCTGGTCGACCTGTCGCATATCGAAGGCCTGAGCGGCATCGAGATGAAGGGCCGCTCGCTGGTGATCGGCGCCACCGCAACCCATGCCGAGGTCGCGAATTCGGCGATCGTCGGCGAGGCGATTCCGGCGCTGGCCGAGCTGGCGTCGCTGATCGGCGATCCGGCGGTGCGCCACAAGGGCACCATCGGCGGCTCGCTCGCCAATAACGATCCGACCGCGGACTATCCGGCGGCCGTGCTGGCGCTCGGCGCCACCGTGGTCACCAACAAGCGCAAGCTGAAGGCCGAAGAGTTCTTCCAGGGGATGTACTCGACTGCGCTCGAGCCGGACGAGATCATCACCAAGGTGCAGTTTCCGCTGCCGAAGAAGGCCGCCTACATCAAGTTTCGCAACCAGGCGTCGCGCTACGCGCTGGTCGGCGTGTTCGTCGCCCGCCGTCCGTCGGACGTCCGCGTCGCGGTCACCGGGGCAGGCGCCGATGGCGTGTTTCGTGTCACTCAGTTCGAAGAGGCGCTGAAGGCGCGGTTCAATTCCAAGGCGCTCGACGGCCTGCACGTCTCCGCCGACGGGCTGAACAGCGATCTGCACGGCAGCGCCGAATATCGTGCGCATTTGATCGGCGTGCTCACCAAGCGTGCGGTCGACGCCGCCAACGGCAAGGCGTGAGCCTGCAACCGGATCGGCCATGACCGCAACCGCGCCTCCCGCCTCCGTCGACGCCACGCTCGAATTGCTGACGAGCCGCGGCTATCTCGCCGAGCGGTCGCTGGCGACGGTGGTGTTTCTGGCGCTGCGGATGGGCCGGCCGTTGTTTCTCGAAGGCGAGGCCGGCGTCGGCAAGACCGAGATCGCCAAGGTGCTGTCGGCCGCGCTCGGCCGCCGGCTGATCCGGCTGCAGTGCTACGAGGGTCTCGACGTCGCTTCCGCGGTGTATGAGTGGAATTCGTCGGCGCAGATGATCGCGATCCGGCTGGCCGAAGCCGCCGGCGACACCGACCGCGATCAGCTCTCCAGCGACATCTTCTCCGAGCGCTTCCTGATCAAGCGGCCGCTGCTGCAGGCGCTGGAGCCGGACACGGCGGGCGCGCCGGTGCTGCTGATCGACGAGCTCGACCGCGCCGACGAGGCGTTCGAGGCGTATCTGCTCGAAGTGCTCAGCGACTTCCAGGTCACCATTCCGGAGTTCGGCACCATCAAGGCGCCGGCGCCGCCGATCGTGATCGTCACCTCGAACCGCACCCGCGAAATCCACGACGCGCTGAAGCGGCGCTGCCTGTATCACTGGGTCGACTATCCGAACGCCCAGCGCGAATTGGCGATCGTGAAGTCGCGCGTGCCGGGGATCTCGGCCAAGCTGTCGCAGCAGGTGGTGAACTTCGTCCAGGCGCTGCGCGAGCAGGATTTCTACAAATCGCCGGGCGTCGCCGAAACGCTCGACTGGGCGACCGCGCTGACCGAACTCGACGCCCGCGCGCTGACCGCCGAAGTCGTCGGCGACACCCTCGGCGCGCTGCTCAAGTACCAGGACGACATCGCCCGGATGCAGGGCGACACCGTGCAGAAACTGGTCAAGGACGCGACCGAAGGGAAGTAATAGGCCTCTTTAGCCGGGTTCTCTGGTTTGTTGCCTGCTTCGTCTTCCGCCGCACCGGCAGCGCGCCCCCTCTCCCGCTTGCGGGGGAGGGTTGGGGTGGGGGAGCCCCAGGCACCGTGCTCGCGTCGCCCTCACCCCACCCCTCTCCCGCAAGCGGGAGAGGGAGCAGGCCGCCCGAGCGGCGAGGGCGTGGACTGACTAGAGTTCGTCATTCCGGGGCGCGAGCGAAAGCTCGCGAACCCGGAATCTGAAGCCGGCACTGACGTCGAGATTCCGGGTTCGCGCCTTCGGTGCGCCCCGGAATGACAAGTTGAGAGAGCGTGGCAAACGATGCAGCGTAATCCGACCGCGATGATCGATCATCTCAATCCGCCGACCGGCAAGATGGCGGACAATGTGGTCGGCTTTGCGCGGGCGCTGCGGGCGGCGGGGCTGCCGGTCGGGCCGGGCGCGGTGATCGACGCGCTGGATGCGCTGCAACTGATCGAGATCGGCCAGCGCGACGATCTCTACGCCACGCTGGAAGCGATCTTCGTCAAGCGCCGCGAGCATCTGTTGATCTTCGACCAGGCGTTCGCGCTGTTCTTCCGTGCCGCCGAAGACTGGCAGCACATGCTGGATTCGATCCCGCTGCCGGATGCCGCCAAGAAGAAGCCGCCGCCGGCCTCGCGCCGGGTCCAGGAGGCGATGGCGCCCGCCGCGACGCGCGACATGCCGTCGGCCGAGGAGCAGGAGCTGCGGCTTGCCGTCTCCGACAAGGAGATCCTGCAAAAGAAAGACTTCGCGCAGATGAGCGCCGCCGAGATCGCCGAAGTCACGCGTGCGATTGAGCGGATGCGGCTGCCGCAGGCCGAGCTGCGCACCCGCCGTGTCAGGCCGGATCGCCGCGGCCTGAAGCTCGATCTGCGCCGCACGCTGCGCGCCTCGTTGCGCACCGGCGGGGAGGTCGTCGACATCAAGCGGCTCGGCCTGATCGACAAGCCGGCGCCGATCGTGGCGCTGCTCGATATCTCCGGCTCGATGAGCGAATACACCCGGCTGTTCCTGCATTTCCTCCATGCCATCACCGACGACCGCAAGCGGGTGTCGACCTTCCTGTTCGGCACGCGGCTGACCAACGTCACCCGCGCGCTGCGCCAGCGCGATCCGGACGAAGCGCTCGCGAGCTGCACCTCCTCGGTCGAAGACTGGGCCGGCGGCACGCGGATCGCGACCTCGCTGCACAGCTTCAACAAGCTGTGGGCGCGGCGGGTGCTCGGCCAGGGCGCGATCGTGCTCTTGATTTCCGACGGGCTGGAGCGCGAAAGCGACGCCAAGCTGGCGTTCGAGATGGACCGGCTGCATCGCTCCTGCCGGCGGCTGATCTGGCTCAATCCGCTGCTGCGCTACGACGGTTTCGAGCCGCGCGCCCAGGGCATCAAAATGATGCTACCTCACGTTGACGAATTCCGTCCGGTGCATAATCTGACCTCGATGCACACGCTGATCGCGGCGCTGTCGTCGGTACCGCCGCCGCACCATTTCAGCACGCTCCGTTCCGTCGCCTGACCGATGCCCAGCATCAAGTAAGAGGAGACGCCTCCATGCAGCTCGACCGCGACGAAGACATCCTGCGGGCCGCCGAAGCCTGGCGCAAAGCCGGCCGCGGAGTGGCGCTCGCCACCGTGGTGGAAACCTGGGGATCGGCGCCGCGCCCGGCGGGCTCCAGCCTGGTGATCAATGACGAGGGCACCTTTCTCGGCTCAGTGTCGGGCGGCTGCGTCGAAGGCGCGGTCGTCACCGAAGCGCTCGACGTGATCGACAGCGGTACGCCGAAACTGCTCGAATTCGGCGTCGCCGACGAGGCCGCCTGGAAGGTCGGGCTGAGTTGCGGCGGCACCATCCGGGTGTTCGTCGAAAAGGTTGATTAGTTCGCGCGGCGAGGAAGTGGGGCGTAGCCTGTGAAGTTCGAGATCCTGCAGCAACTCAACGCCGAGCGCGCGGCGCGGCGCCCTGCGATCGTGGTCACCGACACCGCGACAGGCGCGCAGCGGCTGGTGAAAGCCGCCGACATTGCCGCTGATCCGCTTGCCGCCGAGCTCGACAAGCAGCTCCGCATGGGCAAGAGCGCGACCGTCGACGCAGGCGGCCAGAAGCTGTTTCTCAACGTCTATGCGCCGACCGCCAAGCTGGTGATCGTCGGCGCGGTGCATATCAGCCAAGCGCTGGCGCCGCTGGCGCGCTCGCTCGGCTACGACGTCACCGTGGTCGATCCGCGCACCGCATTCGCCAGCCCCGAGCGCTTCCCCGACGTGCCGTTGATCGCCGAGTGGCCCGACGTCGCGCTGCCGCCGCTGAACATCGATCACTACACCGCCTTCGTGGCGCTGACCCACGATCCCAAGATCGACGATCCGGCGCTGCTGCACGCCTTCGCGCGCGATTGCTTCTACATCGGCGCGCTCGGCTCGAAGAAAACCCATGCCAAGCGGCTGGAGCGGCTGAAGGGGCAGGGAGCCTCCGACGCCGACCTCGGCCGCATTCACGCGCCGATCGGGCTGGCGATCGGCGCGGTGTCGCCGTCCGAGATCGCGGTGTCGATCATGGCGGAAATCACCGCGGCGCTGCGGCTGCCGGCATCGTCCAAGGCGGCTGCGGCATGAAGTTCGGTCCGCGCCGCCCGGCCGATGCGATCGGCGGCGTCACCGTGCATTCGCTGCGGCAGAACAGTCTGCTGCTGAAGAAGGGCACGACGATCGGTCCGGCCGAAGTCGCTGCCTTGGAGAAGGCGGGCATCGCCGAGATCGTGGTGGTGCAGCTCGAACCCGGCGACGTATCCGAGGATGTCGCGGCCGGGGATGTGGCTGCGGCCGTCGCCGGTGACGGCGTCAATGTCGATCGCGCCTTCACCGGCCGCGCCAATCTGTTCGCGGCGCGGGCCGGGGTGCTGGCGATCGATCGCGCGGCGGTCGATCGTATCAATGCGGTCGACGAAGCGATCACGTTGGCGACGCTGCCGGCGTTCAAGCCGGTGGTGGAAGGTGAGATGGTGGCCACCGTCAAGCTGATCCCGTTCGGTGTCGAAGGCCGCCTGCGCGACGCCGCGGTGGCGGCGGCGCAGGGCGGCGCGCTGCGGGTCGCGCCTTACGTGATCAAGCGCGTCGGTGTCGTGTCGACGCTGCTGCCCGGTCTCGCCGCCAAGGTGATCGACAAGACGCAGCGCGTCACGGCCGAGCGGCTGGCGCCGGCGGGTGCAGCGATCATCGCCGAGCGCCGCGTCGCGCATGAAGAGGCTGCGCTGTCGGCTGCGATCCAAGAGCTTGTTGGGCTCGGCGCCGAGATGGTGATCGTGTTCGGCGCCTCGGCGATCGCGGACCGCCGCGACGTCATCCCGGCGGCGATCGGCGCGGTCGGCGGCACGATTTCGCATTTCGGGATGCCGGTCGACCCGGGCAATCTGCTGCTGGTGGGCTCGGTCTCGGGCGTACCGCTGCTCGGCGCGCCGGGCTGTGCGCGCTCGCCGGTCGAGAACGGCTTCGACTGGGTGCTGATGCGGCTGCTCGCGGGGCTGAGCGTCACCCGCGCCGACATCACCGCGATGGGCGTCGGCGGACTGCTGATGGAAATCGTGACACGGCCGCAGCCGCGCGTGCCGGTCGCCGAGAGCGGCCGCAACGTCGCTGCGATCGTGCTGGCCGCAGGGCGCGGCACGCGGATGCGCGGGCCGAATAAGCTGCTGGCCGACCTCAACGGCAAGCCGCTGGTGCGGATCGTCGCCGAGCAGGTGCTGGCCTCGCAAGCTGCGCGCACCATCGTCGTCACCGGTCATCAGTCCGGCGAGGTCGAAGCGGCGCTGCATGGGCTAGATCTCACCTTCGTGCACAATCCGGATTTCGCCGAAGGCATCGCCTCGTCGGTCAAGGCCGGCATCGCGGCGCTCGGCGAGGATGCCGACGGCGCGATCGTCTGCCTCGGCGACATGCCGCTGATCGACGCTGCCTTGATCGACCGGATGATCACCGCGTTCGATCCCGATCGCGGCGCGCTGATCGTGGTCCCGGTCGCCGAGGGGCGCCGCGGCAATCCGGTGCTGTGGTCGCGGCGGTTCTTCGCCGAGCTGATGACGCTCGGCGGCGACGTCGGCGCCCGCCACCTGATCGCCAAGCACGGCGAAGCGGTGGCCGAACTGGCGGTCGAAGGCGACGCGGCGTTCCTCGACATCGACACCCCGCAAGCGCTCGATCAGGCGCGTCGCGGCTGATCGGCTGCGCGTCAGGCTCGCGCCTGCAGCCGCGTCGCGAGCTTCGCCGCAGCCTTGGCGCCGGCAGGCTGTTTCCAGATCAGCGTGACTTCGCGCTGCAGCGTCAGTCCGCCGACGTCGAGTGCTCGCAAGTTCGCGCTGCCCCAGCTCGTCGGCGCCAGCGTGCAGCCGACCCCCGCGGCGACCAGCAAAGCCGCGGTGGATTCCTGCCGCGTCTTGGCGACGATACGAAACCGCACGCCTGCTGCGTTGAGCAGCCGCCGGCCTGTGCCGACGCGTTCGCAGCCCTGACGCAACACGAAGGGCTGGCCATCGAGTTCGGCGAGCGCCACGGTGCGGCGGCCCGCCCACGGATGATCCGGCCCCACGAACAGCCGGAACGGCTCGCTCAGCAGCAGCTTGCGGTGCAGATTACGATGCGGCGCGATCGACAGCGCCAGATCGAGGCTGCCGGTCGCGACCAGCTTTTCGAGCTCGTCGGCCGGTGCTTCGATCAGTTCGATCGTACCGTCCTCGGCGGGCAGCAGTTTCGGCAGCCAATCGGCAGCGAGGCTGGGTAGGACGCCGAGCTTCAGCCGGGCCGGCGCCGGTCCGCTCAGCTCGCGCTTCGCCTCCGCCAGCGTCTGCAGCGCCGTGCGCACTCTGCCTTCGAGGCGCTTGGCGCTCGGCAGCGCGCGGATGCCGCGGCCGTCGGGCGCGAACAGCGGCGCGCCGAACTCGCGCTCCAGCCCTTTCAGGGCCTGCGACAGGGTCGGCTGGGTAATGCCGAGTTCACCGGCGGCGCGTGACACCGAGCCGGCCTGCATCACGGCCAGAAAATAGCGCAGGTGCTGCACATTCATTGGAAAATCCAATTAATCTTTGCGAACGATTGATTTTACCAGATCCAGCCTGGGCGGCTAGATCGTCGCTGGCATCGCGGCAGTCAGGGAGAAGCCGTTATGGTGGTGGCAATTGATCGTCAGGGAGCCGTCGGCATCGTCACGCTGAATCGGCCGCGGGCCCGCAACGCGCTGTCGCGGGAGCTGATCACAGCGCTGGCCGCCGCGCTCGATGAGCTGGAGCGAGACGCGGCGATCGCAGCGGTCGTGCTCACCGGCCGGGACGTGTTCTGCGCCGGCGCCGATATCGCCGAGATGCACGGCATCGATCTGGCGACGGCGCTGGCCGAAGACTTCTCCGGCTGCTGTGACCGGCTGGCCTCGTGCACCAAGCCGCTGATTGCGGCGGTCGAAGGCTACGCGATCGGCGGCGGCTGCGAGTTGATCGAGATGTGCGACCTGGTGATCGCCGGCGTCGGCGCCAAATTCGGTCACCCGGAGATCGCGCTCGGGACGCTGTCCGGCGGTGGCGGCACGCAAAGGCTGGCGCGCGCGATCGGTCGCGCCCGCGCGATGGATCTGGTGCTCACCGGCCGGCTGATTTCGGCTGTCGAAGCGGAGCGGATCGGGCTGATCAGCCGGACGGTCGAGGACGGCACTGCGCGCGCAGCCGCGTGCGAGGCCGCAGCGCAGATCGCGGCGCATCCGATCCATGCGGTGCGATTCGCCAAGCAGGCGGTCGACCGCGCCGTATCGGTCGGACTCGCCGACGGACTGGCGCTCGAGCGGCGGCTGTTTCATCTCAGTCTCGCCGCCGGTGAATTTCACCCGCGTCTCGAACAGTTTCTGGCGCGGCGCGGCCCGGGCGGCTGATTGCTGTCGCCGTGTCTGGCGGTCTTTGTGGTTCGTTCACCAAGTTGAAACGGCCGCCCAGATAATTTGGAACCCGGGTTGAACCTCGGGGGAGGGGACGTTGGATTCATCGAATTCCGCGTGGCGCAAGGCTGCGCTGGTTGCTGCTGTCTGGGGCGCGTGTTTGCATTTTGCTGCGCCGCTGAATGCTGCCGGAGCGTTGGCGGTGGGCAAATGCGGCGCCTATGGTCAGGCCTACGACTATCCGGCCGAGGCGGCCGCGATCGCCGCTGCGCGGCAGCGCTGCAAGGGCGATTGCACCACGGTGACGATGCGACGTGCCTGCGCGGCGCTCGCCATCGACATGAGCAATCCGTGCGGGGCTCACGGCTATGCGGTGGAGTCGAAGATCTCGTCGTCGCTCAACGCAGCGACGCGCCGGTGCTACGAGTACGGCGGCAAGGAATGTGTGATCCGGGCCTGGGCCTGCGACGCCAAGGGCTGAGCTTCACGATCTTGGCTGCCGAAGCGATGTTCACCGCTGGCCGGCCTCGCCATCCGGCCGATCGCAAGGCGGTCGACGAGACTCTCGACGACCTCAAGTTCCACGCCTGATCCGGGACGGCTATTCCGGCATCGGCCGCGGCCGTTCCTTGCGATCTTCCGCGCGGTAGTTTTCCGTCGCCGCCGTCTCGGTCATCTGCTTCTCGGCGGCCGTACGCGTCCGATTCCGCATCAGGGCGTAGGCGATCGCGATGCCAAGCACGATAATTCCGATTCCCCACAGCCATTCCGTCGACATCTGCTCTCTCCCTGAATGTTCGCGTCGGGACAATCCCGGGCATTGTCGGCCGTTCCCGATCGTTCGCCTCGTAGGAAGCGGTTTAGTCGGTCGTTAGGCATTGCTCACGGAAACCGTGGGCGGCAGTACTGCATCAACGCGTCGTAAGTGCATGAAGGTCCAATAGGAGAACGGCGAAGTCGCCCGTTCTGCGGACCAAAGCGTGACCGATCAGTTCCTCCTCGACAACGACCGCCGGGCGTCAGACGCGGCGGACCCCGAGCATCCGATGCGTGGCTCCGGGGCGCGTCGACGCTTCCTGCTGGGGACGCTGATCGTCAACATCGCCGCACTCTCGATCGACGTCGCCGTGCTGGACCCGCAGCACTTGACGCTGGCCGCCGGGCTGCGTCTGCTGGTGGTGACGCCGCTGGTGCTGGTTGCGCTCGCGCTCAATCGCCGGCCAGCCGATCGGCCGCTGCAATCGGCCGTTCAGGCGACCGCAGTGGTCGCCTTCGCGCTGTCGGTGACGGCGATCGGCCAATTCGCGCCGGAGCCGTTCGCCGGGCGCTACATGATGGCGGCGCTGTTCGTCATCTTCGCCGGCGCGCTGGTGTCGGCGCTGTCGTGGGGCGCCACCAAGATCATGACCGTCACTGCCACGGTGCTGTACATGCTGATCACTGTGACCGGCCTGCGCTGGCCGCCGGCATGGACCAACATCGATCTGGTCGGACTCTGCATCATCACCTGTGTGATCGCATTGCGCGCCCGGGAGCGAAAGGATGCGCAGATCGCCGAACTGGAGGCGATCCGCCGCAGCGACGCCCGGCTGAAGCGCGATCTGCGCCGGGCCAACGCGGCGCTGGAGCGGTTATCGGCGACGGACGCGCTGACCGGCGTGTTCAACCGGCGCTACCTGGACGAACTGATCGAGCAGGAGACCGCCTCGATCGTGCCGTCACTCGGGCAGAGCGTGCTGATGATCGACGTCGATCACTTCAAGCTGTTCAACGACCATGGCGGCCACGCCGCCGGCGATCGCTGCCTGCAGCAGATCGTCGCCGCCGTCCGCCGCAACCTGCGCGCCTGCGACGTGGTGGTGCGCTACGGCGGCGAGGAGTTCGCCGTTGTGCTGCCCGGGCTCGACCAAGCCGAGCTGCAGGAGACCGCCGAGCGGCTGTGCCATGCGGTCAAAGAGCTGAAGATCGCGCATCCCGGCCTCGGCGAGGCGGAGATCGTCACCATCAGCGTCGGCATTGCGCCCGCCGTGCCTGCCGAGACGCTGGCGGACGCGATCCAGCGGGCCGACCAATCGCTTTATCGCGCCAAACGCGGCGGACGGAATCGAGTCAGCGTCTGAACCGCCGCTGTCCAAAGGGCGTAACGCAGAGATCTTGATTATGACTGACCAGTCAGTCATAATGTTAAGATGAAGCGTGCCTCAAGCAATCCGCCGGTTTCTGCTCCCGCCGCTGCGAAGCAAGCTGCTGCGGCCCGCGGCTCCACGTCAGCGGCCAAGCCAGCTTCGGAAGCCGAGGCGCTCTCGACCCGTGCTGCCAAGGCGGCGGAACGACGCGCCGCCATCATCGAGGCGGCGCTCGACGAGTTCACCGCGCGCGGTTTTGCGGCGACCCGGATCGACGATGTCGCCAAGCGTGCCGGCGTCGCCAAGGGCACGATCTATCTGCACTTCACCGACAAAGAGGCGATGTTCCAGGAGCTGGTGCGAACCGCACTGGTGCCGACGATGCAGCGGCTGACGGCGCAGCCGGCATCCGGCGTATCGGCGCGGCAGTTGCTGGAGACCTTCGCCGAGACCTTCGTGCGCGAAGTCGCGCAGACGCGGCGCGGCGACATTCTGCGGCTGGTGATGGCGGAGGGCACGCGGTTTCCGTCGCTGGCCGAATTCCACTACCGCACCGTGGTCGAGCCCGGCATCGCCGGCATCCGCCGCATCCTGGAGATCGGCGTCGCCCGCGGCGAGATTCGCGCCGCGGCGCTGGCGCAGTTCCCTCAGCTCGCGGTCGCCCCGGTGGTGCTGTCGGTGATCTGGCAGGGGCTGTTCGGCCGGTTCGCGCCGCTCGACGTCCAGGCGATGCTGCGCGCGCATCTCGATCTGATCTTCGGCGAAAGGACGGCGCCATGACGCGACCCTCGCTCGTTCTGCGCGGCTGCGCCGCAATCCTTCTCGCGATGGTGCTCGCAAGCTGCGGCAAGGGCAACGATCCCGGCTATCAGGGCTGGGTCGAGGCCGATCTGATCTTCGTCAGTCCCGATGAATCCGGCCGCGTTACCAAGCTCACGGTGCGCGAGGGCGACGAGGCCAGGACAGGCGCGCTGATCTACACGCTCGACGACGATCTGCAGCAGGCCGACCTCAATCAGAATCTCGCCACGCTCGCCAACGCCAAGCAGAGCTTCGACCGCGCCCAATCGTTGTCGAAGACCGGTTCCGGCACCCAGGCCAATCTCGACTCCGCGATCTCGGCCCTGCGGGTCGCCGAAGCCAGGGTCGAGACCTCCAAGACCCGGCTGGCGCGTCGTGAAATCCGCGCACCGGTTACCGGCACGGTGCAGCAGATCTACTTCCGCGAAGGCGAGATGGTGGCGGCGCAGAAGCCGGTGCTGTCGATCCTGCCGCCGGGCAACATGAAGATCCGTTTCTACGTGCCGGAGCCGGAGCTGCCGAAGCTCGCGATCGGCGACAAGGTGCGGGTCAGTTGCGACAATTGCGCGCCGGATCTGTCGGCCGAGATTTACTTCATCTCGACGACGGCGGAGTACACCCCGCCGGTGATCTATAGTCTCGATGAGCGCAGCAAGCTCGTCTATCTGATCCAGGCGCGGCCGAACAAGCCGGCCAGCCTGCGGGTCGGCCAGCCGGTCAGCGTCTATGTCGCGCCGAAGGCTGCGCCTTCCCCGGTGGCGACCGGCCGGTCATGACCGGCGCGCCGACCATCGCGGCCGATACCCGCGACATCGCGATCGATGTCCGCGGCCTCACCAAGTCGTTCAACGGCCGCGAGGTCGTGCACGACCTGTCGATGCAGGTGAAGCGCGGCTCGATCTACGGCTTCCTCGGCCCCAACGGCTCCGGCAAGACCACCACGATCCGGATGCTGTGCGGCCTGCTGACGCCGGATCGCGGCGAGGGCACCTGTCTCGGCTTCGACATCCGCACCGAGGCTGACAAGATCAAACGCCGCGTCGGCTACATGACGCAGCGCTTCAGCCTGTATCAGGATTTGTCGGTGCGGGAGAATCTCGAATTCGTCGCGCGGCTGTACGGCGTGCCCGATGCGCGCGGCGCGGCGCGCGAAATGATCAAGCGGCTCGGGCTGTCGGGCCGCGAGGAGCAGCTTGCCGGCGAACTGTCCGGGGGGTGGAAGCAGCGGCTGGCGCTCGGCGCCTGCACGCTGCCGAGCCCGCAACTGCTGCTGCTCGACGAACCGACCGCCGGCGTCGACCCCAAGGCGCGCCGCGATTTCTGGAACGAGATTCACGCGCTCGCCGCCGAAGGTCTCACCGTGCTGGTCTCGACCCACTACATGGACGAAGCCGAGCGCTGTCACGAGATCGCCTACATCGCATACGGTTATCTGCTCGCACACGGCACCGTCGATCAGGTGATTGCCGGCTCGCAGCTCACCACCTGGGTCGCCACCGGCGAAGGCCTCGGCGCGTTGGCGCATGAACTCGCCGGCAAGCCGGGCGTCGACATGGTGGCGCCGTTCGGCACCAGCCTGCACGTCTCGGGCCGCGATCAGGCCGCGCTCGATCGGACGCTCGCGCCGTATCGCAGCGATCCGCGACAGACCTGGCAGCACGGTGCGCCGTCGCTCGAGGACGTGTTTATCGAGCTGATGAGCCGGTCGAAGGACAACTTCCGATGACCGCCGCAGACGACGCTCCGAGGCGTGACCCGCCGCTGAAAGAACGGCGGTTCGGCTTCCTGCGCCGCAGCTACGCGATGCTGGTCAAGGAGCTGATTCAGCTCAAGCGCGACCGGCTGACCTTCGCGATGATCATCGTGATCCCGGTGATGCAGCTTCTGCTGTTTGGCTACGCCATCAACACTACGCCGCGGCATCTTCCGACCGCGGTGCTGCTGCAGGAAGATTCCGACCTCGGCCGCTCGATCCTGAAGGCGCTGGAGAATACCGCGTACTTCAAGTTCACCCGCGAGGTGCACAGCGTCCGCGAGTTCGACGATCTGTTGCTGTCCGGGCGCGTGCTGTTCGGCGTCGAAATCCCGCGCGGGTTCGAGCGCGCGGTACGGCGCGGCGAGAAGCCCGCGATCCTGGTCGCCGCCGACGCCACCGATCCGGTGGCTGCCGGCTCGGCGTTGTCGGCGCTCGGCCAGATCGTGCAGAACGCGTTGATCCACGACCGGGTCGCCGGCGATCCCGCCAATCCGCCGTTCGAAATCCGGGCCCATGCCCGCTACAATCCGGCCGCCTCGTCGCGCCTCAACATCGTGCCCGGTCTGGTCGGTACGATCCTGACCATGACCATGCTGATCTTCACCGCGCTGTCGGTGACCCGCGAGATTGAGCGCGGCACCATGGAGAACCTGCTGTCGATGCCGATCACCCCGGTCGAGGTGATGCTCGGGAAGATTCTGCCGTATGTCGGCGTCGGCTTCATTCAGGCGTCGCTGATCATCGGCATCGGCGTATTGCTGTTCGGGGTGCCGCTGCTCGGCAGTCTGGCGCTGCTGGCGCTGTTGTCGACGCTGTTCATCACCACCAATCTGGCGATCGGCTACACCTTCTCGACGCTGGTGCAGAACCAGCTCCAGGCGATGCAGGCTTCGATGATGTTCTTCCTGCCGTCGATCCTGTTGTCCGGATTCATGTTCCCGTTCGCCGGGATGCCGGTGTGGGCGCAATATATCGGCGAATGCCTGCCGCTGACGCATTACTTGCGGATCGTCCGCTCGATCATGCTGAAGGGCTCGTCGCTGGAAAATCTGCACTACGACGCGATCGCGCTGGTGGTGCTGATGCTGGTGGCGATGACGATCGCAGTGACGCGCTTCCGCCGCACGCTCGATTGACTGCGCCCGCCGAACCATGCTGCGGCGTCACTGCCGCAGCATGACCCCGAGGCGGGTATAGACGCCTCCGCGGCCGAAGCTGTCGCGGACGTAACCGGCGGCCGCCGACCATTCCAGTACCGCGAGCTGGAGGCCGGTGAGATGCAGTCCGATCCGGGTCTGGCGGCTGAATTCGTCGGACGAGCCGGACATTTCCGGTCCCACCCAGAACCTGTCGAGCATTCGCCAGCCCGCGGCCAGCCGTGCGCCGTAGCTCCCGGCGATGGTGGTGGCGTAGAACGATGCCGACAGCATGGTCTCAGGCGTCGGCTCGGCCCAGCCGTCCAGCGCGATCCGGGCGCCGCCGTGGCTGCCGCGCCAACGTTTGTCGCGGACGTCGGGCATCGATGCGCGATGCTCCAGATCGGGGCCGGCGAGGATCTTCAGTTCGAAAGCGCCGAGCTTGAAGCGCCATCCCGCCAGCACCGAAGCTCTGGAGATGTCGCTGACATAAGTGAAGCGCTCCGACTGATAGCGCTCGAGCGCTTCCGACGCGAACAGCCGAATGACGAAGCCGTTGTCCGCCGCAGTGTCGCCGAGAAATTCGACCCCGCCGTATAGTGCGATGCCGTTGCGCCACAGATCGTGGCCGCCGAACAGCAGCCCTTGGGCAGCCTGTCCGCCGCTGAGCGTTGCCGGTGCCAGCGCGGCCAAAGGAGAGGCGTGCTGGCCGACCGGCAGGTCGCCCGCCAAGCCGTCCTCATCGTCGGAATCGAGCCCCGCCATGTCGGCTGCCGTGCTGGCGCGGAGGTCGAATGCGCCGGGGTCGGGGAGGTCGAACTGCGGTTGGTCGAGGGGATCGAACGTTTGGGCGGAGGTGCATGCGGTGCTCGCGATCAACGACGCGATCATGCCGAACACCCCCATCCACGCGACGCAACGCATCACTAAAATACCCAAACAGAGATTTAATGCGCGAAGAATGTTGCTTATTAAATCTCTGGTTGTGGGTGTTGTCTAGTGCGTCAGAAAAGCCGGCGTTCAATCCGGCTGCGGATCATGCTGGTCGCGCGCTGCAATCGCATGCTCGAGGGCGACTGCGAGCTGGCGATTGATGTCGGCCATGCCGTCGATATAGGCTTCGGAGAGAGATAGGCCCTGTGGGGCGTTCGGGGCGGCGCGGGCTTTCGTTTCGAAATTGTGGCGCAGGATCGCCGGCGACGGATGCGACTTGATCAGCGCGTTGGCGAAGTTGAGCAGAGCCTTGATCTGCCCGTTCATGAAGTCGATCTTGTCCATCCGAACCCGGACCCTTTTGTTGATGTAGTACATGCGCCCGAGGGTATTGGGCGCGTCCTATGAACCCATTGATCGGCCGCAAGGCTTTGCGGTGGCGCAATGTCGCGCGTCACGACCGCTCACTTGCCGCATCGCGCCACAGTTTAGCCGATGAGTTCGATCAGTTCCATCGCCGCGGCGGGCGCGCGCACTTTGCCTTCGTGGATCACGTAGGCGAACACGTCGCGCTGTTGCCGCCTGGTGCGTGCCCCGTCCACCTTCGGCAGATCGTCCGGCTCGCTGCCATCCGCCCAGAGCTGCAGTCGCTTCGCCCATTCCGACAGCGCCTTCGGCGGATAGCCGGTGGCGATCTCGTCCTTGCCCTTCTGCAGCCGCACATAGACGAAGTCGCCGGTGACGTCCGCGATTTCCGGATAGCTGGCGTGCTCGGAGTACACCACCGGAATGCCGTGCTGGCGCAACAGCGCGATGAACGCCGGCGTCTTGAAACTGTCATGACGGACTTCGACGGCATGACGCAGCGTGCGGCCGTCGAGTGAGCGCGGCAGCAGTTCGAGAAAGCGGCCGAAATCCGCTTCGTCGAACTTCTTGGTCGGCGCGAACTGCCACAGCACTGGCCCGAGCCGGTCACCGAGTTCGAGCACGCCGGAATGATAGAATCGTTCGATGCTGTCGCCGGCTTCCGCCAGCACCTTGCGGTTGGTCGCAAACCGCGGCCCCTTCAGCGAGAACACAAAGCCGTCGGGCACTTCGCTTGCCCATTTGCGGAAGCTCTCCGGCTTCTGCGAGCCGTAGAAGGTGCCGTTGATTTCGATCGAGGTCAGCTTCGAGGCGGCGTATTCCAGCTCGCGCCGCTGCGGCAGCTTGTCCGGATAGAACACCCCGCGCCACGGCGCGAAGGTCCAGCCGCCGATCCCGATGCGGATATTGCCCGCCTGACCTTTCTTCATCTCTCCCCCTTGCGAATGCTGCATCCCGTTCCTATCTTGGTTGCAACGGCGACGTCGATGCTCCGAGCAGGAGCGTGCGACGCCGAGACGACCACTGAATAGTAGGGAGCGCCGGATGCACGCGCACCTGTTGTTCGTGGTCGTTCACCTTTTTGGGCGGCCGAAGCCACCCGATTTCAGTACATTTCTGCCCCAGAACGGCCGGTACTCGCCTTGGCAGCGCCCGGGTGCGCCGCTATACGCATGGCGCGATGATCGAAGCCAGCCCAGCCGAGGTCGCGACCCGTGCCCAGCCCGCGGCGGTTCCGCTGCAGCTCTCGGTGGTGGTCCCGACCTTCAATGAACGCGACAATGTCGAGGTGCTGTTCCGTAAATTGGAAGCAGCACTCGTCGGCGTGGCGTGGGAAGTCATCTACGTCGACGACAACTCCCCCGACGGGACCTGGCAGGTGGTGCGCGACATGGCGCAGCGGGATCCGCGCGTGCGCTGCATCCGCCGGATCGGCCGGCGCGGACTGTCGGGCGCCTGCATCGAAGGCATCCTGGCGTCCGGCGCCCCGTTTGCCGCGGTGATGGATGCCGATCTCCAGCACGACGAGACCCAGCTCGCCAAGATGCTGTCGCTGTTGGAGAGCAACGCCGCCGATCTGGTGATTGGCAGCCGCTATGTCGAAGGCGGCAGCGCCGACAGCTTCAACAGGCAGCGCGCCGGCATCAGCGCGCTCGCCACCCAGGTCGCCCAGAAAGCCCTGAAGATCGATGTCGCCGACCCGATGAGCGGCTTCTTCATGATCCGCCGCGATCGCTTCGAGCAGTTCGCTCCGGAGCTTTCGACCCAGGGCTTCAAGATCCTGCTCGACGTCATCGCCACCGCGCGCGGCAGTCTGCGCATCGTCGAGGTGCCGTTCACGTTCGGCTCGCGGCTGCACGGCGAGAGCAAGCTGGATTCGATGGTGGCTCTGGACTTCCTCGGCCTGGTGCTGGCGAAGTTCAGCCACGACGTGCTGTCGCTGCGATTCATCCTGTTTGCGCTGGTCGGCTCCACCGGCGTGGTGGTGCACTTCGTCACGCTGTACGTGGTGCTGAAGCTGTTCGAGCAGCCGTTCGCCGAGGCGCAGGGCATCGCCGCGCTGGTGGCGATGACCAGCAATTTCATCCTCAACAACTTCCTGACCTATCGCGACCAGCGGCTGAAGGGTTTCGCCATCCTGCGCGGCCTGCTGCTGTTCTATCTGGTGTGCAGCGTCGGTCTGCTCGCCAATGTCGGCGTCGCCTTCGCGGTCTACAACGAGCACATCACCTGGTGGCTGGCGGGCGCCGCCGGCGCGCTGATGGGCGTGGTGTGGAATTACGCGATGTCCGGCCTGTTCGTCTGGCGCAAGCGATGAGCGCGTGATGAGCGAGGCGATGCGGCGTCCGGTCGTCGCCACGATCCTGGTCGTCGCCGGCCTCGTCGCGCTGCGTCTGCTCGCCGCGGCGCTGACGCCACTGACGTTCGACGAGGCCTATTACTGGACCTGGTCGAAGAATCTCGCGCTCAGCTATTTCGACCACCCGCCGATGGTGGCGGTGGTGATCAGGCTCGGCACGCTGATCGCAGGCGACACCGAATTCGGCGTCCGCCTGGTGTCGATCCTGTTGGCGGTGCCGATGAGCTGGGCGGTGTGGCGGGCTGCAGTCCTGTTGTTCGAGGGCGAACGGATCGCCGCCACCGCCACGCTGCTGCTCAATGCGACGATGATGGTGTCGGCGGGGACCACCATCGTCACCCCCGATGCCCCGCTGCTGGTGGCGTCGAGCTTCGTGCTGCTCGCTTTGGCGAAGGTCGCCGCAACCGGCAGGGGCGTGTGGTGGCTCGCGGTCGGCGTCGCGGTCGGGCTGGCGCTGCTGTCGAAATACACCGCGCTGTTCTTCGGTCCGGCGATCCTGATCTGGCTGTTGTGGGTGCCGTCGCTACGGCGCTGGCTGATCTCGCCGTGGCCGTATCTCGGCGGCGTGATCGCGTTCGCGCTGTTCTCGCCTGTGGTGATCTGGAACGCGGAGCACGACTGGATTTCCTTCGTCAAGCAGTTCGGCCGCGCCAAGCTCGGCGGGTTCGAGCCGAAGTTTCTCGCCGAGCTGATCCCGACCCAGTTCGTGCTGGCGACCCCGTTCGTTTTCATCCTCGGCGTGGTGGGGCTGATCGCGCTCGGCAAGCGCGGCACCGGGCCGGCGGCCTCGCGCGTGCTGGTCGGGGCCACGGTGTGGACGATCGCGCTGTATTTCGCCTGGCAGGCGCTGCACGACCGGGTCGAGGCCAACTGGCTGAGCCCGCTGTATCCGGCATTCGCGCTCGCCGCCGCGGTCGGGGCCGCCTATCCGCATTGGAAGCCTGGCGTCGCCCGCCTCGTCTCGTTCTGCCGGCGCTGGGCGGTCTCGACCGGCGCGGTGCTGTTCGCGCTGGTGGTGGTGCAGGTCAACACCGGCACGCTGACCGGCTATCGCCGCGACGCCACGGTGCGCTCGGTCGGCGTCGGTGTCGCGGAGATGGTGGCGCAGATCGATCAGGTGCGCCGGCGGGTCGGCGCCACCTGCGTGCTGACGGATGATTACGGAACCACGGGATGGCTGGCGTTCTATCTGCCGCCGGGCACCTGCGTGGTCCAGCGCGGCGAGCGGTTTCGTTGGCTTGCCGCTCCGGCGCCGACGCCCCGGCAACTCGCCGGTCCGCTGCTGCTGGTCGGCGTCGACAACGCCGCGGCGCGGCCGGATCTGCAGGCTGCATTTGGGAGCATCGAGCGGGTCGGCGCGGTCACCCGGTCGCGCGGTCCGTTGCTGGTCGACGCGGTGGCGCTGGATGCGCTGTCGGAGCCCAAGGGGCCGATCCTCGATTTCAGGCCGCCGATCTACTGAGGCGGCGGGGCAGGGCGTCGGCAAACGTGCTGACCTGCGGTGACCGAGTATGCTAGAGGCTGGGACCGATCCCCCACCTCCCGCGCGTCCGCGCGCCGTTTCCTCAACTCAACGAGCTCAACTATGAACGACACGGTCTTGATTGCTGGAGCCGGACATGCCGGATTTCAGGTCGCCGTATCGCTGCGCCAGGCGAAGTATGCCGGGCGTATCGCGCTGATCAACGACGAGAAGCATCTGCCGTATCAGCGCCCGCCGCTGTCGAAGGCCTACTTGAAGAGCGGCGGCGATCCGAACTCGCTGATGTTTCGCCCGGAGAAGTTTTTTCAGGATCAGGCGATCGAGCTGATCTCCGACCGCATGGTTTCGATCGACCGCGAAGGGCGCAAGCTGCTGCTCGCCTCCGGCACCGCGATCGAGTACGGCCACCTCGTGCTCGCCACCGGCGCGCGCAACCGGATGCTCGACGTGCCCAACGGCTCGCTGCCGGACGTGCTTTACCTGCGCACGCTCGATGAGAGCGAAGTGCTGCGGCAGCGGATGCCGGACAGGAAGCACGTCGTGGTGATCGGCGCCGGCTTCATCGGCCTCGAATTCGCCGCCACGGCGCGGGCCAAGGGGCTCGAGGTCGACGTCGTCGAACTGGCGCCGCGGGTGATGGCGCGCGTGGTGACGCCGGAGATCTCCAGCTACTTCCACGACCGCCACTCCGCGGCCGGCATCCGGATGCACTACGGCGTCCGCGCCACCGAGATCGCGGCCGAGGGCGGCCGTGTCACCGGCGTCGTCCTGAGCAACGGTCACACATTGCCCTGCGATCTCGTGGTGGTCGGCGTCGGTGTCATCCCGAACGTCGAGATCGCCGCCGCCGCCGGTCTGCCGACCGCGGCCGGCATCATCGTCGACCGACAGCTTCTCACCCGCGACCCGCACATCTCGGCGATCGGCGATTGCGCGCTGTTCGACAGCGTCCGGTTCGGCGAGACGATGCGGGTGGAGTCGGTGCAGAACGCTACCGACCAGGCGCGCTGCGTCGCCGCGCGTCTCACCGGCGACGCCAAACCGTATGACGGCTATCCGTGGTTCTGGTCCGATCAGGGCGACGACAAGCTGCAGATCGTCGGCCTCACTGCCGGCTTCGATCAGGTGGTGATCCGCGGCAGCGTCGCCGAGCGCTCGTTCTCGGCGTTCTGCTACAAGGCCGGCAAGCTGATCGGCATCGAATCCGTCAACCGCGCCGCCGATCACGTCTTCGGCCGCAAGATCCTGCCGCTCGACAAGTCAGTGACGCCGGACCAGGCGGCCGATCTCGGCTTCGACCTGAAGAAGGCGGTCGCGTAGGGCAGAGACCAAGCCCCGTCATTGCGAGCGAAGCGAAGCAATCCAGAGGCACTGGATACTGAACTGAATTGCTTCGTCGCTTCGCTCCTCGCAATGACGCTGCTGAGCTTCACGCGACTGCCGCGACAAACTCGCGCTTGACGGCTTCGATATCGGCGACCGTGGGCAGGCCGGCCTCGTTGCCGAGGCGCTGGATCTTGAAGGTCGAGGCGGCGCGGGCGAATTCGAAGTGGTGCTGCCAGCTTTGCTCCGGGCTGTTCAGATAGGAGAACACGTAAGCGCCGTGAAACACGTCGCCGGCGCCGTTTGTGTCGATCACCCGTTCGCGCGGGATCGGCAGCGCCGGCAGGGTCCGCACCGTGCCGGCTTCGTCGTACCAATACAGCCCGCGCTCGCCGAGCGTGACGCCGCCGACCCGGCAGCCGCGTGACTTCAGATAGTCGAGCATCTTCTCCGGCGTCATGTCCATCTGTTCGCACAGCCGTTCGGCGACGATGGCGACGTCGATATATTCCAGCAGTTCGTGGGTGTTGGTGCGCAGGCCGCCGCCGTCGAGCGAGGTCAGGATGCCGGCCTCGCGGCAGAGTTTCGCGTAGTGGATCGCGGCGTCCGGCTGGTGGCCGTCGACGTGCAGCGCGCGGCACTGGCCGAGATTGAGCAGCGGGAACGGGTGGATGTGCTCGTCGTCGCGGCAGCGCACGATGGCGCGCTTGCCGTCCTTCGGCATGATGAACGACAGCGACGAGGTGGCGACTTTGCGCGGATGCACCGAGATGCCGTACTTCGCGCTCATGTCCATGAACATCCGCCCCAGCCAATCGTTGGCGATGGTGGCGATCAGGTCGGGCACGATCCCGAGCTTGGCGCAGCAGAACGCCGCGGTCACCGCGTTGCCGCCGAACGACACCGCGTAGTCGGACGCCACGTGCTTTTCGTCGCCGGTCGGCAGATGGTCGGTGATGAAGGTGACGTCGATATAGGTCTGTCCGATGAAGAGTGCGTGCATGAGAGTCCCGAGGCTGCGACCGGTTCCGGCGCGGTCAGCATAGCATTGAGGCCGCGGCCGCATTCGCTAAAATTTTCCGCAGCGCCACAACTGATACGACAGCGGTTTCGCCGAAAATCCAGTCACAACGACGCGCGCGCTGCCTTGTTCCGGGCAGGCCCGGTCAGGGGAGGCGAGAGTGAGGAGCGCTCGGGATCGAACTCCGCGGGAGGACGGCCGCTGGTCGGCGCCCTCGGCATTGTCCGGGGATTGCACGTCCATCAACAGGTGCGGCAAACGCGATAACATCGCGCCGCAAATCACCGCCGGGAGCGCTGCGCATGCAGGGGGAACGTTCATGATCACCGCGATCGATCACCTCGTCGTTCTGGTCAGCGATCTGGCCGAGACGGTCGCGACCTACGAGACGCTGCTGGCCCGCGCGCCGGCCTGGCGCGGCGGCGACGACGGCTCCGACCACGTTCTGTTCACCCTGGACAACATGTCGGTGGAATTCATGGCGCCGTCAGGTCCGGGGCCGAACGCCGAGCGGCTACGCACGCTGATCAAGCTGCAAGGCGAGGGAATCGCCAGCCTGTGCTTCCGGGTCGCCGACGTCGCGGCGACGCGCAACCGGCTGGAGCGGGTGGCGCTGCAGCCGACGCCGGTCGCAGACGTCGAAGGCCGCGACCGCATCACCGGCGCCACGCTGGCATGGAAGCGCACCCGGACCGCGACCGAGACCACCCGCGGGGTCCGGATGTTCTTCCTCGAACTCGGCTCCGAACGACCGCATTCACAGGTAATCGGGACGGCGCCGGTGGTCGGCCTCGATCATCTGGTGATCTCGACCTCCGATCCCGAGCGCGCCGCAGCGCTGTACGGGGCGCGGCTCGGGCTCGCCATGGCGCTGGACCGCACCCGGCAGGACTGGGGGCGGCTGATGTCGTTCCATTGCGGCGATCTCAGGATCGAAGTGGTCCACCGGCCGGTCGCCGGCTCGGACGCCGAGCATGACAAGCTGTGGGGCGTGGGCTGGCGTGTCGACGATGTCGAGGCGGCGCGCGAACGGCTGATCGCCGCCGGCCTGATCGTCACCGCGTCGCGAGCCGGCCGTCACGCCGACACCCGCGTCGTCACGGTGCGCAGCGGAACCCGCCGGATTCCGACTCTGCTGGTGCAGCGGACGCCGGCCCAATCTCTCGACGGCGTGGCGGTGGATGGCGCGTAGCGCCGGCCGCTACCACCAGGTCGATTGCGGCTGATAGTAATAGCCGCCGCGGCGGCTGGGGACGACGCGGGGCTCCGTGCGGCGGGAGAAGCCGTCATTCGACCAGCCGCTGTCCCAGCCGTTGTTGTCCCAACCGCCGTCACCCCAGTCGTCGTTGCTCGCGATCGGCGGTTCGCGGGTCGGCCTGCGGGTGATGAAACCGCCCTGCGGCTGATCGCTCAGCACCGCGACGAACTCGGTGCGGTAATTCGTCTCCGCGCTCAGCGGCTCGTCCGACACGACGATCGAGGAACGCGGCAGCGCGGTCGGGCCGATCTGGTCCAGCACCTCCGGCGGAATCGTGACACGGTCGAGCGCGCTTCTGGCATCGTCGGCGCTCTCGATCGTCACCGCGCTCCAGCGCAACCCGGCGTCGTTGCGCGCCATCGCGGTGAAGATATGCGTGCCGATCGGCCGGTCGGGATCGCGGATCGTCACCGGCACCTCGATCGAGGAGTCGAACAGCTCTCCGCCGTCCGGCAAGGGCTTGCGGGTGTTGCGCCGAACGTAGAGCTTCTGCGTCGCCCGGCTGATGTAGATCGACACCGGCTCCTGTGCCAGCCTGGCGTCGGTCGCGAGCTTCGCGGTCTCGGCTTTCTTCGCAGCGGCGGCCTTGGCGGCTTCCTTGGTGGCGGCTGCGGCGGCGTGCTTGGCGTCGGCATCGGCCTTGGCGGTTTCGAGCTGGGTGGTGACCTCGCCGAGCTGCTGCGCGGCCTGCTGCTGCCGCTGTTCCGCCTTGGCCCTGGCTTCGTCGGTGGCGGCGGCAACCAGCACCTTGTCGGCCGCCTTCAGCGCCGCTTCGGCCCGCGTCCGGGCGCGCTCCAGTTTGCGCAAGCTGTCCTTCAGCGGCTTCACCGCGCGGGCGGCTGCGGCGGCGGCGGCCTTGGCCTCGTCGGCCGCCTCGGCCGCCTGCTCGGCCGCGCGTGCCGCGGTTTCGGCGCGCGCCGGCGCTGCGGCGAGTGCCTCGGCGCTCGGCGAGAACAGCACCGGATGGCTGATGTCGACCGGCGCCGCGTCCTCCGGCGACACGATCACCCGCATGCCGATCCTGGTCCTGTCGAAGATCCGTTCGGCGAAACCGTAGGGCATCCGCACGCAGCCGTGCGACGCCGGGTAGCCGGGCAGCGGACCGCCGTGCAGCGCGACCCCATTCCAGGTGATGCGCAGCATGTGCGGCATCCAGGCGTCGTCGTACATCGTCGAGCGGTGGTCCTTGTCCTTCTCGACCACGGTGAACACGCCCGCCGGGGTTTCGCGCCCGGTGGTGCCGGTCGAGACCGGCGCGCGATAGATCCAGCCATCGGCGTCGTACAGCGTTACCCGCTGCTCCTTGATCGACACGATCGCCATCACCGGCTCGCCGGCTTCGCGGGGAGCGATCGCCTCGGTGGTCGCCGCGGGGCGGGCCCGCTTGGCGTCCGCGTCGGGCGCCGGCGTGGCCGCGGCAAGCAGCGTCGCAAGGGCAAGGAGGACGGGGCGCCGGTAGCGACGCGGGGCGCCATGCTTCGTCGTCGGTCGATTCACTGGGCCTCGCTCGTGAAAGGGCCCGCTCGGGCCGGACGAATCTCTGCCGCCCATGATCTCCGAAATCACCGAGCGCCGCCACCGGTTGGGCGCCGAGGCTGGGCAACGAGGAGGCGGTTCGCGCACAGCCGTCGCAGCACAATGCGGCGGTGCGATGGAGCCGGCCTGCGCTAACCGAGCCGGCAAGGAACGCTGAGATAACCGCGGAACCGGACCCGGCCACCACGCTGCGGCGCTCCGTCGAGCGCGTAGTCCGGAAAGCGGGCGAGAAACCGCGACAGCGCGATTGCGCCTTCCAGCCTTGCCAGCGCCATGCCGGCGCATTGATGCGGCCCGGAGGCGAAGGCGAGATGCCGGTTCGGGCTGCGCGCCACGTCGAACCGGTCGGGGTCGGCAAACTGCGCCGGATCGCGGTTGGCGGCGCCGATGCACAGTGTCAGCGAAGTGTTCGCCGGCATCGTCACGCCGCCGATCTCGACCTGTGCGGTGGTGATGCGGTTGCCGAGCTGGTTGGAGCTCTCGTAGCGCAGGATTTCCTCGACCGCGGTCCTGATCAGTCCTGGCTCGGCGATCAGGCGCTGCTTTTGCGCAGGGTTGTCGGCCAGCGTCACCAGCCCGTTGCCGATCAGATTGGTGGTGGTCTCGTGGCCGGCATTGAGCAGGAAGATGCAGTTGTGCAGCAGCTCCTTGGCGGAGAGCTTCTCGCCGCCGGCCTCGCCCAGGATCAGCCGGGTCAGCACGTCGCGCTCCGGATCGCCGGGCTCGGCGGTGCGGCGCGCGATCAGGGTCTCGAGATAGCCGAGAAATTCGCGTACCGCCTCGTTGCCGCGGTCGAACGCTTCCGGTCCGATCACCGGCTCCAGCGCTCCGAGAATAGCCAGCGACCAGCCGCGCAGCGGCGCGCGCTCGTCCTGCGGCACGCCGAGCAGATTGCCTATCACCTCGATCGGGATCGCGGCGGCGAAGTCCTCGATCAGGTCGACCTTGTCCTTGCTCGCCATGGCGTCGAGCAGCCGGTCGACCAGCGCGATCAGGTCCGGCTCCATGCCGGCGATCGCCCGCGGCGTCAGCGCGCCCATGATCAATCGTCTGACTCGGGTATGCGAGGGAGGGTCGTTGAACACCAGGCTGGTGGTGTGATGCTCGAACAGCAGGGACTCGCCGTATTTCGGCGCGAACTCACGCTTCTTGTCCGACGAGAACAGCGTGGTGTTCTTGTAGACCGCGATCAGGTCGTCATAGCGGGTGAGGAAGTAGCCGCCGCCCGCCAGCCGCTTGACCGGCTGATGGGTCCGCAGCGCCTGATAGGTCGGGTAGGGGTTGTCGTAAAAGTCGGGCGTCAGACGTGCAAGATCGAACGCTTCCGCGAGCTCTGCTGGGGCCGTTTCCATGTCATTCCTGTTTTGAATCTCTATAGGCGATTTACGACGTTGCCGAAACGTCCGGGAAATCCGCGTCGAGGCCCTTGCGGATGGAACCGGCCAGCCGCATGTCAGGCGCCGGCTCGTCTCCCGCCTTCGGCGAGCCGGACCGCCTTGGCCGGCGGGTGCGCTTGTCCGCCCCGCTTCCGCCAATCTCGACCCTCACGATTTAGTGCGTTGCAGCGATCCTGATTGACAATTGCCAAAGTGAGTGCCTACTCACAAAATGACTTCACTGCGCATGACCAGCGACTTGCGCCGGGAACTGATCCTGGGCGCAGCCAAGCGTTGCTTTGCCCGGAACGGCTTTGCAGGGACCACCACCAAGAGCGTCGCGGCCGCCGCGTCGATCTCGGAGGGGTTGCTGTTCAAGCATTTCCCGAGCAAGGCGGCGCTGTATGCCGAGATTCTGGCCTGCGAGCGCGAGGCCGATCCGGCGCTGATCGAGCTGCTCGGTGCCGAGCCCTCGACCCAGACGCTGGTGGTGCTGGTCCGGGAGATGGTGCTGCACTTCCTGCACGCCTCCGATCATCCGGAGCAGGAGGAGGATCAGCGGCTGCGCCTGCTGGTGTCGAGCCAGCTCGACGACGGCGAGTTCGCCCGTCTGGTGTACGAGAAGGTCACCGGTCTGATCGGGCGAACCTTCGTGATGTCGCTGGAGCGGGCGGTGGAGGCGGGCGATGCGGTCAGGATCGGCGAGGAGCCGATGAACCTGTTCTGGTTCGCCCACCACACCTTGCTGATGGCGGCGCTGGCGCGGCTGCCGTCGGTGCCGTGCCTGAGCTACGGCAACCCCGCCGGTCTCGAGCGCCAGATGTGCGAATTCATCCTACGTGGAATTGGTCTGAACGAAGCCGTAATTGCCGTCCATCTCGACCGCGAATTTTCGCAAGATCGGATGCAGGCGGAAACGACAGGAAGTGCATGACATGACGCTTGCGACAGAAACTCCGCCGTCGTCGCGGAGCTCCAGCGAGAATCCGCGCCCGCGCCCGGTGCGGAAGGTCCGCTGGTTCATCATCGTCGGGTTGCTGCTGGGGCTGCTGGTCGCCGTGCTGGTCGGCTTCAACGCCTTCCGCAATCATATGATTGCGCAGTTCTTCGCCAACAACAAACCGCCGCCGATCACCGTCACGGTCGCAGAGGCGAAGTCCGAAGTGCTGCCCAACCTGCTGACCGCGGTCGGCAATCTGGCCGCCGTGCATCAGGTCAACGTCACCTCGGACGTCTCGGGCCGCATTACCGACATCCTGTTTCAGGCCGGCTCCGAGGTGAAGCAGGGCACTCCGCTGGTGAAGCTGTTCGACGAGACCGAGCTGGCCGATCTCGCGAACTTCCGCGCGCAGGCCAAGGTCGCCGAACTATCGCTCGACCGCGCCAAGCAGCTCGCCGCGCGGCAGTTCGGCCCGCAGGCGACGGTGGATTCGGCGCAGGCGGCGTTCGATCAGGCCAATGCCGGAATCGCCAAGACCGAAGCGCTGATTTCGCAGAAGACGGTGCGGGCGCCGTTCGACGGCGTGCTCGGCGTGCGGCAGGTCGAAGTCGGCCAGTATCTGAGCGCCGGCACCCAGATCGTGTCGCTCACCGACCTGTCGCAGGTTTACGACAACTTCACCGTGACGGAAAAAGACTCCGGCACGTTGGCGGTCGGTCAGGCCGTCCGCGTCACGGTCGACGCCTATCCGGGGCGGGTGTTCGACGGCAAGATCACCACCATCGAACCGCAGATCTCGACCGACACCCGCAACATCCGGGTGCAGGCGACCCTGGTCAATCCGGGCCGGGTGCTGCGGCCGGGCATGTTCGCGACCACCACCGTGGTGCTTCCCGACAAGCCGGCGGTGATCACCGTGCCGGAGACCGCGGTCGACTACACGCTGTACGGCGACTCCGTTTTCCTGATCAAGGACGAGAAGGGCGAGGACGGGAAAAGCAATCTGTCGGCGGTGCGGACTTTCGTTCGCACCGGCGACCGGATCGACGGCCGCGCCGTGATCCTGACCGGGGTGAAGCCGGGTGACCGCGTCGTCGCGGTTGGTCAGCTCAAGCTGCAGTCGGGCGCCGCGGTGGCGATCTCGACCGATCCGCCTCCGCCGCAGCCGAAGACGAGCCGCGTTACTGACGGTCGAAAGCGGCCCTCGTATCGAACAGGTCCGGCCGGCGATCGGCGCCGTCCGGAAGACAACTCAACCGCAGCCTCGCCGCGCGCCGCGCGAGAGCCGTGCGCCACGGAGCGTCCGTATGGTCCTCACCGACATCTTCATCAAGCGCCCGGTGCTGTCGCTGGTGGTCAGCATGCTGATTCTGCTGATCGGCTTCCGCGCCGCGATGACGCTGCCGATCCGGCAATATCCGAAGCTGTCCAACACCGTGGTGACCATCACCACGTCGTATCCGGGCGCCTCGCCGGACCTGATGCAGGGCTTCATCACCACGCCGCTGGAGCAGGCGGTCGCCTCGGCCGAAGGCGTCGACTACATCACCTCGGCCTCGACGCAGGGCCAGAGCCTGATCACCGTCTACGTCAAGCTGAACTTCGATCCCAACCAGGCGCTCACCGAAGTGCTGGCGAAGGTGAATTCGGTCAAATACCTGATCCCCAAGGAAGCCAACGATCCGGTGATCGTCAAATCCACCGGCCAGACCACGGCGGTGATGTATATCGGCTTCTCGAGCAACGAATTGTCGGGATCGGCGATCTCCGACTATCTGACGCGCGTGGTGCAGCCGGTGCTGTCGACGGTCGACGGCGTCGCCTCCGCCGACATTCTCGGCGGCCAGACGTTCGCGATGCGGATATGGCTCGATCCGTTGCGGATGGCGGGCCGCGGCGTGTCGGCGAACGACATTTCGGCGGCGATCCAGGCCAACAACTTCCAGGCGGCGGCGGGCCAGACCAAAGGCTATCTGACCGTCTCCAACATCACGACCAACACCGACCTTCAGAACGTCGACCAGTTCAAGCGGATGATCGTCAAGGCCAAGGACGGCGGCTTCGTGCGGATGGAGGACGTCGCTACCGTCGAACTGGCGGCGCAGAGTACCGACAGCAGCGTGGCGTTCTCCGGCGAGCGGGCGATCTTCATCGGCGTGCAGGCCACCCCGCAGGGCAACCCGCTCAACATCGTCACCGGCGTGCGCGCCCTGTTCCCGGAAATCGAGCGCAATCTGCCGCCCTCGATGCACATGAAGGTCGCCTACGATTCGACCAAGTTCATCCGCTCGTCGATCGACGAGGTGGAGAAGACGCTGATCGAAGCCGTCGGCATCGTGATCGTGGTGATCTTCCTGTTCCTGGCCTCGTTCCGCTCGGTGATCATCCCGGTGGTGACGATCCCGCTGTCGCTGATCGGCGTCTGCACCGCGATGCTGGCGATGGGATTCTCGATCAACCTGCTGACGCTGCTGGCCATGGTGCTGGCGATCGGCCTCGTGGTCGACGACGCCATCGTGGTGGTCGAGAACATCCACCGCCATCTCGAGGAAGGGAAGAGTCCGGTCCAGGCCTCGTTGATCGGTGCCCGCGAGATCGTCGGCCCGGTGATCTCGATGACCATCACGCTGGCCGCGGTGTATGCCCCGATCGGCTTCCTCGGCGGCCTCACCGGCGCGCTGTTCCGCGAATTCGCGTTCACGCTGGCCGGCGCGGTGATCGTCTCGGGCATCATCGCGCTGACGCTGTCGCCGATGATGTGCTCGGTTCTGCTCAAGCATCAGGACAGCCAGGGCTGGTTCGCCCGCAAGGTCGATTCCGTGTTCAGCTCGGTGACGCGGTGGTACGGCCGGCAGCTCGACCGCTCGCTCGACTACCGGCCGATCACCGGGATGTTCGCCGTGGTGATCCTCGGTCTGGTCGGCTTCATGTACATGAATACGGCCAAGGAGCTGGCGCCCGAAGAGGATCAGGGTATCGTGTTCGCGGTGACGAAAGCGCCGAAATACGCCAATATCGACTACGCCAACTACTACGGCGAGAAGCTCGACAAGGCCTATGCCAGCTTCCCGGAGACCGACCTGCGCTTCATCCTCAACGGCACGTCGGGCCCGAACAACGGCATCGCCGGCATGCTGCTGAAGCCGTGGGACGAACGCAAGCGCACCGCGATGCAGCTCAAACCGCTGGTGCAGGCCGAGCTCAGCAAGATCGAGGGCGTCAACGCCTTCGCCTTCAACCTGCCGCCGCTGCCCGGCGGTCCGGGCGGTCTGCCGATCCAGATGGTGATCAACTCGACCGCCGGCTTCCGCGCGGTGTTCGAAGAAATGGTCAAGCTGAAGGATGCTGCGCGCAAGAGCGGGCTGTTCATCGTTGCCGACAGCGACCTCGACTTCAACCAGCCGGTGGTGCGGGTGACGATCGATCGCACCAAGGCGAGCGACCTCGGGATCAACATGCAGCGGCTCGGCACCACGCTGGCGACGCTGCTCGGCGGCAACTACGTCAACCGCTTCAATCTCGAAGGCCGGTCGTATCAGGTGATCCCGCAGGTGCCGCGCGCCGACCGGCTGACGCCGCAGTCGCTCGACGGCTTCTACGTGCCGAGCGCCAGCGGCCAGCAGGTGCCGTTGTCGACGCTGGTGACGATCGAGACCGCGACCGATCCGAACGCGCTGTCGCACTACAACCAGCTCAACTCCGCGACCTTCCAGGCGGTGCCGATGCCGGGCGTCACCGTCGGCAAGGCCGTGGAATTCCTCGAACAGCAGGCCAAGAATCTGCCGTCCGGGTTCGGTCACGACTATCTCGCCGATGCGCGGCAATACGTGCAGGAGGGCAACCAGCTCGCCATCACATTCGGCTTCGCGCTGATCATCATCTTCCTGGTGCTCGCCGCGCAGTTCGAGTCGCTGCGCGACCCGCTGGT